>JBBQEY010000029.1:0-21674 GCA_038321425.1 Burkholderiales bacterium | reverse complement strand
GAAGAGGGCGCCACCAACCGCTTTCGCGGCTGGCTGGGCCGCTTCACGGCGGCGCTGCTCGTCGCGATGTCGCTGTTCCACCTGTATGCCGCGGTGGACATCATGCCGGCACAGGTGCTGCGCCCGGTGCACGTGGGCTTCATGCTCGTGCTGGTCTTCCTGCTGTTCCCGATGACGAAGCGCGATCGCAATCGACTGATGTGGTGGGACGTCGTCGGAGCGCTGCTGGCTATCACCACCATCGCCTACCTGCTGGCCGGCGGTGACACCTTCTGGGATCGAAGTACCGTTCCCCGTGCATCCGATGCCTTCTTCGGCGTGGTGTTCGTGCTGCTGGTGCTCGAGGCCTGCCGCCGCACGTCGGGCTCTATTATGGTGATCGTGATCAGCCTCTTCCTCGCCTACGCTTTCGTGGGGCCGTGGCTGCCGGGGTCGTGGCAGCACCGTGGCTACGACATCACCAGCATGACGGGCTTCCTGTACCAGACGCTCGAGGGCATCTTCGGCACGGCGGTGGACGTGTCGTCCACGCTGATCATCCTGTTCACGATCTATGGAGCCTTCCTGCAGCAATCGGGCGCGGGCAAGTTCCTCCTCGGCTGGAGCTTTGCCGCGATGAGCGGCAAGCCCACCGGCGCGGGGCGTGCGGTGGTCTTGGCGTCATTCCTGCTCGGCGGGCCGTCGGGGTCGGCGGGCGCCACGACGGCGACGATCGGCACGGTCGCATATCCGATGCTGGAGCGCTCGGGCTATGGCAAGGATGCGGCGGGCGGGTTGCTGGCGGCCGGCGGCCTGGGTGCGGCCTTCTCGCCGCCGGTGCTGGGCGCCGCGGCGTTTCTGATTGCCGGGTTCCTGCAGATCAACTACCTCGACGTGCTGTTGATGGCGACGGTCCCGACGTTGCTCTATTACCTGTCGCTGCTGCTGATGGTGGAAATCGACGCGCGCAAGTTCGGTATGCGCGAGGTGACGGTGACGACGCGGCAGTCGCTGCACGAACTGACGCGCGAGTATTGGTACCACTTCGCGTCGCTGATCTCGATCGTCGTGTTCATGCTGGTGGGCTTTTCGCCGATCCTGTCGGTGGTCTATGCCACGGTCGTCACGTACCTGATTTCGTTCCTGCGGCGCGATACGGCCATGGGCGTGCGCAAGCTGTGGACGGCGCTGAAGGACGGCTCGAGGCAGATGCTGAACGTGGCGGCCACGTGCGCGGCGGCGGGCATCATTGTCGGTGTAGTCGCCAAGACGGGCCTCGGTCTCAAGTTCAGCGCGATCGTCATCGACTGCGCGGGAGGAAGCCTGCCCTTGACGGCACTCTACACGGCGCTGATCGTGTGGGTCATCGGGCTGGCGGTCCCGGTGACGGCCAACTACATCATCTGCGCCGTGATCGCGGCGCCGGCGCTGACCACGCTTGGCGTGCCGGATTTCGCGGCACACATGTTCATCTTCTACTACGCGGTGCTGTCCGAGGTCTCGCCGCCGACGGCGCTGTCACCGTCCGCGGCGGCGGCCACCGCGGGTGGCGACCCGTACCAGACGACGCTGCAGTCATGGAAGTTCACGCTGCCGGCCTTGGTCGTGCCCTTCGTATTCGTGCTCGATCCGGCAGGTTTGACGCTGCTGCTGAAGATGCCGCCGGATGCCTCGTGGGGGCAGGTGGCGTGGATTGCATTCACTGCCATCGTCGGTATCGCGACGCTGGCGGCCGGCGTGCAGAAGTGGCTGCTGCGCGCGTGTTCGCAGGTCGAGCGCTCCGTGCTGATCGTTTGCGGGCTGATGCTGGTGTATCCGCTGGCGTGGCTCGACGGAGCCGGCCTGATCGGCGTGGTCGCGCTGCTGGTGTGGCAGTGGCGGGGGCTGCGGGCGGCGTCGCTGGGGACGCGTTCGTAGTTCTGTTCGTCGTGGATTGGCGTGCGTGGTGGTTGCTGCTCATCGTGGCTCGGCGTGCGTGGTGGTTGCTGCTCGTCGTGGCTCGGCGTGCGTTCTGGTTTCTGTTCGTCGTGGCTCGGCGCGGGGCGAGGCGCCTCCAGGCGGGCTTAGGTCGCCGAAGGCTATCGCTCGGGCGCGTGAGAGCGAAAATTCGGGATGCAAAACGGCGTCAGCAGCACGCGAATGGATCGAGCGCAGGGCCGTTTCGCCACCCATTTTCGCTGTCACGCACCGGTCGGAACGGCTCCAATGCGCCCGCCTGGAGGCCCCTCGCCCCGCGTCGCTTCGCAAGTCGTGGCAACGGCCCCCCACTTCTGCCGACGCCGCTTCTACCGAAATCGGCAATCTTGTCCACCGCCGCGACGCTGAATACCGTATCGACGCAAAAAACCCGTGAACCTCAACCCTCGCCTGCGACTGAACTTCTAGCCGACGACCGTGATCCCCGCGTCGGCCAGTGCCGCATGGAGTCCCTGCACGTGCGGATGGCCGGTGGTCTCGACGACGCAGATGACGCGCACGGCCGAGAGATCGGGCCCGGAGAACGCTCGGTCGTGCACGATCTCCTTGATCGACGCGCCGCTGGCCGCGATGACCTCGGCCAGCTTCGCGAGTCCGCCGGGCCGGTCGCTGATCGATACCGTGAAACGCGACAGGCGACCGTCGGCGACCAGGCCCACTTCGATTACGCGATCGAGCATCGTCAGATCGATGTTGCCGCCGCACAGCACCAGTACGACGTTGCGACCCTTCAGCGTATCGAGCTTGTTGGCAAGGAAGGCGGCCAGTGGCGCGGCACCCGCGCCTTCGACGACACTTTTCTCGAGTTCGATGAGCCTCAGGATGGCGAGTGCGATGTTGGCCTCGTTCACCGTGACGAGCGTATCGACGACCTGTGGCAGCACGGCAAAGGGATGTGCGCCAATTTGCGGGACGGCGAGACCGTCCGCCAACGTGGGTAACAGCGGCACCGGCACCGGCTTGCCGGCGGCCAACGCCGCAGTGAGGCACGCGGCGTGTTCCGGTTCGACGCCCACCACTTGCACCGACGGCTTGCGCGCGCGCATCACCGTGCCGATGCCAGCGATGAGTCCGCCGCCGCCCACCGGGACCACCACGGCATCGACGTCGGGTGTCTGTTCGAGGATCTCGAGGCCCATCGTGCCTTGCCCGGCCATCACGTCGAGGTTGTCGAAAGGATGGATGAATGTAAGGTGGTCGCGTGCCGCGATTTCCTCCGCCAGCGTGCGCGCCTCGCCGATGTCGGTGCCGTGCAGGATCACCTTCGCGCCCAGCATCCGGCAATTGGTGACCTTGATCAGCGCGGCGAATTTCGGCATCACCACCGTGGCGGGAATGCCAAGCAGGCTGGCGTGGTAGGCGATGCCTTGCGCGTGGTTGCCGGCCGATGCCGCGATCACGCCGCGGCGGCGCGCGTCCTCCGGCAGGCGCAGCAGCGCATTGCGCGCGCCGCGCTCCTTGAAGCTGCCGGTGCGCTGCAGGTAGTCGAGCTTGCAATAGATGTGCGCACCCGTGAGTTGCGACAGCGGCACGGATTCAACGCACGGCGACTCGTAGATGCCCCCGGCAATGCGGGCCCGCGCGGCCTCGATGTCGGCGATGGTCAGCATGTCATGGAGTCCGGGCAGGACTCAGAACGGCACGACCATGCCTGGCTTGGCGCGCGCCAGCATCTGCCGGAACGTGTCCTGGATCCGCGCGAGTGCGGCTTCGTCGTCGGCCTCGAAGCGCAGCACGAGCACGGGGGTGGTGTTCGATGCGCGCGCCAGGCCGAAGCCATCGGCGTATTCCACCCGCAGGCCATCGATGCGCACGACGGCCACGGCACCGGGGAAGGTCTCGCGCGCGGCCACCTGCTCGATCAGCCTATGTGCTTCACCTTCGCTACATGCGATGTTGATTTCCGGCGTCGACACCGCGTCGGGCAATGCGTCCAGCACGGCGGACGGGTCGGCGTGCCGCGACAGGATCTCGAGCAGCCGCGCGCCTGCGTACATGCCATCGTCAAAGCCGAACCAGCGCTCGCCGAAGAAAGTGTGGCCGCTCATTTCGCCCGCCAACGCGGCGCCCGTTTCCTTCATCTTGCCCTTGATCAGCGAGTGGCCCGTCTTCCACAGCATTGGCACGCCGCCGTGCTTCTTGATCCAGGGCGACAGGTTGCGCGTGGACTTGACGTCGTAGATGACCGTCGCGCCCGGATTGCGGGACAGCACATCGGCGGCGAACAGCATCAGTTGCCGATCGGGATAGATGACATGACCGTCGCGCGTGACCACGCCCAGGCGATCGCCGTCGCCGTCGAAGGCGAGCCCGAGTTCGCAATCACCTTCGCGCAACCGTGCCACCAAGTCGGCCAAGTTTTCCGGCTTCGACGGATCAGGATGATGGTTGGGAAAATTGCCGTCGACATCACAATACAGTGGCATGACCTCGCAGCCCATCCGCGTGAACAGCGTGGGCGCGAACGCGCCGGCCACGCCGTTGCCGCAATCCACGGCGATGCGCATGGGTCGGTTGATTTTCACGTCGCCGACGATGCGATCGAGATAGGCCGGTGCAATGTCGTGTGCCACCAGCGTGCCGTGCCCGGTGGCGAGCCGGCCGTCGTCGCAGCGCTGCCGCAAGTCCTGGATGTCGTCGCCCGAAAGCGTGGTGCCATCGACGACCATTTTGAGTCCGTTGTACTCGGGCGGATTGTGGCTGCCGGTGACCATCACGCTGCAACCGGTGCCAAGCACACCGGCGGCGAAGTAGGTCATCGGCGTGGCTACCATGCCGAGGTCGAGCACGTTGGCGCCGCCTGCGCGCAGGCCGTCGGCCAGCGCCGTCATCAACGCCGGTCCGGAAAGGCGGCCGTCACGGCCGATGGCAAAAGTGTCGCGGCCGCGGTCTCGCGCCAGCGTGGCCAAGCCCTGGCCGATGCGGTGGACGATGGCAGGTGTCAGCGTGTCGCCGACGATGCCGCGGATGTCATAGGCCTTGAAGATGGCGCGCGGAAGCGGGTGCATGGAGCGAGTGTGCAGGTTGGAATGTGAATGTGGATGTCAGGCGGGGGCCAGTGCGACCGCCGGTAGTCTCTCATGATCGTCGTGCAGTGCCGTGGCAAGGAATGCGGCAAGACGGCGTGGCAGCCATGCGCCCGAACCGGGAAAGCGCCCATCCGGAAATCCGGCGTGGCCGCCGGCCGGTGGCTGCTCGAGATGCACCCATCGTGACACCTCGGCAGCACTGGGCAGCGAAATGCCGGGAACGAAAGGATCGTTGCGGGCGTTGAGTACCAGCGTCGGGACGGCCACGCCCCGCAACCAAGGCTTGCTCGAACCGCGAGTCCAATAGTCGTCGACATCGGCGAAGCCGTGCAACGGTGCGGTGACCGCATCATCGAATTCACGCATCGTGGTGGCGCGGGCAACGCGCGCCGCATCGATGCGGCCGGGAAAGCGCGCCGCCAGCGCAATCGCCTTCGGCTTCAACGTGCGCAGGAAGTGCCAGGCATAGATGCGATTGAAACCGCGGTCGATCGCGAGGCCCGCCGCCATCAGGTCGAGCGGGACGGAAGCCGTGGCCACGGCGCTTACCGTCGCCGAGGCTTCCTGACCTGCACGTCCGAGCCAATTGAGGAGGGCACTGCCGCCGAGCGAAATGCCCACGGTCACCATGGGCGTTCCCGCGGCGACGCAGGCACGCAGCGCATTCAGCATGACGCCGACTTCGGCGTGGTCGCCTGAATGGTAGGCGCGCGGCAAGCGGTTGGGTTCGCCACTGCAACCGCGAAAGTGCGGGACCGCGCCACGCCATCCGCGCACTTTCGCCTCGTGCATCAGGTGGCGCGCATAGTTCGAATCGGAATTGCCCTCGAGACCATGGAAGACGACCAGCAAGGGTGTGGTCGATTGCGCATCCGGCTGCGCGCCGGCCCAGTCGACATCCCAGAAATCGCCGTCGGGTGTTTCGAGCCGCTGGCGCTGGAACGCGACGCCGGGGCGAGGCAGGAAGAACGGGTAGAGCGTCTGCGCGTGGCGGCCTGGCAGCCAGGCAGGCGGGCGATAGGCGTTGATGGTCGCGGGTCCGCGGCGAGGCGACATTCAATGCTGCGTCCAGAACGACGAGGCTTTGGTGAACGCGTCCCACGCCTGCGTCAGCTTCTGTTCGCGCGCCGCGCCGGCGCCAGCGGCCGCACCGCTGAACGCAGCAGCCACGGCGGATTCCGAACCGGAAATCGCGGCAGCAAGTCCGGCGGCGACGGCGGCATCGTTCCACAATCCGAGTTCTTCCTGCAGCAACGCCAGCGCGCGCCGGTAGTCCCGCGTGCGCTTCCTGGGAAAGAGCGGCGCGAAGAACTCGGTGGCGTAGCGCAACTTCTTTGCCGCGAGTCGCGCCGCGTGGCGGGCGGCCGGTTGCGCATGCGCGAGGTCCTGGCCCAGATCCAGCAATTGCCGGTGCCGGCGCTTCAGCAGCGGCCGCGCGAAGTCGCGAGCCGAACCGGTGCGCACGTCGAATTCCGGCGTCGTTTCCGTGGCGTTGCTGCCGGCAGGCTGCGCTGCCAACGCCGCTGCGGCGAGCATCAGGCGAACAAAGCGCGGCGAGGACACCGCCGCGCGCGCGGCGCTTCGCGAGAGCGTGCGTTGCCGCCGCGCGCGCGCCACCAGCGAGCGCAGAGCGCGATCGAGCGGTCCAGCGCCACTGCCACGCGCCAATGCGGTCTTGAAGGCCGGCAACGTTGACGTCACGAACACATCGAGGTCGCGCGCGGGGCCGAGTGCCTGCGCCAGCCAGCGCAGTTCGACACGCAATGGTTCGAGCTGCGCGGCCGGAAACGCCGCGCGCCCCAGCGACAGGCATGCGCGCAGGCGGCGCACGCCGATCCGCATCTGGTGGATCCACTCGGGATCGTCGTCACTGCACAGTCCTGCGGCGTTGCCTTCGATCTGCGCGAGGCAGGCGCGGATGATCGCCGCAAAGGCCTCGCTGGCGGTGGCCGACTTGTCGAGATCGGCATCGAAGGCGCGTACAGGCGCCAGCGTGGCGGGTTCGCGCAAGCGGTAACCGCGTTCCGCCTTGCTCGCGGTTTCGAGGGTCAGCGGCAGCGTCTGCGCCAGCAGCTGCGCGAGCTCGAACAGGCGCAACGGATCACCGGCTTCGAGTTCCAGCTCGATCTCATGCAGAGGTATGCGCACCAGCGGACCACCGTCGTCGGTGCGGATCTCGCCGATGTCGATGCACAACGTCGCCATCGTGCTGTCGGGAAACGTCAGCGGGATCGCCGTGCGGGCATAGTCGGTGACGAAGCGTGCCGCGAGTCCGCGCTGCTCTGCCTTGCCCAGCACGCGGCGAAAGGGTGTGGTCGCAAAGCGCAGTGGATCGAGGTGCGCACTGGTGACGGGCCATTCGTACTCGGCGCGGCTGCCCATCCCCACGGTGTGGTCGCTCCCGGCCGGCCCCTTGACCGTCTGCACGATACGTTTGCCCTCGCGACGCAACCGCAGGCCGATACCAGCGGCGGCAAGGTCGCCATCGACCGTATCAAAGTAGGTGGCGACCAGGCGCGCGTTTCGCGCGCGGCCGCGCTTCAACGCCTTGAGGGCGGGGTGCCGGGCAACCTTGGCGGCGGCGGCCGGATCGAGCGCCAACTTCAACTCGGTCTCGACCGGCACGTGGCCGGCGCGCGTTGATGCTGCAACGGGGCGGCGCCGCTTGTCCTTCACGCTTCGTCGGCGAGCTTCAGGCGGCGGAGCCGTACGGCTTCCGCGAGCCCGCGCAACGTTTCCACGGTGGCATCCCAGCCGATGCACGCATCGGTGATCGAGACGCCATAGTCGAGCAGACGGTCCGCCACCAGGTCCTGGCGGCCTGCATGGATGTGGCTTTCGATCATGACGCCGAAGATGCGCGCATCGCCAGCGGCGATCTGCGTGCCGATATCGCGCGCCACGTCGACCTGGCGGTCGTGATTCTTTTGGCTGTTGGCGTGCGAGCAATCGATCATCACGCGCGCGGCCAGGCCGGCATTGGCCAGTTCCTTGCTGACGGCGTCGACGCTGGCGGCGTCGTAGTTGGTGGCCTTGCCGCCGCGCAGAATGATGTGGCAATCCTCGTTGCCGGCGGTGTGCACAATGGCGGAGTGGCCGCCCTTGGTGACCGACAGGAAGTGGTGCGGCGCCGACGCGGCCTTGATCGCGTCCACCGCGATGCGCACGTCGCCATTGGTGCCGTTCTTGAAGCCCACCGGGCACGACAGGCCGGAGGCCAGCTGCCGGTGCACCTGGCTTTCGGTGGTGCGCGCGCCGATGGCGCCCCAGGCGATGAGATCGGCGATGTACTGCGGCGTGATCATGTCGAGGTATTCCGTGCCGGCGGGCAGGTCGAGCTCGTTGATCTCGAGCAGGATGCGCCGCGCGAGACGCAGGCCCTCGTTGATGCGGAAGCTGTTGTCGAGGCGCGGATCGTTGACGAGTCCCTTCCAGCCCACCGTGGTGCGCGGCTTCTCGAAGTACACACGCATCACGATGATCAGGTGGTCGTCGAGCTCGCGTTTGAGCGCGGCCAGCCGCGTCGCGTAGTCGATGGCGGCATCGTAGTCGTGGATGGAGCAGGGACCCACAACGACCAGCAGCCGGTCGTCGGCACCATGCAGGACCCGGTGGATGGCCTGGCGCGCGTCGTAGGTCGTGGCCGCGGGCGCTTCGGAAACCGGAAACTCGCGCAGCAGGTGGGCCGGCGGCGAGAGTTCGGTGATGTCGACGATGCGGGTATCGTCGATCCGCGGACCGGACCCCTCGGCGGGGGCGCCGGCGGCGCGATGGCGCTGGACGGTGGAAGCGGACACGGCAGGTATTCCTGTAGGATTATTCAGGTAAAACAATATGATACCGCGTTCGCCGGGCCGGGTATACCGGGGGTCGCGCCACCTGCCGCGGCGCAACATGACGTCCGCGCAACACTTCGTCACGACAGGTTGGCGAAACCGTTGCCTCGCGCGTTGAGGTTGCCGTAGACTGCTTTCAGCCTGACCGATGACCTTCCGGGGCATATGCCGGAGCACCCAGCAACCAACGGGCAGTTTGCATGACCCGAGTGCACGACCAATCCGTAGGGGACGCCATGAAGAAATTGATGCTTTTGATCGCGGCCAGCGCCATGCTGGCCACGGCGCCCGCAATGGCGCAGAACTCGCAGCAGGACAAGATGAAGGCCTGCAACGCGTCAGCCGCCGACAAGAAGGGCGACGAGCGCAAGGCCTACATGAGCACCTGCCTGTCCGCCAAACCCGCGGCGGCCGCCAAGCCTGAAAGCAAGATGGCGATGTGCAACAAGAAGACCGCGGGCATGACCAAGGAAGACCGCGCCAAGGCCCAGAGCGAGTGCATGAAGGCCGCCTGACGGCGACAAGGTTTGCTGAACACGGCCGGGTGACCTCCTGTCCATCCGGCCGAGGCTGACAAGGCCGCATCGGGGAAACCCTTTGCGGCCTTGTTTTTGGACCCGGCGGCAGGCGCCGTCGCGACGCGGCGTCAGGTCTTCCGCAGCAGCAGTCCCTTGAGGTAATCGCCTTCGGGGAAGTTGAGCGCCACCGGGTGGTCCGCTGAAGGCCCCAACCGCCGCACGATCTGCGCGCAGGCTCCGGCGTCCACCGCCGCGCCGGCGACGATCTTCTGGAAGAGACCGGCGTCCACGCCGCCGGAACACGAGAACGTGGCGAGCATCCCGCCCGGCACCAGCAGCTTCAATGCCAGCAGGTTGATGTCCTTGTAGGCGCGCGCCGCCCCTTCGGCGTGGGCGGCCGTGGGCGCGAACTTCGGCGGATCGAGCACGATCAGGTCGAATGTGGCGGCCTCGTTGCGCAGTTGCCGAAGGTGGGCGAAGACATCGGCCTCGATCCACGCGTTGGCCGCCGCCGGCAACGCCGCGTTGCGCGCGAGATTCTGCGCACCCATGGCGAGCGCCTCGCCGGAACTGTCAATCGAAGTGACGTGCGTCGCGCCGCCCGCCAGTGCTGCAAGCGTGAAGCCTCCGGAATAGCAAAAGGCGTTGAGCACACGCCGCCCGCCCGCAATGTCGCGAATCTGCCGGCGATTGTCGCGCTGATCGAGATAGAAGCCCGTCTTCTGCCCGCCCACGGGATCGACGCGATAGTCGAGCCCGCCTTCGCGCAGCGAAACGTCAGCCGGCAGCGACCCCGCAGCGACGCCGCTCCTTTCGGGCAGGCCTTCAAGCACGCGCACTTCGGCATCGGAGCGTTCGACCACGCATTCGATGCCGGGCAACGCGGCGATGGCATCGACGATGGCCGCGCGCCAATGGTCGGCGCCGGCGGACAGCAATTGCACGACCGCGACGGTGCCATAACGATCGACGATGATGCCTGGCAAGCCATCCGCTTCGGCGTGAACGAGGCGGGCGCCGCTATGGGCATCATCGAGCAACGGCGCGCGCAAACCTGCGGCATGGTCGATCCGGTCGCGGAAGAACGTGGAATCGATGGGAAGACTGGTGTCGCGCGACCAGATCCGCGCGCGTATCTGCGACACGGGCGACCACGCCGCGTGGGCGAGCCAGCCGCCGCCCGCGTCCGCCACGCTGATCGTCGTCCCGGACGCTGGATCCCCCAGTACGCGATCGATGGCACCGGAAAACACCCACGGATGGCCCTGCAGTACCGATCGTTCGCGGCCCGCCTTGAGAATGACCGCGGGCGCGGTCGCCTGCACCAATGGTGCCGCGCGCCGCGTTACTCCGATTCGGGCGTCGCGGCGGCGATCGATGCGTTCAGCCAAGGGCCACGCCGAAGAGGCGCCCGATGCCGAACGTGATACCGCCGGCCAGCGACCCAAGCGCCAGCATGCGCGCGCCCGAGAACCACGCGCTGCGTCCGGTGAAGAGTGACAGCACCGCGCCGATGGTGAACAGCGCCACCGCGGTTACGCCAAGCGCTACCGGCAACGCCATCGCGCCGTCGATGAATGCAAACGGTAACAGCGGCAGCGCCGCGCCGGCGCCGAACGCCGCGAACGAACTGGCGGCGGCGCCGAAAGGCGCGCCGAGTTCGGCAGGATTGAGTAAAAGCTCCTCGCGCGCCAGCGTATCGAAAACATGCTCCGGATCTGCCACGAGGCGCTTGGCGAGGCGCTGCGCTTCCTTCTGCGACAGGCCCTTCGCCGCATAAATCAGCGCAAGCTCCTGCGCCTCGGCTTCCGGGTATTGCCGCAGTTCATCGCGCTCGAGCGCGATCTGGTGTTCGAAAAGTTCGCGCTGCGATCGTACTGAGACATACTCGCCGGCCGCCATGGCGAACGCTCCCGCCGCGAGACCTGCCACCCCCGCCACCAGGATCGTCCGTGTATCGGCGGCAGCCCCGGTGACGCCAAGGATGAGACTGGCATTGCTGACCAGGCCGTCGTTGACGCCGAATACCGCGGCACGCAGGTTACCGCCACTGCCAAGGCTGCGATGCCGATGTTCGATCGTACTGCCGGACGGGGGCTCGGCGTGGCCGCTATCGAGGTCGGCGCCGCCGGCGTAGAGCGTCATGCCGCGCACCTTCATCGCGGCCAACACAGGTTTCAACCGGCGCGGACCCTGCGAGCGAACCAGCGTGGCGACAAGACGCGTGCGCATATCGGCCACGAACGGCGGCGGCGGTGGCGAACCACGCGCCGTAATCTGTGCGCGCCAGATGGCGGACTGGGCTTCGGCCTCGCCAGCCAGACGCAGGAAGAGCTGGGCACGGATGGTGCCTGTCTCCGCCGCCGCGCATGCACGGTAGAGGTAGACTGACCGCTGTTCCTCATACCAGTTCGACAGCTGGTTGGCCAAAGTTACGCCTTCGCGCTGCACGCCCTGGTTTTCGTGCTTGGGGCGGCGCGGCGCGGTCATGGGTTGACCGCTGCGAAGGCGCGCCGCAGCTCCTCGACACGCTTGCGATTGGCGCCGAGATCGCTGTGGCCGAGGCGTGAGGCCGAGCGCACATCGATCACCTTGCGGGCTGCGTCGGCATGAAATTCGACATCGTCGACGAATCCCATCGCGGGTGTCGCGAAGGTGGCCTGCAGGTAGTGATCCTGCGCCTTGACGACGGTGGCGCCGGGGGTTGCGGCGACGATGGCGGCCAATGCCTTCATTGCGGCTGCGGCATCGCCCCGGAAGGCCAGCGGTGCGATCGCGTGTCCAGCATCGGTAGCCTGGCTGTTGACGCAATTGGGTTGGTCGGGGCACGCCTTGAGGCGGCCGTCGTGGACCCCCAGGTCCGCGGGCATCGTGCCGGCGAAGAGGCTACCGAAGAGCGCGGCCATCGCGGCAGGTGCCACCGTCAACGCCAGCAGCGGCAGCAGTCGTCGTGTGGGACCCATGGGTCATACGGAGCGGGTGCGCCCGGTGTTGAGCAGCAACAGGTTGCGGCCGGCATGCCAAGCGGCGTCACTGAGCGCGAGTTCGCGGGCGCAGGCGGCACCCATACCTTTGCTGGCGGCGGTGATCAGGGCTACGGGAGCGGACATCGGGCGAGGTCTCCTTGCAGCGTCACTGGGCCAGCACGTCCGCGATGCGCGCCATCACTGCGGCATCGAGCTTCGGCACGACATCGAGCGCCCCCAGGTTCTCGTGCACCTGCGCAACGCGGCTGGCACCGGTGATCACGGTGGACACCTGCGGGTTTTTGAGGCACCACGCCAGCGCCATCTGCGCCATCGTGCAGTTCAGGTCCTTTGCGATCGGCGCTAGCTTGCGCACGGTTGCGATCTGCTGCGGTTGCGTCAGGCGTTCCGCCAACCATTCGAAACCCTTCAACGTGCCGCGGGAATCAGGCGGAATGCCGTCGTTGTACTTGCCCGTGAGGAGGCCGGAGCCGAGCGGGCTCCAGATCGTGGTACCGATGCCGAGGTCGGTGTAGAGCCGCGCGTATTCGTGCTCGACACGGTCCCGGTGCAGCATGTTGTACTGCGGTTGCTCCATCACCGGCTTGTGCAGGTGATGCTTGTCGGCGATGTGCCACGCGGCGGCGATCTCGGCGGCACTCCACTCGGAGGTGCCCCAGTAAAGCGCCTTGCCGGCGGTGATCATGTCGGACATCGCGTGGACCGTTTCCTCGAGCGGTGTGTCGGCATCGGGCCGGTGGCAGAACACGAGGTCGACATAGTCCATCTGGAGCCTCGCCAGCGAACCGTCGATGGCCTGCATCAGGTATTTGCGATTGAGTGTGTTCTTCTCGTTGGGGCCGTCGCGCAGGCCCCAGTAGAACTTGGTGGACACGATGTAGGATGCGCGGCGCCAGTTGAGCTTCTTGAGCGCGACGCCCATGATCGTTTCGGATTCGCCCTTCGCATAGACCTCGGCGTTGTCGAAGAAGTTGACGCCACCGTCGTAGGCTGCGGCCATGCACTCGCGCGCGAGGTCATGGCCGAGCTGGTTGCCGTAGGTGACCCAGGAGCCGAAGGAGAGGGCGCTGACCTTGAGGCCGCAGCGGCCCAAGCGCCGGTAAGTCATCGTCGGCATGGCATTCCTGGAAGTATCGGAGCGTGGATTCCGCGCTGGCGTGCGGAGGTGGGTACTGCGTACCCACGATTCTAACCGATGGCGCGGGGTGCTTCTCGTGGAGTCGCCGCCGGTGCGGTTGGCGTGCCTGCTGTTGGTTTGTGGCCGGGCGCGGGGCGAGGCGCCTGCACGCGGGCCGGGGTCGCCGTGGGCCAAGCCACGCCCGCCGGCGCGACCGCCGTACATCGGGCCGCATTGGAGCGTTTCAACCCCTTGAAAGCTTCCGCCGTTCCCCCATTTTTCGAGTGCCGGTGCGGCGACAGCGCGGCCCCAGGGCCGCCTCCGATTCGCGCCACCCATTGCTCAACACAGGAGTCGTCAAATGAACACGGTGCAAGTGGTTGGTCCGTTCGCGGACGCAGGTTTCGACGAATTGGTGCGCGGATTTTTCCGGCCGGTGCGCGTGACGCGCCACGGTGCTGCGACCATCCGGATCGATGTGATCGAGAAAGGCGACAGCTACGTCGTGTACGCCGACCTCCCGGGCGTGGCGAAGGACGCCATTGACGTTACCATTGAAGGCAACACGGTCACGATCGCGGCGAACGCCAAGCCGTCGACCGAGGTGGCGGAAGGCGAACGTGCATTGCGCAACGAGCGCTTTGCCGGTTCGTTGGCGCGCACGTTTGCGTTGCCGGTCGAGCTCGATGAAGCGGCCAGCCATGCCAAGGTCGACGCCGGCGTGCTGGAACTGACGCTGACCAAGAAGGTGGCGATCGCGGGCCGCAAGCTCACGATCCAGTAAGACGCCGCGCGCGGATCCGGAGCGATGTTCCGGGTCCGCGCCTGTGCAGTTCAGCGTACCCGCTTGGCGGCGTACTCTTCCTCGATATTGTCGCGGAAGAGGCTCCACGGCGACGATGCCGTCGAGAAGCGCCGCCATGTTTCAGCGGTCACGCCGCTGTATTCGAAGGTCCCGGCGGTCAACTCCACCACGAGCTTGCGACTGCGCTCGTCGAATCCGGCGGCGCGCAGGTTGCCGCCCGCCAATCGTTTCATTTCCACAGTGCACCTCCAGGCGGCCTGCCATTGCCGCGGCCGGAGTATCGCGCCGCCGCTTCGGGGGCGTCAATCCGACGCGCTTATACTCGGTGCATGAATGCATTGAAGCGCATGGCCCGCATCGTGTTGCAACCGAATACGGAATGGGACCGCATCGCGGCGGAAGACCCGCCGATCGATGTGCTGGTCCGCCATTTCATCCTGCCCCTGGCGCTGCTGGCGCCGATTAGTACTTACATCGGCATCCGCAGCTTCAATGTCACCTGGGACGAGGAGATGGGGTTCCTGGTGCCCGCGAACGAGGCCTTCACTGCGGCTGCCACCACGCTGGTGGCATCGGTCGGCTCGGTGTTCGCGCTGGCCGGCATCTTCGTGCTGCTGGCCCCGCTCTACGGCAGTGCGCGCGACTTTCGCGTGGCGCTGAAAGTCGCGACCTTCGGCGCGGTGCCGATGCTGTTGGCCGGCGCCACGCTGTTCCTGCCCGTGATGGCGCTGGTGGGACTCCTGGGGCTATCGCACTCGCTGTTCCTGTACTGGCTCGGCGTGCACAAGGTGCTGCAGGTCAAGCCGGGACATCAGGCGGAGTTCGTCGGCATCTCGCTCGTACTTTTGATCGCCGCGTCGACGCTGGGCGGCGCCGCGGCCAGCAGCTTAGGGCTGATCTGACCGGCTACTTGGCACTGCTGCCCCACAGGTCCTTCAACCGCGCATCGCGGCCGCATCCGGTGCGGTAATAGCTGTAGCGGACGGGATTCTTGACGTAGTAGTCCTGGTGGTATTCCTCGGCGGGCCAGAATTCCGTGGCCACCACGACCGGGGTCACGATCGGATCCTTGAATGGCTTCGTCATCTGCAGCAGCGCCTTCGAGTTGTCGGCCAGTGACTTCTGCTCGGTGGTGTGCGTGAAGATGGTGGAACGGTACTGGCTGCCGACGTCGCAGAACTGGCGGTTGGTGACCGTGGGATCGATGTTGCGCCAGAACACTTCGAGCAGCTTCTCGTACTTGACCTTGCCGGGGTCGTAGACGACCTGCACTACCTCGGTGTGGCCGGTGGTGCCGTTCGACACAGCGCCGTAGGTGGGGTTCTTCACCGCGCCGCCCATGTAGCCCGACGTCGTGCTCAGCACGCCTTCGAGCTTGTCGTAGGGCGGCTCCATGCACCAGAAGCAGCCGCCGGCGAACGTGGCGACGGCCATGCCTGGCGGTACGACCGGCATGCCCTTCGGTGCCTGTGCGATCGTGGGCGCCGCGACCATGGCCAGCAGCGTGGCAAAGGCCGCGGCGGCAACGCGGCGGCGGGTGGATTGAAGGGTGGGTATTGCCATCATGGTTCCAGTATCGGGGGGTGAGGGGTCAGATCGGCGCGATCCTGTCGCGATTGTAGTCGCGGTGACGGGGGCCGGCATTACGTCGAGCTACTCAAAGGGCTCGTTCGGCAATGCCTTGCGCCGGGCGCACGCATAGACAATGGCGTCATCCAGTTCGCCGTGGCCGGTGGCGACGGCCTCCCGGAACGTGGCCTGTGCCGCCAGTGCGAAGGGTGTGTCAACGTGGTGGCGCGCAGCAAACGACGCGGCAATGCCCACGTCCTTGGCGAGGATCTTGGCGGCGGCCCGGGGCGCGTAGTCGCCATCCAGCGCCCGCGGCATCCGGTCGGCGAAGATCCAGCTGCCTCCCGAACTCGCGTTGATGACGTCGGCCACCATCCGGACGTCAAGTCCCGCCGCAGCGGCCAGCGCCAGCGCCTCGGCCCCCGCCGCCAGGTTGACGGCGGCCAGCAGGTTGTTGACGATCTTGAACTTGGCCGCCATGCCGGGCACGGCGCCGACCTCGAACACCTTGCCGGCGATGGCCGCCAGCACCGGCGCACAGCGCGTCAGCGCGTCGGCCGCGCCGGCGATCATCATCGTCATCGTGCCGTCGGTGGCGCGGCCCGGTCCGCCGGACACCGGGGCATCGACGCACGCGGCGCCTGCGACGGACAGCCGCGCGGCGAAGCCGGCTACGTCGTCGGGATCGAGGGTGGAGGCCAGCATCACGATGGGACACGGCGCGAGCATCGCCGTGACGCCGTCGGCGCCGAAGAGCACCGCATCCACCTGTACTGAGTCCACGACAACGACGATCACGATGTCGCAGGCCGCGGCAAGTGACGCTGCACAGTGGTGTGGTTGCGCACCGAGCGCCACGGCCGCTGCCGTTGCCTCGGGTCGGATGTCGCGCACGTGCGTGGCAAAGCCGGCGCGGCGCAGGCTGGCCACGACCCCGCCGCCCATCGCGCCGGCGCCGATGACGCCTACGCGCAGCGGTGCGTTCACCGGATCGGGCGAATCAGGCGAAGGGTTCGTTCGCTGCTCACTTGGCAGGCGGCGGCAGCACGGCGTAGGGTTCGCAATCCTTGAGGACGATGGTGGTGCCATCCTGCACCAGCTGCAGGTCGGTCCCCTTGCCGCGAAGCTCGAGCGTGCCGTTGCTGTAGCGGACGCCGGATGCCGTCGGGATCTGGTAGAGCGTGATGCGCTGCGCACTGGGCATCAGCATCCGCGCCTCGCCGTCGGCGAAGCGCAGCACCAGCCGCTCGCCGTTCATCTGGCAGGCGAAGGTATTCTTGGAAGCTTCCTCGTCCTTCTTCTTCTGCGGGTTCTCGCAACCCATCAGCGCCAGCGCCGCCACGACCGGCACCCAGGATAGGCGGGATAACGGGAACACCATGCGCATCGCTCCGTAGGATTCGTGATGCGCGAGGATAGCATCGCGGCGTCACGGCGGCATGCCGTGCCGCGTCAGCACTCGGCAACGTTGACCGCGACACCCGCGAGCGACGTCGATTTGTGGCGCGACGCCATGGCCTGTCCCGACGCCACCATCGCCCTGATCGTGGCGTCGATCCCGTTCCGGGGGGACGGGGCCCGTACTGCCGCCAACGCTGCGGCACAGGCACGGGATGCCGCCAGTGCGTTGCGCTCGATGCACGGCTCTTCGATGCGGCCCGCCGCCGGATCGCAGGTGAGTCCGAGGTGCGGCCGCAATGCCAGTTCCGCCGCATGCACGATCTGCGCATCGCTTGCGCCGAGCACCGACGCATAGCCCGCGGCGGCCATTGCGGCCGCGACACCAACCTCACTCTGGCATCCGACATGGGCGACACCGGCGGCGCGCAGCATGCCGCCGATCGCGGTGCTGACCAGCAGGAAGTCGACGACGCCATCGTCGTACTTGAGCGGTGTGCTGTCGAACCAGAGCTGCAGCAGCGCGGCCACCGGGCCGGCTGATCCGGAGGAAGGGGCGGTGACGATGCGCCCGCCCGCTGCATTCTCCTCGGCCACGGCGGTCGCGTAGAGCGCCGCCCGCTGCGCCAGCCCGGCATGCCCGACCTCGCCGACATCGTTGTCGCGCATCGCGGCCGACCACGATGGCGCCGTGCGCCGGTTGCCGCTCGGAAGCACGCCCTCGGTCGTGAGTCCCCGTTGCAGCGCGGCACGCATCACCATTGCGACGTGCAGCAAGGCGACGCGGACCTCGTCCGGCGAGCGCCGGATGCATTCGTTGGCGCGCGCGAGGTCGGCGACGCGCTTGCCCTGCGACGAACACGCCTCCAGCATCGCGTCGGCCGACACAAATCGATAGGGCAGGCGGATCGTGGCGGCGGCGGGCCGGTCGTTCTCACCCACGATGTGCCCATGGCCGGTGGAGAAATACACGCGGGATGTCAGCACCTCGCCATAGCGATCGCTGACGACGAAGCGCATCGCATTGCCGTCGTAGGCCACGGCGCGGTCGACGACAAACCGCAGATCGCGGTGCGCGGCGAAGTTGACGCTGGGGCCGTTGGCCAGCAGCAGCTGCTGCTCGGTCGCGATGCGGTCCGCGCAGCGCGCCAGTGTGGCGCTGTCACAGCGTTCGGGCAGGAGACCGGTCAGGCCGGCCATGATGGCGCGATCGGTGTGGAAGTCGCGCCCGTTGAACGCCAGGCCGCCGAAGAGCTCCACTTCAACCCGATGGACCTTCGGCAGCACGCCGTCGGCTGCGATTTCATGGACAAAGCGCTGAGCGGCACGGTGCGGGCCCAGCACATGGATCGACGACGGACCGGCGCCGATGCGGAAGAGTTCGAAAGCACTGGCAACCACCGCGTCTCCCCGTTATTTTTCCAAGTGCCGTGCGTTGCGGCGGAGGCTGATCACTCGCGGCGGGCGCGCGACTTTCGTCGCGCCAGCCGCCGAGCGGCCGAGTATGGTCTTTGGCGCGTGGTGCAGGAAGGCGCAGCCGAAGGTCGGTCAGGTCCGCCCGCCGAGCGGTTGCCGACGGATGGCGCCCGGGGCCGCTCAACCCGCCGCGGGCGGCGCGAAGCGGGCGCTCTGCGGGTAGGACAATACCTCGGCCAGGTCGCCGCGCCGCACGATGGCCTGGGCGTCCTGCCACCATCGGGCGGTGACGAGGTCGGCATGCCCGGCAAGAAACGCCGCCCGGACTCGGGAGTCGGTAAGCAGGAACGTCGCGAACTCCTCCGGAAAGACGTCCTGCTGCGATACCGGGTACCAGACGTCGCCCGACATCTCGTCGAAGCCCGGCGGCGGCGGCGGAATGGTCCGGAACCGGCAATCGACCAGGTATTCGATCTCGTCGTAGTCGTAGAACACGACGCGGCCGTAGCGGGTGACGCCGAAGTTCTTGAACAGCAGGTCGCCGGCGAAGATGTTGACGGTGGCAAGCTCGCGGATGGCATCGCCGTATTCGCGGATCGCGTGAGTGCGCTCGGTGTCGTCGGCGCGTTCGAGATAGATGTTGAGCGGGGTCATCCGCCGCTCGATGTAGAGATGGCGAACGATGATCCGGTCACCGTCCTCCTCGATTTGCGAGGGCGCGACATGCCGCAATTCCTCCAGCAGCTCGGGCGCGAATCGCGCGCGCGGAAACGCGACGTCCGAATACTCGAGGATGTCGGTCATGCGCCCGGCACGGTCGTGGTGCTTCACCAGCGCGTACTTCTGCTTCACCTTCGCGCGATTCGTCTCCTTGGTGGCGGCGATGCGGTCCTTGATCAGCTTGAAGACATACGGATAGGACGGCAGCGTGAACACCGACATCACGAGCCCCTTGATGCCCGGTGCACTGATGAAGCGGTCGCGCGAATGCGCGAGGTGGTGCAGAAAGTCGCGGTAGAAGAGCGCCTTGCCGTGCTTTTGCAGGCCCACCATCGTGTAAAGCTCGGAGGGCGTCTTGTCGTTGAGCGACGCATGCAGGAAATCGACGTAGGCGGAAGGAACCTCCATGTCGACCAGGAAGTACGTGCGATTGGCGGAGAACAGCAGCGCCAGCTCGATGTCATCCTGCAGCAGCGCGTCGACGTAGAGCAGGCGATCGGGGCCGTGCTTCAAAGCCACCGCGAAGGGGATATTACGGATGCCATTCACGATGCGGCCCACCACGTAAGCCGTCTGGTCGCGGAAGAAGAGCGTCGACAGCACCTGGATCTGGTGGTTGGCCTCAAGCCGGATCGGGCGGGGCGTGCGGGCGCGGAACGCCGCGAGCAGGTGCTGCAGGTCGCGGCGGAAATCGGCGAAGCGCGTCTCGAGCCGGAAGTCGAGCACGATGTCGATCAGCGCGTGGCGCAGTCCTTGCTCCAGCGGATAGTAGCTGCGGTAGGTGGGCGGATCGGCTTCGATGTGCTGCGTCGAGACTGCCGGCCGCACGAAGATGAACTTGTTGTGAAAGTAGGTGCGATGCAGGATCTTGCAGGACACCGAGTTGAAGAAAGTTTCCGCGCACTCCGGCTGCTTGTGGTCGATCAGCAGGCCGATGTAGTGCAGCTTCACCCGCTCCCACAGCGCGTCGGCGCGATGGCCCTCGAGTCCGGCCAGCTTGAATTCGCCCTCGATCCTCTCGACTGTTTCCAGCACCCGCTGGTCGTAGTAGTCGATGCGATCGCGCGCCACATGGCGCAGCGCGCGCCAGTTGGCCGCCTCGAAGTGGTGCTTGGCGGCGCGCGCGCAGTCGCGGAAAAGGGCGTAGTGCCGGTCGAAGCCTTCGCGCAGCGCCAGCGCGATCGCATGGGCGGCGTCATCCGCGGACGTGTCGCCGGCGGGAGGGCTTGCCGCGGCGATGGCGCGGGCGGGCATCGTCGATGTTCCGGCGGCGATCAGCGCGGCGCGCGCGACAGTGGCGTGCCGGCCGGCCCCGGGATGCGCATGATCGGCATGATGAGGCATCATAGCGCAATGAAATCGGGCTTCCGCCGCAGCATGGTGTCCACCGTCGCCGGCTTGACTGCGCTGGCGCTGCTGGGTAGCGCCGGGTGCGTGCTGGCGCAGTCGGTGATCAAGTGCGTCGACGCCGATGGCAACATCACCTACCAGGATTCGGCGTGTACGGGCGGGCAGGCGGGACGTGCCATCGCGCTGCCCAAGGCCGAATCGCGCGACGATGCCGCCGCCCCGTGGGAGGCCGCCGCCAAGGACGCCAAGGTGGTGGCCGGCATGCCGAAGCGCTGGGTGCTGCGGGCCCGGGGCGCGCCCATCGAAATCCGCCCCGGGAAAGCCAGCGACAACGCCACCGAGGTCTGGCGCTACGGCACGAAGGATGGCGTCACGTTGATCGGCTTTGCCGGATCCAACGTGGCCTGGCAGCGCGACGAGAGATTGCCGGCCGCCGTCAGGCCTGCGGGCGCCACGCCCTCCGGCGAGGCCGCGACGCGCGGCCCACAAAATCGCCGGTTCGTCATTGCGGGCCGCTACTGCGAGCATGTATTTGCGGAAATCGGCTCGGCCGACCGGCAGCAACTACTCCCCGTGGAGGGTGCCGGCAATCGCTACGTCTACGAACCCCAGCCCGGCGACCCGCAAATGCGGACGACCTTCAGCTGCATCGGAGGCAAGGTGGCCGACGTGGAAAGGATCCTGGTCAAATGACGACGCCGCAGGTCGCGCGAAGATCGTCCGCATGGGCACGTTGCCTGGCGGTGGGGTTTCTGCTGTTGGCAATGCCGGCGTCCGCGCAGGTCTACAAGTGCGTCGACAAAGCCGGTCGAACGACCTACCAGCAGTTGCCGTGTCCGGAGGCGCAGAAGGCCACGCGGATGGATATCCAGCGCGACTCCGGCAGCGTGCAGGGCGACGACGCCGAATGGGCAACCCGCGCGAAACGGAAGGAAGTGATCGTCGGCATGCCCCGGGCCTACGTCATCCAGGC
>JBBQEY010000028.1:0-22099 GCA_038321425.1 Burkholderiales bacterium | reverse complement strand
GGGCGCCCGACCGGAGCCCCCCCGCCGCGCCCCGCCCCCCCCCCCCCCGGCCGCGATTGCTCAATCTGCTATAGGCAGCGGACGCTTTTACGGCTGGCATGGACCCTCGGTGCGGCCGCAGGTCCGGTGTATAGCCTTTGTTGAAGTATTGCCATATATTGCTGCCGTTAGGGCCGGTGAGTTCATAAGACCAACTAAAAGTTTGAATCGTGCCCGCAGTGGCACCCAGGAGGAGTCAACGATGTCGTCGATTGTGAATCGGAAGTCGCAACTTGGCATAGCGATCAGCGCGCTGGTGCTGTCGCTGGGCGCAGGGCAGGCCGTCGCCACCGGCTTCCAGTTGAACGAGAACAGCGCGAGCGGCCTCGGCAATGCATTCGCGGGGGGCGCGGCGGCTACGGACGACGTTTCGACGATGTGGTCGAATCCGGCCGCGATCTCGCAGTTCCCGAGGATGCAGGCGGCACAGGCGATTCATGTCATCACGCCGTCGATCAAGTTCAATAACAACGCTTCGCTCCCTGCCGCCAACCAGCCGCTGGGCGGCGACGGCGGAGACGCTGGCGGGTTCAACTTCGTGCCGAACTTGTATTTGTCCGTGCCGATCAATACGCAGTGGACCTTCGGCATCGGCATCAACGCCCCGTTCGGCCTGACCACGGAATTCGACGACGGCTGGCTCGGCCGTTACCAGGCAAAGAAATCGCAGATCCAGACGATCAACGTCAACCCGGTGTTGTCCTGGAAGGCGACCCCGACGCTGGCGATCGGTGCGGGTGTCAACTACCAGTACCTCAAGGCGACGCTCACCAACAACGCCAACTACTCGGGGGCGCTGCTCTCCGCGGCCGGCGGCGCCGGCATCACGCCTGGATCCCCGACCTTCAACGCCATCGCGGGCGCAACGGGCGGCCTCGACTCAGACGTGCAGGTCAAGGGCGAGGACGGCGCATGGGGCTGGAACATCGGGTTTGCCTGGGATGCCACGCCGCAGCTTCGCGCGGGCTTTAGCTACCGCTCGGAGATGAAGTACGACGTATCCGGCAACATCGATTTCAGCAATCCGACCGTGGTGCTTCCTCCGGGAACATCGCCGCAATTGGCGGGAACGATCGCCGCGCTGTCCGCTGGCGTCAACCAAAGGGCCTTGTACAACCGCAGCGTGACCTCGGACATCACGCTTCCGGCCATCGCCAATCTGTCGGTGCTCTACCGGCTCAACAGCCAGTGGGACGTGATGGCGGATATCCAGTACACCGGCTGGTCCAGCGTTCCGGAACTCAAGTTCGTCCCGACCGACGGCTCGGTTCTCCCAGCGACACCGCTCAACTGGGACGACTCCTACAAATTCTCGGTCGGCGCCACCTACAAGGCCAACGAAGTGTGGAAAGCGCGCGTTGGTATTGCCTTCGACCAGACGCCGGTAACCAACGCTCCAACGACGCGATTGCCCGACTCCGACCGCTGGTGGTTGGCTTTCGGCGGTGAGTACAAGTGGTCGCCAACCCTGAAACTCGATACCGGCTTCGCCTACATCATCGGGGACAACACCAGTTTCAACCGGAACGAGGGCTCGACGGCTAGCTATGGGTTGGTCAACGGCGAGTTCAAGGCAAGCACCTGGATCCTGTCGCTACAGGCCACCATGTTGTTCTAGTGTCACCGGAGCGGCAACGCTCCTGCATCGGTTGAAATTCGAGAGTCATCACGGCCGGGGCAACCCGGCCGTTTTTTCAGGGCTGGTGCGCGCGGCGGCCGCATGGGCGAACTGGGCGCATCCTCCGCTTCGGCGGCCGGGGCCTGATGGGTCGCGTTTGATAGAATTGGCATCCCGCAGCGTCCCGCATTTTCATTCACGCCCGCGATTCAGCAGGCCATCCCCGGCAGCCACTCATGTCAACCTTACCGTTCAACGTCCGCAAGGCTGCCGTGCTCGGCGCCGGCGTCATGGGCGCGCAGATCGCCGCGCATTTCACCAACGCCGGGATTCCGGTCGTGCTGTTCGATCTTCCCGCCAAGGAAGGCGATCGGAACGGACTAGCGGTGCGCGCGATCGCGGGCCTCGCGAAGTTCGAGCCGGCACCGCTGGCCGCCAAGGATCGTGCCGCCGCCATCACGCCGGCCAACTACGGCAGTGACCTGCCGTTACTGGCCGGTTGCGACATCGTGATCGAAGCGATCGCCGAACGCCTCGACTGGAAACGCGATCTCTACGAGAAGATCGCGCCGCACGTGGCGCCCACGGCGATACTTGCGTCGAACACGTCGGGACTCTCGCTGGCGGCACTCGCCGGCGCGGTGCCCGAGGGGCTGCGGCACCGCTTCTGCGGCGTGCACTTCTTCAATCCGCCGCGCTACATGCATCTGGTGGAGATGATTGCTGGACCGTCGACCGACGCGCCGCTGCTCGATGGGCTCGAGACCTTCCTCACCACCACGCTCGGCAAGGGCGTCATTCGTGCACGCGACACGCCCAACTTCATCGCCAACCGCATCGGGATCTTCTCCGTGCTCGCCACGATGAAGCATGCGGATACTTACGGACTTTCGTTCGATGTGGTGGACGCGCTCACCGGACCCGCGATCGGCCGCGCCAGGAGCGCCACGTACCGCACCGCCGACGTCGTGGGCCTCGACACGATGGCGCACGTGGTCAAGACGATGTGGGACACGCTGCCGCAGGATCCATGGCATCCGCTGTTCGCCACGCCCCCGGTGCTGGCGGGATTGGTGGCGCAGGGTGCGCTGGGCGCCAAGACGAAGGCAGGTTTCTTCCGCAAGGTGGGCAAGAACATCGAGGTGCTGGATCCCGCGGCGCGCGCGTATCGAGTGGCGGATGGCGTCGTGGCGCCCGAGGTGGCGGAAATCCTGAAGATCAAGTCACCGGCCGAAAAATTCGCCGCTTTGCGGGCGCTGCAGCACCCGCAGGCGCAGTTCCTGTGGGCGATTTTCCGCGACCTGTTCCATTACAGCGCGTTTCACCTGGCGGACATCGCCGACAACGCGCGCGACGTCGACCTCGCGATCCGCTGGGGCTTCGGCTGGCAGATGGGGCCGTTCGAAACATGGCAGTCCGCAGGCTGGGAACAGGTGGCCGCGTGGGTGGCCGAGGACATTGCAGCAGGTCGCGCGCTGGCTGCGGTGGCGCTGCCGGCGTGGGTCGCCGGCGATGCGGTGCGTGCCGCTAAGGGCGTGCACGGACGCGCCGGCGCGTATGCGCCGCGCGAGAACACTTTCGTGCCGCGGTCGACGCTGCCGGTCTATCGCCGCCAGCTCTTTCCCGAGACGGTGCTGGGCGAAGCCGCGGCCGAACGCGGCACGACAATCTTCGAAACCGACGCCGTGCGCATGTGGCACCAGGGCGACGATGTCGCCATCCTGTCGTTCAAGAGCAAGTCCAACACGATCGGCGAGGATGTGCTTGACGGCATCCTGCGCGCCGCAGACGAGGCGGAGCTTGGCTATGCCGGTCTCGTGATCTGGCAGACGCGCGAACCATTTTCGCTGGGCGCCAATCTTGCAGCGGTGTCGCCGGGCATTGCGGCCCAGCAATGGGACAAGATCGACGCCGTGGTTGCCAAGTTCCAGCGCACCGCGATGAGGTTGCGGCACAGCCTCATTCCCACGGTATGCGCGGTGCGCGGTATGGCGCTGGGCGGGTCGTGCGAGTTGATCATGCACGCCGATCGCACGGTGGCCGCGTTGGAGTCCTATATCGGGCTCGTGGAAGTGGGCGTCGGACTGCTGCCTGCGGGCGGCGGCAGCAAGGAGTTCGCGGTACGTGCGGCGGAGGAAGTGCGGCGCGGCGCCAACGGCAGCCAGATCGATCAGCTTCCGTTCATCCGCACCTACTTCCAGACGATCGCCACCGCCACGGTGTCGAAGAGCGCGCTGGAGGCGAAGGAGCTGGGCTTCCTCCGCGCATCCGACGTCGTCGTGATGAACGCCAACGAACTGCTGTATGTCGCCAAGAGCCAGGCGCGGGCGCTGGCCGACGCCGGATACCGGCCGCCACTGCCGGCGCGCAACATCCCCGTCGCGGGCAAGACCGGATTTGCGACCTTGCAGATGATGCTCGTCAACATGCGCGACGGCGGTTTCATCAGTGCCTATGACTTCGAGATCGGCAAGCGCGTCGCGCGCGTGTTGTGCGGTGGCGAGATCGACTCGGGCAGCCTGGTCGACGAGGCTTGGCTGCTGGAGCTGGAGCGCGCGGAATTCATGCACCTCCTGCGCAATGAAAATACGCAGGCCCGCATCGCGCATACTCTTGCCACCGGCAAGCCCTTGCGCAACTAGAACATCACGCCGAGATTGCGAACCATGGACAGACAGATTCAGGATGCCTACATCGTGGCCGCCACGCGCACCGCGGTGGGCAAGGCGCCGCGTGGCGCTCTCCGTTCCACGCGACCCGACACATTGCTGGCGCATGTGCTGAAGGCCGTGCTGGCGCAGGTCCCGGCCATCGATGCCAAACGCATCGAGGACGCGATCATCGGCTGCGCGATGCCCGAGTACGAGCAGGGCATGAACGTCGCGCGCATCGGTGTATTGCTGGCCGGGTTGCCGAGCAGCGTGGCCGGGATGACGATCAATCGTTTCTGCTCGTCCGGATTGAACGCGGTCTCCATTGCGGCTGATCGCATCCGCACCGGCGAAGCGGAGATCATGATCGCCGGCGGCACCGAGAGCATGAGCATGATCCCGATGCTGGGACGGCTGGCGTTGAACCAGGCGGTGTTCGAGCAGGGCGAGAACGTCGGCATCGCCTACGGCATGGGACTCACCGCCGAGAAGGTCGCCGCGCAGTGGAAGGTATCGCGCGAGGACCAGGATGCCTTCGCGCTGCAATCGCACCTGAAGGCTCTGGCAGCCCAGGCCGACGGGGAATTTGCAGCCGAAGTCTCTCCCATCACGATCGACGAGAGCATGCCCGACCTTGCGAGCGACACGATCGTCAAGCGCAGCAAGGTGTTCGAGCGCGACGAGGGTCCACGCGCCGATATCAGCGCCGAGGGCCTCGCGAAGCTGCGTCCCGTGTTCGCCGCGCGCGGTTCCGTCACGGCCGGCAACAGCTCGCAGATGTCGGATGGTGCGGGCGCATCGATCCTGGTGTCGGAACGGGTGCTGAAGGAACTGAACCTGAAGCCGCTGGCGCGCTGGGTGGGTTACGCGGTGGCGGGCGTGCCGCCTGAGATCATGGGCATCGGCCCGATCGTGGCCATTCCCAAGGTCCTGCAGACCACGGGCATTCGCCAGGACCAGCTCGACTGGATCGAATTGAACGAAGCCTTCGCCGCCCAGGCACTGGCGGTAATGCGCGAATTGAATCTCGATCCAGCGAAGGTCAATCCGCTGGGCGGCGCGATCGCGCTCGGCCATCCGCTGGGTGCCACCGGCGCCATCCGCACTGCCACGATCACGCACGCGCTGCAGCGGCGCAAGTTGAAATACGGCATGGTATCGATGTGTATAGGCACCGGCATGGGCGCCGCCGGCATTTTCGAGGCGCTGTAGCCGGAGAGGATGCGGCCGCGGCGACCTGCCGTGGCCCATCACGCGCTGACGAAGGAGACGACATGCGCAAATTCGTGATCATCATTGCGGTGGTCCTGCTCGCAGGCGCGGTACACGCGGCCGAAGTCGGAGGCGTCAAGCTCGACGACAAGGTCAGCGTCGGCGGGACCGAGCTGGTGTTAAATGGCGCGGGCCTTCGAACTCGCGCCATCTTCAAGGTCTACGTCGGCAGCCTGTACGTGCCGGCCAAGGCCACCACGCTGGTTGCCGTGCTGGACAAGGCGCCGCGCAGGGTCCAGCTCAACATCCTGCGTACGTTGTCGGCGGACCAGTTGATCGACGCGCTGTCGGATGGCATCAAGGAAAACAGCACGCCAGCCGAAGTGACGGCGATCAAGGCGCAAATGGACCAGATGGTCGCCACGATGAAGGCCTTCAACGAAGTGAAGGAGAAGGACGTCGTGACGCTGGACTTTGTCGAGGGCAGCACCCGCATCGGGTTAAACAGTGCGACCAAGGGCACGATCGCTGGCGACACCTTCAACAAGGCGCTGATGCGGATCTGGCTCGGCGAGCAGCCGGTGCAGGCCGACCTCAAGCGGGCGATGCTCGGCAGCTGATGCCGGATTTCTGGACCTCGTCCGGCTACCGCCTGCTGACCCCGGGGAGCGACGGCCGCCTGGCCGTCACCGACGATTACCTGCGCAGCTACCTGATGCGCCCGGAGTTGGCGCCGGTACCGGAGTCGTGCGCGGCCGAGCTCGCATTGCACGATGCGCTGCTGGCCACCCCGCGGCGCGATGTGCCGCCGGCAGAGCTGGCTGGGCTGGCCGATGCCGACGTCCGTGAGAATTATGCAATCTGGCTGCGCTTTCGCTCGCGCCTCTCCGGCGCGGCATCGCTCGAAGCCGCGTATACCGCGCTGTTTCGCGGCGACGGCGTGGACGTGCCCCCGCTCTTCGTCGCGCAGATGACGCAGGTGCTGCTCCGCCATATCCTCACGGCGGACGCGTCGCCGATGGAAGCGCGGGCGGCCGAAATGCTGTTTCGCCCACAGCGGATCGCCGTGCTGGAGGATGGCGGCGTGATGGCGGCCGACGAGACCACCGTCGACCTCTATTCCTCGACCGGAGGCTTCGGGTCGCTCGGCGAATTGCTGGCGCAGAACAAGACACCCCGGCGCGAGATCGAACTCGATGTGCTCGATGCGGACAACGCAGCGCAGTACTGGGAGCGCGACGAGCGGCATGACTTCTCGATCAGCATCAACCGCGGCCGGCCGGCGCTCGATGCGCTATGCCGTGTGCTGGAGCGCTGGGTGCGGCATTTTCTTGGCGTGGAGGTCACGATCAAGCATGAGCGCGCAATCGATGATACGCGCTGGGTCTGGCACGTAGGTCTCGATGCCGAGGCCAGCGCGCTGCTGAACGACCTCTACAACAAGGCCGAAATTGACGAGGCGCGACTAAAGCGCCTGCTGTGCCTCTTCCGCCTCGAGTTCAAGGACTCGGCGGACATGCGACCTGCCATTGCGGGGCGTCCGGTGTACCTGGCGATGGCGATGGACGACCAGCAACGCCTCAAGCTGAAACCGCAGAACCTGTTGCTCAACTTGCCGCTGGCACGGACCCAATGACCATGATGACAATGCCCCGCCGTTCCCCCGCATTTCGCCGCGCTGCCTCGCTGCTGGCTGCGGGCCTCGCCACCTGCCTGCTGGCTCACGCCCAACCCGCGCCGGCCCCGGCCGCGTCGCCCGCGGGCGACGTCAACAACATTGCCGCCCTGTCCTGGCTTGAAGGCTGCTGGACCGGCTCCGTCAACCAGCGCGATTTCCGCGAGCAGTGGACGCCGCTCCGCGGCGGCATGCTGCTCGGCGTCGGTTCGACCGTGTATCAGGGCAAGACGCAGGACTTCGAGTTCATGCGGGTGGAAAGCCGGCCCGATGGCGTCTACTTTGTGGCGCTGCCTTCCGGCCAACGCGAAACACCATTCAAGCTAACGACGGTCGCCACCGACGACAAGGACTCGGTCTTCACGTTCTCCAATCCTGCGAATGACTTTCCGCAGAACGTGACCTATCGCCGCGGCACCGAGGGCTGGCTGTACGCGACGATCGACGGCAAGATCAAGGGCGAGGACAAGCAGGTGATATTTCCGATGCGCCGCGTCGGATGCGAGAGCGGCGAGTTCATCCGCAAGTAGCCGATGAACGAGCCTGCGCCAATCGTCACGAATTTCGAGCGGATGCTGGCCGCGGGCAAGGATGGCGCGCTGCTGCGCTATTCGCTCGGCAACGAGTACCTGAAAGTCGCGGATCCGGCGCGCGCCGTGCCGCATCTGCAGCAGGCCGTGATCCACGATCCCGATTACACCGCGGCGTGGAAGCTGCTGGGCCGTGCATTGGCCGACACCGGGGATGCCACCGGCGCGCTGGAGGCGTATCGCGCCGGCATTGCCGTCGCGCAGCGCAAGGGCGACAAGCAGGCCGGGCGCGAGATGGAAGTGTTTGCGAAACGCCTGGCGAAGGCGCGCGACGCATCGGATTCCAACGACGTCCTGTAGGCGAGGCTTCAGCCTCGCAGGTTGTCGGATGAGAACGACGTCCTGTAGGCGAGGCTTCAGCCTCGCAGGTTCAATGTGGCGCCATCCCTGCGAGGCTGTAGCCTCGCCTACAAGCGTTGCCTACAGCAGCACCACAAACATGTTTTACAGGTTGGTCAGCGACTCCACGCCGCGATTGGCCAGTGCGTCGGCGCGCAGGTTGCCGGCATTGTCGGCGTGGCCCTTCACCCAGTGCCACGACACGTCGTGTTGCGCGACCAGCGCATCGAGCTCACGCCACAGTTCGGCGTTCTTGACGGGCTTCTTGTCCGCGGTCTTCCAGCCGTTGCGCTTCCAGCCGTGAATCCACGTCTCGATGCCGTTTTTCACGTATTGGGAATCCGTATACACCTGAGCGGTGGTGGCGCGCGTCAGCGCCTCGAGCGCGCGGATGACCGCCGTCAGCTCCATTCGGTTGTTGGTGGTAGGCGACTCGCCGCCGAAGATCTCGCACTCGCGGTCGCCCGACAGCAGCAACGCACCCCAGCCGCCGGGACCGGGATTGCCCTTGCAGGCTCCGTCGGTATAGATCACCACCGTGCTCAAAGGAGTTCCCCCCGAACAGCGCTGCGCGCTGCGCCCCCCAGGGGGCGATCGCCTTGGGGCGGCCCTGCGGCGATCATTGCGGCAACCGGTCGGCAGTGGTGAGACTTTCGCGGGCGCGCGCGGGGGCGAGCGACTTCGAACGTCGTTCGCGGCGCTGCCACGCCGGCGTCAGTACGCGCATCCCCAGAACCCGCTTGGTGGCACGGAGGAAATAAACGCCACCGGCGATGGGCCACCAGCGGTCGCCGGTGCGCTCGAAGAAGCCGCAGCGATGCAGCCACTTCTCGCTGGCGAAGGGCGGCGCATAGCCGTCGAGGCGGCCGCCCACCACGTCGAAGCCAAGCAGCGTGAGCCAGTCCTTGAGGCGGTAGAGTGCAATGAAATTGCCGTTCCACGGCGGCGTTTGCGCGCGCCCGAAGTAGCGCTTGGCGCCGTAGAGCGAAAACGGATTGAAGCCGGAGATGACGATCTGGCCTTCGGGACGGATGACGCGCCACGCCTCGCGCAGCATGAGGTGCGGGTCATCGGTGAATTCAAGCCCATGGGGCAGCACGATCAGGTCGAAGGAGTTTTCAGGGAACGGCAGCTCGTGCGCATCGGCGATGATCTGCGCGGGCGGATCGTAGTCGAGTGTCCACCGCGACGAAATGCGGCTCTGGCCAAGAAACGGACTGTCCGGCAAGCCGATCTGCAGTGCATGGAAGCCGAAGATGTCGGCCACCGTCTGGTCGAAGTAGGCCTGCTCGCGCGCCAGCAGGTAGCGTCCCAGCGGCGTAGCGAACCAGTGTGCGAGCGACGTTGACACGCCGGCGGCGGGCCCAGAAGATGCATCCATGATCACGATTATCCCCATCCCGGCATTTGCGGACAACTACATCTGGCTGCTGCACGAGCACGGCCGCGCCACGGTCGTCGACCCCGGTGATGCTGCGCCGGTGCTGGAGTGTCTCGATCGCCTGCACCTTGAACTCACGTCGATCCTCACCACCCATCATCACGGTGACCACGTGGGTGGTGTCCTGGCGCTGCTGGAACGCGCTGAAGTGCCCGTGTTCGGACCGGCGCGCGAACGCATTCCCGCACGCACGCATGCGCTGGCGGAGGACGACGTGGTCGAGGTGCCGGGGCTGCCGCTGCGTTTCACCGTGCTCGATGTGCCGGGCCACACCGCCGGGCACATCGCGTACTTCGGCGACGTGAATGGCGTCCCCTCGCTCTTCTGCGGCGACACGTTGTTCGCGGGCGGTTGCGGACGGCTCTTCGAGGGCACGCCAGCGCAGATGTGGGCGTCGCTCAGCGCATGCGCAAGCCTGCCTGCGGCAACACAGGTGTATTGCGCGCATGAATATACGCTCGCCAACCTGCGCTTCGCAGCGGCGGTGGAGCCCGCAAACGCAGCGCTGGCGGCGCGGCAACTGCGCGAGGCGGACAAGCGCGCGAAGGGGCTGCCCACCGTGCCTTCCACGCTGGTCGAGGAGCGCGCCACCAACCCGTTCCTGCGCGTCGGTGTCCCGGCGGTGCAGGCCGCGGCGCAGCAGCGCGCGGGCCACGCGCTACAGGACGAGACGTCCGTCTTCGCGCAGTTGCGGGAATGGAAGAACCAGTTCTGACGAGCGCGGTCAGACCAGCAACGCCGCCGGCGGGTTGACCCCTCGCCCCCGGGAGGCCTACCATCGGTGTCCATCCGGGTTCACGACGCGCGGTGCGCTGCAAGGCGCGGCCCCGCAGCAAGGAAAACACGAATTGCGCCTCTACCTGGTGGTCACTGTTGCAATTTTGCTGTCCGCATGTGCGACGGCACCGCCTCCACCCGTGGTGGAGCCCCCGCCCGCCGTCGTGATCGCGCCGGAGCCTCCGCCTCCGCCTCCGCCGGTGGTGGTGGTCGCCGCGCCGAAGCCCCGCGAACCTGAACTCTTCCCTGCGGCAGCCGGTGCTGATCTCGAGCCATTGCCACCGCCGGTGGGCGACCTGTGGGAACGCATTGTCGCGGGCTATGCGATTCCCGATCTCGACAACGATCCGCTGGTCGAGAAGTGGGAGCAGTGGTACTCGTCGCGACCCGAGTACATGGCGCGGATGATCGAGCGCAGCCGCCGCTACCTGTATCACATCGTCACCGAGGTCACCGCGCGCGACATGCCGACCGAGATCGCGTTGCTGCCGATGATCGAGAGCGCCTTCAATCCGGTGGCGATGTCTACCAGCCGCGCGGCGGGCATCTGGCAGTTCATCCCGTCCACCGGCAAGCACTACGGACTGGCGCAGAACTTCTGGGTCGATTCGCGGCGCGATGTGCTGGCCGCCACCGACAAGGCGCTGATCTACCTCGTCAAGCTGAACGGCGATTTCGACGACTGGCAACTGGCGCTGGCTGCCTACAACTGGGGCGAAGGCAACGTCGGCAAGGCCATCGCGCGCAACAAGGCCAAGGGTCTGCCGACCAGCTACGCGAGCCTCGCGATGCCCGCCGAGACGCGCAACTATCTGCCCAAGTTGCAGGCGGTGAAGAACATCGTCCGCGACCCTGAGAAGTACGGGCTGGCTTTGGCCGACATCCCCGACGCGCCGTTCTTTGCGGTCGTGAAGACCAGCAAGAAGATGGACACGAAGCACGCTGCGCAACTTGCCGAGCTGTCGCTGGAGGATTTCCTGGCGCTCAACCCGCAGCACAACCGGCCGGTGATCGCGGGCGCGGACGAGCACTCGATCCTGCTGCCGATCGACAAGGCCGAGCTCTTTGCGGCCAAGCTCGAGCTGACCGACCAGCCGCTGGTTTCATGGCAGGCCTATCGGCTGAAAGGCGGCGAATCACTGGTGCAGGTCGCCGCGAAATACAGCATGTCGGTGGAAACATTGCGCGCCCTCAACGGACTGGGTGCGCGTGCGCGCGTGCCTGATGGGCACACCATCCTCGTCCCGGCGGAGCGTCCCTCCAGCGAGTCGGCCGAGTCACTCGATCGCGCCGTCTTCACGGCCGTGCCCTCGGGGCGCACGTTCTACTACTCCGCCAAGCGCGGTGACACGATGTCGCGCGTCGCGGTCCGCTATGGCGTGACCGTGCAGGACCTGAAATCGTGGAACGGGCTGAAGGGTGAAAAGCTTGCCGTGGGCCAGAAGTTGCGCGTGACGAGCGACGTGAGCCTGGTGGCCAAAGGCGGTGGCAAGGGCGTCGGCACGGGCAAGCGCGTGGCCGCCACACGCGGTGCGGGCAAGCAAGCCAGGACGGCCAAGTCCCCGACAACCAAGCCCGCCACGGCAACACCATCCAAGCCCGCGCCGAATACGCGCATCAGTGGGCAGTTCCGCGGGTCGTAGCAGCCGACCGGGAGGCCCAAAACAAAACGGGCGACGCATAAAGCGCCGCCCGTTTCTCGATCCGCCGCCGCAAGACGGGGAGATCGTGATGCCGCGAATTACAGCTTCTTTGCGGCCTTCTTCTTTGCGGTCTTCTTGGCAGCCTTCTTCTTCGGGGCGGCCTTTTTCTTCGTCGTCTTCTTCGCCGCCTTCTTCTTGGCTGGCTTCTTTGCGGTCTTCTTCTTTGCGGTCTTCTTGGCAGCCTTCTTCTTCGGGGCGGCCTTCTTCTTCGTCGTCTTCTTCGCCGCCTTCTTCTTCGTCGTCTTCTTCGCCGCCTTTTTCTTGGCTGGCTTCTTTGCTGCCTTCTTTGCGGTCTTCTTCTTTGCGGTCTTCTTGGCAGCCTTTTTCTTCGGGGCGGCCTTCTTCTTTGCGGTCTTCTTGGCAGCCTTCTTCTTGGGCGCAGCCTTCTTCTTGGCCGGCTTGCGTTTAGCTGCCTTCTTCTTCGGCGCCGGGGCCGGAGCCTGCGGCGTCATCATCGACATCATGTCTGCCATCATCTTGGTTTCTCCTGTCTGAGTTACCGTAACTGTTATGTTGCTTCTCTATGTGGCAGGTGGCGGCGGATCGTCAATTTTTTTTGGAACCTCTTGACAAACCCATTCCTCCTGCTGCCTGCATTGTAGCCACGTTTGCCGGATTTGCAAGATTTCGCCACTACTTCCGGCACTTGGAAACGCGACTGTTGCGATTTCGCACACGCTTCCGCAGCGCGTTTTTTCATCGACTGCGGAATTCATCTCGCGTTTTCGTGACGCGCGATTCGATGTCGTCGCAAGCGCGCAAGTCAGGGCAGCGTTTGCTCGTCGGCGAAGAGATCGGCGATGCGTTCGCGGTGGCGCACGACATGCACGGCAGTGCCATCGACCATCACTTCGCAGGCGCGAGGACGCGCGTTGTAGTTGGAGCTCATCGCCATGGCGTAGGCGCCTGTGGCCCCTACCGCCAGCAGATCGCCGGGCTGCAGCGACAGCGAGCGATCGAGCGCCAGGAAATCGCCGCTCTCGCAGACCGGACCGACGACGTCCCACTGCCGTTCGCCGCCGACACGAGGGCGCACCGCATCGACCGGATGCCAGGCGTCGTAGAGCGCCGGACGCAGCAGGTCGTTCATCGCCGCATCGACAATCGCGAAGTTCTTTGCGGCGCCCGGCTTCAGGTACAGGACGCGGGTGAGCAGCACGCCGGCGCTGCCCACGATGCGCCGGCCGGGCTCGAACAGCAGCCGCTCGCTGCGGCCCTTGAAGACGTCCCGCAGCATCGCCGCGTAGTCGTGCAGCGAGACCGGCGTTTCGTCGCGATAGCGGATGCCGAGGCCGCCGCCCAGGTCGATGTGCTGCAGCACGACGCCATCGGCGCGCAGGCGATCGACCAGGTCCAGCAGCTTCTCCGCGGCCTCGCGATACGGCCCGATCTCGGTGATCTGCGAACCGATGTGGATGTCGATCCCGTGGACCGCGATGTGCGGCATCCGGGCCGCCCGGCGGTAGAGCGCAGGTGCGTCGGCGAAGGCCACGCCGAACTTGCTTTCCTTCAATCCGGTGGCGATGTACGGATGCGTCTTCGGGTCCACATCCGGGTTGACGCGGAAGCTGACGGGCGCCCGTTTGCCCATATGCGCGGCCACGGCATCGAGGCGATCGAGCTCGCCTTCGGACTCGACGTTGAAGCACAGGATGCCGCGCGAAAGTGCCTCGGTCATTTCAACTTCGGTCTTGCCCACACCCGAGAACACCACCCTGGACGGATCGCCGCCGGCCGCCAGCACGCGTGCCAATTCGCCGCCGGACACGATGTCGAAGCCACTGCCGAGGTCCGCCAGCAGTTTCAGGATGGCCAGGTTGGAGTTGGCCTTCATCGCGTAGCAGACGAGATGGGGCAGCCCCGCAAACGCCGTCGTGAATTCGCGGAACGAAGCCTCGATGGACGCGCGCGAGTAGACGTAGCACGGCGTGCCGAACTCGGTGGCGAGGTTGGACAACGCAACGCCCTCGGCGTGCATTTCGCCGTCGCGATACGGGAATGCGGTCACGGCTTCTTGTCGGCGGGCGCCGGTGTCGTCGGCGCGGCTGGCGCCGGCGCAGTGGCGGGCGCAGCGGTCGGTGGTGGCGCCGGTGGCGGCAGCACCAGTGGCCCCTTGATGCCGCATCCGGTGGCGGCGAACAGGGCGGCGAGCAACGCAGTGCAGGTGCGGAATTGACGTAACATCGGCGCAAATCCTATCACGCACCCATGAGCAACGACACCGCCTTCCAGACCTCCGCCGACGCCACGCTCGGCGCGATCGGCGCGGCGCTCGATGCAGCGCTGGTCACCTCCGACGCCGATGTCGACTGGAGCCTCAACGACGGCATCCTCGAGATCGATTGCGGCGACGACGGCAAACTCATCGTCAACCGCCATGGCGTCAACCGCGAGATCTGGGTGGCGGCGCGTGCCGGCGGATACCACTTCCGCGCGGAGGGTGGCGTGTGGCGCGACACACGCTCGGGCGAGACGCTGAAGGAAGCGCTGACGCGATTGCTGCAAGCGCAGGCGGAATTGGCCGTGGATCTTTCGGGATTGCCACCGGCGTTGTCCTGACGTAGCCGCAGCCATGTGCTGCGCGCCGACCTGCTAGGCCGCGAGCAGCGCCGTCCAGTCCTCGAGTGCCCGGCGACGCAGCGCGTGCCCGGGCATCAACGTTTCCACCAGTGCCCAGAAGCGCGCCGAGTGGTTGAGCTCGACCAGGTGCGCCACTTCGTGCGCCACCACGTATTCCGCCAGCGTCGGCGGCAACTGCACCAGCCGCCAGTTGAGCCGTATCACGCCGCGCGCATTGCAACTGCCCCACTCGCTGCGCGCATTCGACAACCGCACGGTGGGCGCCGCGACGGTCAGGCGGCCCACATAGGTGGCCACGTGCGGCGCGACGATGTTCCACGCCTGGTCGTGCAGCCACTTGCCGACAGCTGCCGCCACCACTTCTTCCTGGTGCGCGTGCGGGTGCAGGATCGTCAGGTGGAAGAGGTCGGCGCCGATACGGCTGCGCCGGGCCGGATACACCTCCAGCGAAAGCTCGGTACCGCGATACAGGATGGGTGCGCCGCTCTTCCACTCGCGTGGCATCACGTCGCGGCGGCGGCCGCGCCATTCCTCCAATGCCTTGACGATCCAATTCGCGCGTTCGACCAGCGCCGATTCGATCTCGGACAGCGTCACCCAGCGCGGGGCGCGGACGGTGAGGCCCTCGAGGTCCACTTCCATGCCGATCGTGCGCCGTCGCGCGCGAATCAACCGGTAATCCACCGTCTGTCCGGCCAGCGCCACGCGCCGCACCTGGCCTTCGCGCGCCTTGCGCACGGGGTCACCTTTCAACTGGTCGAGCCGCAGGTAGGCCGTCGGGATACGCTCCCCCCGAACGGCGCTGCGCGCCGCTCCCCCCAGGGGGCGATCGCCTTGGGGCGGCCCTGCGGTGATTGGTGAATCCCCCCAATCGGTACTCATAGTGGGGCTCCGAGTCGCGCGACCTCGGTTTCGATCCACGCCTCGACCGCCTGCATCAGCGTGGCAGGATCGCGTCCCGCCGCCGGGATCGGTGCGCCGATGGTCATCGTGATCGTGCCGGGGCGCTTGCCGAAGATGCCCTTCGGCCACAGGTAGCCCGCATTGTGCGCGACGGGGATGATCGGGACGTCGAGCAGCAGGGCCAGGCGCGCGCCGCCGGTCTTGTACTTGGCGCGCGTGCCGACGCGGATGCGCGTGCCTTCCGGGTACACGCATATCCAGAAGCCCTGCTTGAATCGTTCACGCCCCTGCTCGGCCATCTGCTGCATGGCGTCCGTGCCCGCCTTGCGGTCGATCGTGATGGGCGACGACAACGCGAAGCCCCAGCCGAAGAACGGAATGGCCAGCAGCTCCTTCTTGGCAACGTAGGCGAGCGGCGGGAAGTATTGGTTGAGGGACAGTGTCTCCCACGTCGAGCTGTGCTTCGACACCACGATGTGGGGCGCCGCCATCGTGTCGGCGGGGATGTTCTCGAGGCCATGCACCTGCCAGCGGATGCCGCAGATCATGCGCGCGCCCCACAGGTTGACGCCGCACCAGCTGACGGCCATCGCGTACGTCCACAGCCGCGGCGACCATGCCATCAGCAGCATCGCCGCGGCGTAGAACGGCGTCACGATGAGTTGGAAGAGCAGGAATGCGAGCGAGCGCAGCGCCGACGACGGGGAGGAGGGCGAGCCGCTCATTCCGGAGAAGTCATTCGCCGGCGAGGAGTGCCGACACCGCGAAGGCAAGATCCGGGAAGATCACCGTGTTGCGGGGGAAATTGCCATCGCGCAATGTCTTCTCGCCTTTGCCGGTCAGGACCAGGATTGGTTGTGCGCCTGCGGCCAGGGCGGCCTGCAGGTCGCGCAAAGAGTCGCCGACACAGGGCACTCCCGTCAACTCCGCGTTGAAGCGGCGGCCGATCTCGACCAGCATCCCGGGCTTCGGCTTGCGGCAATCGCACTTTGCATCCCCCGTATGCGGGCAGAAGAACACCGCGTCGAGGCGGGCGCCGACATGCCCCAACGCCTTGTGCATCTTCTCGTGGATGGCGTTCAGCATCGCCATGTCGAAGAGGCCGCGGCCGATCCCCGACTGGTTGGTGGCCACGACCACGCGATAGCCGGCGTGATTGAGCCGCGCGATGGCCTCGAGGCTGCCCGGCACCGGCCGCCATTCTTCAGGCGACTTGATGAACTGGTCGCTGTCCTGGTTGATCACGCCATCGCGATCCAGCACGATCAGTTTCGCCGCGCGGGTGGGGACGACGGCTTCGGAACCGAGCTGGACCATGGCGGGCTACTGGGCCAGTTTCGAAATGTCGGCCACGCGGTTCATCGTGGTCGCCACAGCACGGAGCAGCGCCAGTCGGTTGGCGCGGATGGCCGGGTCGTCCGCCATCACCATCACGTCCTCGAAGTAGCGGTCCACGGCCGGTTTGGCGGCGGCCAGCGCCTGCAACGCGCCGGCGAAATCGCCGTTGCCGTAATCGGTGTCCACCCTAGGGCCGAGCCGCGCGAAGATCGCGAAGAGATCCTGTTCCGCGCCTGCAGTCAGCCGTGCGTCGTCGACGGCGGGTGCGGCTTCGGCGCCGCTCTTGCGCAGGATGTTGACGATCCGCTTGTTGGCCGCCGCCAGCGCGGCGGATTCGGGGAGCGCCGCGAAGGCCTGCACGGCGGCGAGGCGCGCCGGCAGGTCGGCGATGCGATCCGGCCGTGCATCGACCACCGCGGCCACCTGCGTGGCCGTGTAGCCCTGGTCGCGCAGGTAGCCGCGCAACCGGTCGTGGATGAAGTCGAGCAACGCATCGGGCGCCGCGGCGACGCCGGGCACGGCGTGGAACGAGGCGAACGCGCCCTCCACCATCTGCGCCAGGCTCAACGCGCGCTGCCGTTCGATCAGGATCCGGATGACGCCCAACGCCGAACGCCGCAGCGCAAACGGATCCTTGTCGCCCGTGGGCACCTGGCCGATGCCGAACATGCCGGCCAGGGTTTCGAGCTTGTCCGCGAGCGCCACCGTCTGCGCGACGGCATGGTCAGGCAGCGGCGCGCCTGCACCCTTGGGCCAGTAATGCTGCTCGATGGCGGCGGCCACGGCGGGTGCTTCGCCGTCGTGCGTGGCGTAGTAGCGACCCATCAGGCCCTGCAGTTCCGGGAACTCGCCGACCATGTCCGTGACGAGATCGGCCTTGGCGAGCAGCGCGGCGCGATCCACCTCCCCGGCATCCGCGCCGAGCAGCGGCGCGAGCATGCCGGCGATGGACCGCACGCGGTTCATCCGATCGGCCTGCGAGCCGAGCTTGTTGTGGAAGACGATGCTGGCAAGCTTGCCGACGCGCGCGTCGAGACGTTGGCGCCGGTCCTGGTCGAAGAAGAACTTGGCGTCGGCCAACCGCGCACGTAGCACGCGCTCGTTCCCGCCGATGATGGCCGCCGGATCGCGCGTCTCGATGTTGCTGACCAGCAGGAAGCGATTGACGAGCTTGCCGGTGTCGTCGGCCAACGCGAAATACTTCTGGTTCAACTGCATCGTCAGGATCAGGCATTCCTGCGGCACGGTCAGGAACGCCGGATCGAACGTGCCCGGGTAGACCACGGGCCACTCGACCAGTGCGGTCACTTCGTCGAGTAACGCATCCGGCATGATTGGCGTGGCGTTGCCGGCGGCGCCTTCGAGGCCGACGACGATGCGCGCGCGGCGCGCGGCGAAGGATGGCACGACCTTGCCCTCGGCTTCGAGCGTGGGCGCGTAGGCGTCGGCGGTGGCGATGGTGCGTTGACCCCGCGACAGGAAGCGGTGGCCGCCGGTGGTGCGGCCGGCGTCGAGGTCGAGCGCGCGCACGGGAACGACGTCGGCACCGTGCAGCGCGATGAGGCCGTGTGCCGGCCGGACGAACTTCACGGTGGAGCCATCGGGGCGTTGATAGCTCATCACTTTGGAGATGGGCAATTGGTCGATGGATTCCTGCAACGACTCCTGCAGTCCGCGTTGTAACGGTTGGCCTTTTGCAAGCGTACGCAGCCAGACGTAGTCAGCTTTGCCATCCGATTCGGTGTATCGCCGGTCTGGCCCATCGCTGGCTTCAAGACCAGGCGTTCCAAGCGGCGATCGGCCCAAGGCGGCGAGTTTCTTGAGTAAAGCGGGAGTAGACGCTCCCGTCGCGTCGTAGGCGACCTTTGCCGGCATGAGCTTCTCGGTGAGCTCGAGGTCCGGTGCGATGGCCAATACGTTGCCAATACTTACCGCTAGCCGACGCGGAGTGGCAAACGACGTGATCTTGCTGGTTGGCAACAGGTAGCCGCGTGTTCGCAGGCCTTCTGCGATGCCTGTTGCGAAGGCCTCGCCCAGCCCCTTCAAAGCCTTCGGCGGCAGCTCTTCGGTGAAGAGCTCGACCAACAGGGTGGCGTTGTCGGTACTCATGCGACCACCACAATCTGGCTAGTCGCGAGCATTGGGAAACCCAGAGCTTCTCGCGACTCGTAATAGGCCTGAGCGACACGCCGCGAGAGGGTACGAATGCGGCCGATATAGGCGGCGCGTTCCGTGACCGAGATCGCCCCGCGGGCATCCAACATATTGAAGGTATGCGCGGCCTTCAAGATCATTTCGTAGCCAGGAAGTGCAAGTTTGGCATCCAGCAGGCGCAATGCCTCCCCTTCGAAGAAGTTGAAGAGTTCGAGTAGCTTCGGTGCGTTGGAGTGCTCGAAGTTGTACGTGGACTGCTCGACCTCGTTTTGGTGATAGACGTCACCATAGGTGAGCATGCGTTCGACGCCGTTCTCCATCCACGCGGTCCACACTAGATCGAACACGTTTTCCTTGCCTTGCAAATACATGCACAGGCGTTCGAGGCCGTAGGTGATCTCTCCGGTGATGGGATTGCAATCCAATCCGCCGACCTGCTGGAAGTACGTGAACTGCGTCACCTCCATGCCGTTCAGCCAAACTTCCCAGCCGAGGCCCCAGGCTCCCAGTGTGGGGTTTTCCCAGTCGTCCTCAACGAAGCGCACGTCGTTCTTCGTGAGATCGAAGCCCAAAACCTCGAGAGACCGCAGGTAGAGATCAAGGATATCGGTGGGCGAAGGTTTAAGCACCACCTGGAACTGGTAGTAGTGCTGCATGCGATTGGGGTTTTCGCCGTAGCGGCCGTCCTTCGGCCGCCGCGATGGCTGCACATAGGCCGCGCGCCAGGGTTCCGGACCCAGCGCGCGCAGAAACGTGGCGGTATGCGACGTGCCTGCGCCAACTTCCATGTCGTAGGGCTGCAGCAGCGCACACCCCTGGCGGCCCCAGTAGTCCTGCAGGCGCAGGATGACGTTTTGAAAGGTGATCATGAACGAGTGGCCAAGCGAGACGCGTACCTTCGCGGTGACTGCTTGAAAGATGCGGATTTTACCGGTTTAGCCGCACCTTGCGGCGACTATGCCGCGGGTGGTGGCGCCGGCCGCCGCGCGGTACCGCCGCGCGACAACCCGATGGCCAGCAGCACCAACGCTGCGGCGAGCACGAGGACGAGTGCGTCGCCCATCCGCATATAGGGCGTTTCGCCGGTGCGACCGACGATGTCGATTTCGAGCAGACCTTGCGTGTACCAGGGCAACTCGGTGATCACGCGTCCGTCGTGCCCGATCGCCGACGTGATGCCAGTGTTGGTGGCGCGCAACATCGGGCGGCCCAGTTCGAGGGCGCGCATCTGCGAGATCTGATTGTGCTGGCGCGCGGCGATCGAGTGGCCGTACCACGCGTCGTTGGTGACATTGACCAGCAGCGTGGCTTGGCGTGCAGCGGCAATAAGCTCGTCGCCGAACACGTCCTCGTAGCAGATGTTGACGGCAAGCCGCTGGTCAGCCACGTCGAACGGTCGTTGGTTGGGGGGGCCGGGTGTCTGGTCGGCCAGCGGAATGGCCAGCACTCGATTGATGAACCATCCCAGGAGCGGCTTCAAAGGAATCGTCTCGCCGAACGGCACCAGATGCTGTTTTTTGTAGACCTGCGGCGGGGCGGCGCCCAGACTCACCACGCTGTTGTGAATGCGTTCCTGGTCCCCCGGCGTCAGCGGTGGTTCCGCAATGAAGAGACCAACCAGCACGTGACCGTCGCGTGCGCGCATGATGTCCGCCAAGCGCAGAAACACCTCATCGGGAATCTCATCGGCAAATTGCGGAAACGTGCTTTCCGGCAGCACCACGATCCGGCCGCGCGACAGCTTCACGAGGTCGATGTAGCGCTGATAGTTGGTGGCGCGAAACGCCGGATCGAATTTCTGTTCTATCGAGACGTTGCCTTGCACCAGCGTGATCGCAACGGGCGCACCGGTGGGCGCGGTCCACTCCACGCGCGTCAACGCGGCGCCGGTGACAGCGATCACGGCGATGCCTGCTGCGCCGACGACTGCCGTGCGCCCACGTCCGCTTGATAGCGCGCCGACGATCAATGCGGCGGCCGCGGCACACGCCGCAACCGCCAGCGACACGAGAAACACCCCGCCGATCGTTGCGAAGCCGGCCAGAGGCAACACCCGGTCGGGCAGCAACTCGGCATAGCCGACAGCAAGCCATGGAAAATTGGTGAACGAATGGCCGCGGGTCCACTCGATGACCGGCCACATCGCGGCGGCGGCCAGCAGTCGCCACGATGAATCGACGGCAATGGTGCGCGCGATCACCCATCCACCCACCGCCAGCCACAGCGAAAGCAGCGTGATGAAGCCCGCCGTGGCCAGGATGGCGATCGGCGTTGGCATGCCGCCGAAATTTTCCAGTGCGATATAGACCCACGACGTGCCGGCCGTAAAGAGGCCGACGCCGAACGCGAAGCCGATGCTGGCCGCGAGGCGGGGCGTGGCGGCGTGTTGCCACAGCAGGAACAGGACCGCCAACGCGGCGGGTGTCGCGGTGCTCCAGTTGAAGGGTGCAAACGCCGCGACGGCGATGATGCCCGCAGCCAACGCCAAACCGCGCGCCAGCCAGGCGCGCTGCGATGTTTCGGTGCTCATGCCTCGTCGGCGTCGGCGACGACCGGTGCGATGCGTTCGACCTGCAGCGTGTGCAGGCGCCGGCTGTCGGCGCGCAGCACGCGGAAGCGGAGGCCCTCCATCGTGACCGTTTCGCCGCGCTTCGGCAGCCGCCCGAAGGCGCGCAGCACGAGGCCGCCGATGGTGTCGAATTCGTCGTCGCCGAAGGTCGACTCGAAATGCTCGTTGAAGTCGGCGACCTCGGTACGGGCCTTCACGCGGAACTTGCCGTTGGCCTCGTTGATGATGTTGTCCTCGTCCTCGTCGAAGTCGTACTCGTCCTCGATCTCGCCGACGATCTGCTCCAGCACGTCCTCGATCGTCACGAGTCCGGAGACGCCGCCGTACTCGTCCACGACGATGGCGATGTGGTTGCGGTTGGCGCGGAACTCGCGCAGCAGGACATTGAGGCGCTTGCTCTCCGGCACGAACACGGCGGGGCGCAGCGTGTCGCGCAGCACGAAGGCCTCCGGGTTGGCGTAGTAGTTGAGCAGCTCCTTGGCCAGCAGGATGCCGATCACGTCGTCCTTC
>JBBQEY010000027.1:0-22331 GCA_038321425.1 Burkholderiales bacterium | reverse complement strand
GTACGAAGCGAAGCGGCTGATCGCCGCGCTCGCGCCCGCCGTGGCCCGCGGTGCGATCGTCGTCGGACTCGAACCCTCGTGCCTGCTCACGCTGCGCGACGAGTTCCTGGTGATGGGGCTGGGCGATCCGGCCCGGCGTCTGGCCGAACGGGCGTTGCTCGTCGAGGAATTGCTCGCGCGCGACCACGCGGCGGGCCGGCTCTCGCTGCCGCTCGTTGCGCTACCTGAAGCGCGCGCGCTGCTGCACGGCCATTGCCACCAGAAAGCCTTCGATGCGGTGACGCCCGCGTTGACGGTCTTGAGGCTGATCCCCGGTCTTGCCGTCGACCTCGTCGAATCGAGTTGTTGCGGGATGGCGGGCAGCTTCGGTTACGAGGCGGCGCACTACGACGTGTCGCTCGCGATGGCCGAACTGTCGCTTCTGCCGGCGGTCCGCAAGGCGCCCGCCGACACCCTGATCGTCGCCGACGGCACGAGCTGCCGCCACCAGATCGCCGACGGCACGCGGGACACCGGCCGCCGCGAAGCGGTGCACGTCGTGGGCGTGCTCGCCCGCGCGCTCGCGCCCAAGGCATCGTAACGTACGTTCGCGGCATCGTGCCCGCCCGGCGCGCATCTGCCGGCCAGCACTTCATCACCTTCCGCAGCTGGCGCGCCGTCGTGGTCGCTGTGGTGCCGCTCGCGATCACCTCGATACTCTGCGTGCTGATGGTGGGCCTTGGCATGGCCATCAACGTCGCGGCAATGCGCTGGCGAGCCAGGCGTCACCTTCGCGCAGCAAGGAATCCGGAGACGCCGGACCAGAACGTGTCCGGCAGGCTCAGTGTGTTGTGGTCGGTCGCGGCAACGACGAGCCAGGACTTCGGTCCTGCCCACGCCTCGTAGAGTGCCTGTGATCGCTCGCGCGGGATGATCGAATCGCGATCCGCGACGATCGTCAGCATGGGTGCCGCGATGCCCCGCGCATCGGCTTCGGAATCGAAACGGTGCCGCAGCAACACCGACACGGGCAGCCACGGGTAGTGGGTGCGGCCCAGCGCGACCAGGCTGTCGTACGGTGAGACGAGGATCACACCGGCAAGCGGCCGGGCGGCGCCCAACTGCACCGCCACGCCAGTGCCGAGGCTGCGGCCGAACGCAACGATCCGCCGGGCATCGACGTCGGGTCGGGCCGCCAGCGTGTCGTAGACGACCCGCGCATCGGCGACCAGTGCCGCTTCGCCCGGCGCCCCTTCGCTCGTCCCATAGCCGCGATAGTTGATAGCGACGATCGTCCAGTCCCGCGGCCAGCGCGGATCGACGAGCGTGCGCGACACCTCCTCGGCGTTGCCCCCGAAATACAGGACGACCGGCGCCGGCATGGTGTTCGCGCCGCGCATCCACCCGCGCAAACGGATGCCGTCGGTCGCGACGATCTCGAGCGGCTTCGCCTCCGCCGGCAGGTGGGCGGTCGCAACGCCCGGCTGGGGAAAGAAGATCAGCCGGTCCTGCGCGAACCACGCGGCGGCGGGCACGCCCAGCAGGAGGGCGGCAACGATGACGATCCACTCCATCGGCTTGCGGTTGGGCAGAGTTGGGGGACGCGGGCGGTGCGACACCGCCAATTATAGGCAGCGTTTCTCTCCCGCGTTTCCAATCCGTACGCGCCGCCCCTGGCCGAGGCATCGCGGCTGCGGCGGCAACGACCAGCCATCGGGATCGCCGGCCCGCCCGTCGTTGCGGTCGCGCAGCGGTGACGTTACGCGATCGGCGGTGGCCGCCGGCGTAAACCTGCGCATGGCACGCGCTACTTGACGTAGCCGAAATATCGCGGCAGCCCGATCACCAGCTCCGGCACCAGCGTGATCGCCAGCAGCACCACGACCAGCACGACATAGAAGGGCGCGAGCGCGCGGGCGAGCCGCAGCGCGCTGATCTCGGCCACCTCGGCCACCGCGAACAGGCACAAGCCCACGGGCGGGGTGATGAGGCCGATCATCAAGTTCAGCACCATCATCACGCCGAGGTGCACGGGATCAATGCCCATGGCTACGGCGGCCGGCAGGATGATCGGGGTGATCATGATGATCACCGGCGCGGCGGCCATGAAGCAGCCGAGCACCAGCAGGATGACGTTGAGCAGCAGCAGGAACACTTGCGGGTCTGGCGACCAGTCGATGATCATGGCGGCGAGCTTCATCGGCACCTGGTGCATGGTCAGCAGCCAGCCGACGGCGCCGGACACGGCGATGATGAAAAGGATGTTGGCCGAGGCCAGCGCGCTGTCGAAGAGCACCTCCGCGATTTCCTTCGGCTTGAGCGTGCGGTATACGAGCACGCCAAGGATCAGTGCGTAGAGGACGGCGAAGGCACCGGCTTCGCTGGCGGTGAAGATTCCGCTCCAGATGCCGCCGACGACGATCACGGGCGTGAACAGCGGCAGCAGCGCGCGCACGAATGCCACCCGCGTCTCGGCCCACGACGCGGAAACGCCCGCGCCGTAGCCTTTGCGACGCGAGTGCCAGTACACGACCAGCATCATCGCGAAGCCCATCAGCAGGCCCGGCACCAGTCCGCCCAGGAACAGGCCGCCGATGGAGGCGCCCGCCGTCACGCCATAAATCACCAGTGAGATCGACGGCGGGATGATCGGCGCCACCGTGGTCGACGCCGCGGTCACCGCCGCGGAAAAGTCGCGGTCATAGCCGGCCTCGGTCATCGCCTTGATCTCGATGCGCCCGAGGCCCACGGCGTCGGCAACTGCCGAGCCGGACATCGATGCAAACATCATGCTCGCGCCGACGTTGACATAGCCCAGTCCGCCGGGAACGCCGCCGAGCAGGCAATTGGCGAGATGGAAGATGCGGTCGGTGATGCCGGTGCGGTTCATCAGCTCGGCGGCGAGCAGGAAGAACGGGATCGCCATCAGCGCGAAGCTGTCGATGCCGGTCGCGGTCTGCTGCGCGACGATGATCGGGTCGACACCAGCGCTGATGGTAACGTTGAGCAGGCTAACGAGCAGGAGCACGACGGCGATGGGCACCGCGGCGATCATCAGCGCGAGCAACGAGATGATGTAGAACATCAGATGTCGCTCCGCTCGGTGGCCTTGATTGGCCCGGTGTCCTCGTTGCTCACCAGTCGGCGCAGGTCGACCCAGAGGTTGACCGCGAAGCCGAAAGTGGCGCCGCTCAGGCCGAGCGCGACACCCATGTAAATCCACGCCTGCGGGATTTCCAGCGACGGCGACACCTGTGTGCCCGCCAGCTGCACGAGGCGCCAGCTCAGCCAGGCCAGCCAGCCGACGAAGATCAGGCCGAGTCCGTTGCCGAGAGCCAGTACCGCCTGGTGCCGCCTTCCGCGCAACGCCAGCAGGACCGCGTCGACCGCAAGCAGCTTGCGGCGGAACGCCAGAATGCCGATGGCGGCGAAAGTCCACCAAATCATCAGGATCCGCGCCAGTTCCTCCGTCCAGCCCAGTGGGCTGTTGAAGACATAGCGCGAGACCACCTGGGCGATGGCTGCCGTCACCATCGCCGCGAAGGCAAGGATCGTCAGCCACTTGACCAGGGCGAACAGCGCAGCCGCGGCACGGGTCGGGTTGAGGGTCATGGCGAGGTCACCCGGCCAGTAAGAATCCCGCGGGGCGCCGCTGCGAAGGCGACGCGCGCGCGGGAATCAGAGGCCGCGCGGAAGCTCCGCGTGGGAAGGCTTTCCTACTTGTTGCCGAGCTTGACGGCGAGGTCGTAGGCTTCCTTGCCGAATTCCGGCATGTACTTCTCGTGCACTGCCTTGGACGCAGCGACGAAGCCGCTGACATCCGGCTTCTCGTTGATGGTCATGCCGGCGGCGCGCAGCTTGTCGTACAGCGTGCGTGCGCCCTCGTCGTTGGACTTGGCCACTGCGGTCTGCGCCTCGATGGCGGCGGCGCGAACCACCTTGCGCTGGTCCTCGGTCAGACTGTCCATGAATTTCTTGCTGGCGATCAGGAAGAAGCCCGAGTACATATGGTTGGTGAGCGAGAGCTGCTTGCCGACCTCGTAGGCCTTCCAGTGGTACATCACCTCGACGGGATTTTCCATGCCGTCGATGGTGCCCAGGCGCAGGCCCATGTAGAAGTCGGCCGCGGCCATCGGCACCGGCTCGACGCCGAAGGCGCGCCAGGCGTCGGTATACACCTTGATGTTGGGCACGCGGATTTTCATGCCCTTAAGATCCGCCATCTTGCCCACCGGCTTCTCGCGCGTGACCAGGATGCGCGGATTGCGTTCCATGAAGGCGAGATTCTCGACGTTGAGCTTGGTCGCCATTTCGGCGGACCATTTTTTGGCGATGTCGCTGTTGGTAAAAGCGCGGATGTGGGCGCCGTCCTTCCACAGGAACGGCATGTCGGTGATCGACCACGCCGGATAAAAATTGCTGACCACGCCCCCGACCAGCGCCATCTCGGTCACGCCGATTTGCGCCTGTTCGAAGAGTTCGCGCTCCTTGCCCAGCGTGGAATTGGGAAACACCTTGACGGTGATTGCGCCATTGGTCTTGGCGGCAATCGTCTTGCCCATGTTCTCGAGGATCGCGTGGCGCGGATCGTCGGTGGGCGCGAGGTGGCCGAGCTTGATTTCCCTGGCTTGCGCGGCGCCGGCGGCGAGCGCGAATCCGGTCGCGAGGAGGCCGGCAAGCAGTGTCGGCACAAAGCGGCGATGGTTGAGGGTTGGCATGGTGATCTCCCTTGGAGTTTCGAATGATGGGGCCGGCGAAACTGCAACGCGTCGAGACGACGGAGACTGCAACAACGTATACCTTAACAAATGCATAGAGGCAATGCAACCTCCAGCCTCCTCGGCCGACCCGGCGCCGCCTGCCCTGGCCGGGCACCGAAGCCGCGTCGGCATGCGGCGCGGACAACGCCACCGGGCCCCGAACCGTCAGACGCAGCGCCCGCCGTCCACCTCGAGGCAGGCACCGGTGATGAACGAGGCTTCATCCGACGCAAAAAAGACCGCTGCGGTCGCAATGTCCGACGGCTGCGACAACCGGCCGAGCGGAATCGTGGCTATGAATTGCGCGCGGCGCTCCGGCGTGTCCTGACCCATGAAGTCGGCGAGCATTGCCGTTTCGCCGGCCACCGGATTGATCACGTTGACGCGGATGTTGTCCTTCGCCAGTTCCGCCGCCATCGAGCGCGACGTGGTGATGGCGGCACCCTTGCTGCCGTTGTACCAGGTGAGCCCGGGGCGCGGCCGCACGCCGGCCGTGGACGCGATGGTGATGAAGACGCCGTTGCGGCGCGTGCGCATGTGCGGTACCGCATGGCGCGCGGTGAGGAACAGGCTTTTCACGTTCACCGCATAGATTCGGTCGAACTGCTCCTCGCTGACCTCCAACATCGGCTGATTCTTGTGCGTGGTGCCCGCGTTGTTGACGACGATGTCGATGACGCCGTAGACGGCCATTGCAAAGTCCATCAGCCGCTTGACGTCGGCATCCTTGCCGACGTCGCCGGCGCAGAACCGCGCCTTGCCGCCGCGATCGACGATGTCGGCCACCGTGTGCTCGCCGTTCTCCGCGTTGAGATCATTGACGACTACCTGCGCACCCTCCGCCGCGAAGCGCTGCGCAATGCCGCGGCCGAAGCCCGATCCGGCGCCCGTGACTACGGCCGTCTTGCCTGCAAGTCTCATGTCATTTCCTATGTTGAATGCGCGCTATCCGCCGCGCCGGCGCGTCGCCGGCGGTGGATCGGTCCGCTGGTCAGTCGTGCCGCAGCACCACCGTCTTGACGGTCGTGAATCCGTACAGCGCTTCGAAACCCTTTTCGCGGCCGTGGCCGGAATGCTTGACGCCACCGAAGGGCAATTCCACGCCGCCGCCCGCGCCATAGTTGTTGATGTAGACCTGTCCACTGGCCAGCGCGCGCGCCATGCGCAACTGGCGCGCGCCGTCGCGCGTCCAGACGCCCGCCACGAGGCCGAAGTCGGTGCCGTTCGCGAGGCGGATGGCGTCGGCTTCGTCGGTGAAGGACATCGCGGACAAAACGGGGCCGAACACTTCCTCGCACGCGAGGCGATGATCGGCGGGAACATCGCGCAGCAGTACCGGTGCCAGGTAGAACCCATCCGCCGGCGCATCGCTGACGATCTGCCCCTGCGCAACGACCGGAATGCCATCGCGCGCCGCATCGGCCAAGAAGCCACGCACGCGCTGCAACTGCGTGCCGCGGATCAGCGGACCGCAGTCCAGATCGGCCAGCGCCGGGCCGGTCTGCAGCGCCGCGAAGCGTTCTCCCAGCCGGGCCAATACGTCTTCGTAGATGGAACGTTCAATCAGCAACCGGCTGCCAGCCGAGCACGTCTGGCCCGCGTTCTGCACGATCGCGTTGACGACCGCCGGCAACACGGCATCGATGTCGGCGTCGGCAAAGACCACCTGCGGCGATTTGCCACCCAGTTCCAGCGTCACGGGGCAATGGTGCTCCGCCGCCGCATGGGTGACGAATACGCCGGTGGCCGCGGAACCGGTGAACGACAGGTGCTGGATGCCCGGATGCTTCGCCAACGCGGCGCCGGCCTCGGTGCCGAGCCCCGTGACGATATTGAGGGCGCCGGGGGGCACACCGATGTCGGCCGCCAGCATCGCGATGCGCAGCAACGAGAGGCACGCGTCCTCGGCGGGCTTCACCACGCACGCATTGCCCGCGGCGAGCGACGCGCCCACGGAGCGGCCGAAGATCTGCAACGGATAGTTCCACGGGATGATGTGGCCGGTGACGCCATGCGGCTCGCGCCACGTCAACACGGTGAAGCCCTGCGGATAGGGAATCGTCTCGCCGTGCAGTTTGTCACTCGCGCCGCCATAGAACTCGAAGTAACGGGCACACGCCGCAACATCCGCGCGCGCCTGTTTCAACGGCTTGCCGCAATCGCGGGCTTCGAGCAGCGCCAGTTCCTCCGCATGGTCGAGGATGGCCCGCGACAACGTATGCAGCAAACGCCCCTTCTCGGCGGGCGAGAGCTTGCCCCACGCGCCATCGCGCGCACCCTGCGCGGCGCGCACGGCGGCATCGATGTCGACGGCATTGCCGCGTGCAATGGACGCGAACGGCGCGCCATCGGACGGGTCGACTATCGGCAGTTCGGCGCGGCCCGAAGGCGAATGCCAGCGATTGCCGATGAAGTGCTGCGCCGGCGTCTTGACGGCCGGCCAGGCGAGGGGTGCATTCACGTCGGGCCTACTTCTTCGGCGTGAACTTCCACGCCAGCGTCTGTTCATCCACCCGAGGCACGTAGACGATGCCATCGCGCGTGGCCCACAGGCTGATCTGGAAGTGGAGCGGAATGAGCCCGGTATCGCCGACGGCCAGCTCCGCGGCGCGCTGCAGATACGCCTCGCGCTTCACATCGTCGACGATCTGCAGTGCATCTCCAGTGAGAGCATCCACCTTGGTGTTGGAATAGCGGCCGCGATTGGCGGTGCCGAAGCCCTTGTCCTTGTTGAACGTCATCAACAGCGCCTTCAGCGACGACGATGATTCGCCGGTGCCCGTGCTCCACCCCGCCAGCAGCAGGCTGAACTTGAGATCGGTCGCCTGCGGGAAGAACGTGGCCGAGGGCATGGCCATCACCTTGGTGGGCACGCCACCGCGCGTCCACATCTGCGCGATGGCCTGCGCGATCTTGGCGTCGTTCACATAGCGATTGTTGGTGGCATGCAGCGTGACGCCGAAGCCGTCCGGATACCCGGCTTCTGCCAGCAGCTTCTTGCCGCCTTCGAGGTTGAACGGCTCCACCTTCAGGTTCTTCGTGGCGCCAAACAGGAAGTCGGGGACCAGCTGACCGGCGGGGATGGCCTCGCCTTCCATCACGCGCTCGACGATCGCCGGGCGATTGATCATCATCGACAGCGCCTTCCGCACGCGCGGGTCCTTCAGCGGATTTTTGTCGAGCGGCTTGCCGTCCTTGTCCGTCACCGTGGGGGTGATGTCGCGGTCGCTGTCCATGTGCACGTACATCAGGCGGTCGGAGACGCCGCGGAAAACGCCGAGCTTCTTGTCGGTTTTGAGCTTGGCCACGTCGGCCGTGGGCACGTTCTCGATCACCTGCACGTCGCCCGACAGAAGTGCTGCGACGCGCGAGGCATCCTGCGTCAGGATGCGCAACGTCACGTTGTCCCATGGTGTCTTGCCGCCCCACCACGCATCGTTGCGCGAAAGCTCGATCCGGTCACCCTTGGTGAATTTGGTGAGCTTGTAGGGGCCGGTGCCGATGGCGGCCTTGCCTGTGTTGAAGTCGTCGGTGCTGGCGGTGGCGAACTTCTTGTTGATGATGGCGACCTGCGTCATGTCCGACGGCATCAGCGGATACGGCAACGCCGTCTTGAAGCGGATGGTGTAGGGGTCGATCACGTCGATCTTGGTGATCTGCTTCGTGTATGCCGTGAACGGCGACGGGCTGTTCGGCACCTTCGGCACGCGCTCGATCGAGGCCACGACGTCGGCTGCCGTGAATTCGCTGCCGTCGTGGAACTTGACCCCCTTGCGCAGCTTGAACTCCCACGTCGTCGGGTCGATGGCCTTCCACTCGGTGGCGAGGCTCGGCATCGGCTGCGACTTTTCGTTGCGTTGGACGAGGTAGCCGTAAAGATGCGACGCCACATTGTTGTTGGGGGTGAGGTTGTGATAGTGCGGATCGAGCGCCGTGACGTCCGTGCCGAGGCCGATCGTCAGGTTGGCCGCCAGCGCGGTCGCAGCCAGTGCGGAAGACACGAGGCCGGCCAGCAATTTGCGAAACATGGTCATGGAAGACGCTCCTGCGCAGAAAACGGGTTGAATCGAGGCAAGGGATGGTTGAGCCACCGGAGATGACGGATTTGCGGGGCTGCGGCACGTCACATCGGTCAGCCGCGAAGCATAGCGCAAGGCGTTTCGATTTGTAACGCCGGGGTTATAGGGTCCGCCACCGTCAACCGCGCCGTTGCGGCCGGCGTTCTACTCCCATCGCGGGCATCTTCCCGGCCCTGCCCCTGCCCCCTCAAGCGAAGGAGAAGTCCATGAATACGCTACGCCGCTCCGCACTGGCAGTCGCGATCGCCCTCGGCGGCGCCGCGCTGTCCCTCCCCGCCACTGCCGGCGACGTCGCCTGGAGCGTATCCGTCGGTGGTCCGGGCTTTGCGATCAATGCCGGCCAACCGGCCTTCGGCCCCGCATGGCGCCCTGCATTTCGTCCCGCATTTCGTCCTGTCGCGCGGCCGTTCGTGCGGCCCGTGGTGATCCGCCCGGTGGGTTTTCGTCCGGTCGCCTTTCGACCTGTCGTCGTGGCACCGCCGGTCTGGGTCGCACCACGGGTCGTCGTCGCGCCGCGCGCGGTGTTTTTCGCACCGCGCCCGATTTACTTCGCACCGCGACCGGTGTTCGCGCCGCGCGTCGTCGTATCGCCGCGACCGTTCGTTGCCGTCAACGCGTTCCCCGGCAGCGATTTCGCCTACTGACATGGCGCAATCCGCATGGTCCCGGGCGCCGATTCGCCCGGGAAGCGTCGGCGTCCTGCGGTGCTATGCTCCTTCTTTGCGCGCAAGAAGGTGTGCCCATGAACGCTCCTGCCCACCGGGCGGAAGTCGCGCCGGCCGCGGCTCTCCGCGCCGCAGACCTGCGGTCGATCAACCTGATCCGCACGCTGATCGGCTTCGATACCACCAGCCGTGACTCCAACCTGGCGCTGATCGACTGGGTTCGGCAATACCTGGACAGCTTTGGCGTCGCGTCCACGCTCACGTTCGACGACGACCGCCGCAAGGCCAATCTCTTCGCGACCATTCCCGCGCGCGATGGCAACGCCACTACCAACGGCATCGTGCTGTCAGGGCATACCGATGTCGTGCCGGTGGATGGGCAGCCGTGGGACACCGATCCCTTCACCGTCGACGAGCGCGATGGCAGGCTCTACGGCCGCGGCGTCACCGACATGAAGAGCTTCTCGGCCATCGGTCTCGCCTACGTACCGGAATTCGTGAAGCGCGGATTGAACCAGCCGGTGCATTTCGCGTTGTCCTATGACGAGGAGATCGGCTGCATCGGCGTACGCCGCCTCATCAGCGACCTCGCGGCGCGCGGCGTCACGCCGGCGGGGTGCATCGTCGGCGAGCCGACGGGCATGCAGCTGGTGGTGGCGCACAAGGGCAAGCAGAGCTGGCGCTGCCGCGTGCGCGGGCACGAAGCGCATTCATCGCTGACGCCGCATGGCGTGAATGCGGTGCAGATCGCCTGCGAAATCGTCGCGTGGATCGCCCAACGTGCCCGCGACTTCCGCGATGGCGACATGCAGGACGACGCCTACGACGTCCCCTACACCACGGTGCACGTCGGCACGATCAAGGGCGGCACGGCGCTCAATATCGTGCCGCGCGACTGCACCTTCGATTTCGAGATCCGCCACCTGCCCTTCGACGACCCGCAGGCGTTCTTTGCCGAGGTTCGCGCCCTCGCCGAGCGGATGCTGCCGGCCATGCATGCGGTGGCACCGGGAACCACCATCGAGTTCGACGCGCTGTCGTCGATGCCGGGCTTCGATACGCAGGATGGCAGCCCCATCGCGGCGTTCGGACGGGCCTGTAACCATGCGCATGGCGTAGGCAAGGTGTCCTTCGGCACCGAGGCGTCGCTGTTCCACCTCGCCAACATCCCCACCATCATCTGCGGCCCCGGCCATATTGCGCAGGCACATCAGCCCAACGAATGGGTGGCGCTGGAGCAACTGGCGCAATGCGAGGCCTTCATGCAGCGGCTCTGCGATCGCGTCACCGCATGACGGCACGGGCGCGCGCCGCCGCCATCGAAGTCGACTTTCCAAACCTCGAACGCTGGCGCTTGGGCAATACCGGTATCCCATACGTGTGGCGCTTCAAGGCCAGCAAGCCGGGTCCGCACGTCACCATCCAGGCGCTTACGCACGGCAACGAAGTGTGCGGGGCCATTTCCAACGACTGGCTGTTGCAGCAGGCGGTGCGTCCGACCCGGGGCACGCTGACGATTTCATTTGCCAACGTGGCCGCGTATGAGCGCTTCAATGCCGCCGATCCGTTTTCGTCGCGTTGCGTCGACGAGGATTTCAACCGTCTGTGGTCGCCCGACGTGCTGGACGGGCCGCGGCAATCGCGCGACCTGGAGCGCGCCCGGCAGCTCCGGCCCATTTACGACGAAACCGACTACCTGCTCGACCTCCACTCGATGACCGACCCCTGCCCGGCGCTGGCGCTGGCGGGGCGGCAGCGTAAGGGTCTCGAACTGGCGCTGGCGGTAGGCGTGCCGCGCCACATCATCATCGACGCCGGTCATGCCGCGGGCAAGCGCCTGCGCGACTACGGCGATTTCGACGATCCGGTGGCGGAGCGCAACGCGCTGCTGATCGAATGCGGACAGCACTGGGAGCGCGCGGCCCCCGACGTCGCGCGTCAGTGCACGCTGCGCTTCCTGCGGCATTTCGGCATGCTCGATGCCGCATTTCTCGATGCGCATCTCGATGCGCAGCCGCTGCCACCGCAACGGGCCGTGGAGGTGACGGACGTCATCACCATCGCCAGCGATCAGTTTCGCTTCGTCTCGGCGGTGGAAGGTTTGGCGGTGATCCCCGCGCGCGGCACGCTGCTGGCGCAGGACGGCGACGTGGCGGTCACGACACCCTACGACAACGCGGTGCTGATCATGCCCACGCGCAATCCCAAACGCGGCGAGACCGCGGTGCGCATCGGGCGCTTCGTGCAGTAGCGATTGCGTCGCCCAGCAGCGCTGACGCGCCGGTGATGAAAAATGGCAGGTCGTTGCTTACTGCACTGGACGTGGAGCGGCCACCACCACCGCGGCGACCGCTGCTTCCGCCGCCGCGACGACGTCCGGACCGATTGCGGAGGTCCACTTGTCCCACACGGGTTGCACGGCGGCGCGGAACACCGCGCGCTGCGCCGGCGCGAGCGTCACCAACGTGACGCCCTGCTTCACCAGTTCCGCGAGTGCCGCATCCTCACGCGCGGGGCCCTGCGCTTCACGCGCGGCCTGCATCGCCGCGGCGCGCACCTGCTGCCGCTGTGCATCGTTCCACGCATCCCACACCGACTTTCGCACCGCGAACATCATGGCGTCTGACAAACCACCGCCGCGCGTGACGATCCGCTGCCCGGTGGCGGTGATGCGCTGTGCAGCCAGCGCGGTCGGCAACGCTTCCTGACCATCGAGCGAACCCGCCGCCAGTGCTACCTGCGCGGCCGCGAAGTCGAGCGACTGCGGCAGCGCGCGGAGCGTCGCCCATGTATCGATCGCCAATGGCACGCCGGTCACCCGCAGCTTCAATCCGCCGGCTTCGGCGGGCATGCGCACCGGATTCTTCGTGGTGGCAAGCACGCGATCGCCGGCAGCCGCCACCGCCAGCACGATGACGTCGAACCGCGCAGCACGTGCGGCGACGAGGTCGAAGAGCGTGCGGTCGGACGCCACTGCCTCCTGCTGCGGCGCGTCGGGGGAAAGCCATGGCAGCGCGTACACACCAGCGGCCGGAAACTGTGCGGACCATGCCAGTGCGGAACCGACGGCAAGATCGGCCGGACCGTCCTTCAACGCGCCGAACTCGCGCGCCGGATCGCGACCCGATAACGTCGCCCCGGGGTACAGCTTGATCGCGAACGTGGCGGCCTGCATCTGATTGATCAGTTCCGCCCAGCGTGCCGCAGCCTTGCCGAGCGGGAACGCCGGCGATTGTGCCGTCGACAGCTTGAGCTCGGGCATGGCCTCGGGCCTGCCCTTGTCCTGCGCCTGTACACCGAGTGCGGCGAACGCACCGGACAGCAGCAGCAACGACGTGCAGCAGCGATGCAGGAAACCGGCGGGTTGGAAGATTCGCATGGCGCGAAAGTGTAGCAGTCTGCGCGCACGTCGCCGGCTCACCGGGCGCGCATTCAGTCGAGCGGCGTGGCCTTCACGTCAGGCCGGTCATGCCAATAGCGCAACGAATCCTGTCGCGCCGATGTTGCGCGCAGGGGGACGCCCGCAGCAAAGGTGAAAGTGATTGCGCCGTCGTGATCGGTGCGTGTGACCTGCGCGCCCGCCGCACGATAGCGCGCCAGCACATCGGCGCGCGGATGCCCGAAGCGATTGCGATAGCCGCTCGACACGACCGCGAAGGTGGGCTTCACGGCACGCAGGAACACCGGTGTCGACGACGTGCGCGAGCCGTGATGCGGCACCAACATCACGTCGGCACGCAGCGCGACAGAGTCCGCAGATGCAAGTCGCACTTCGGTGCGTGCCTCGATGTCGCCGGTGAAGAGCGCGCTGCCGTGTGCCGAATCGACACGCAGTACGCACGAACGGTCATTGGTTCGTGAGTACGCATCGGCGTACTCCCGCGGCGTGGGATGCAGCACGGTGAAGCGAACGCCATCCCATGTCCACTGCTGGCCCGCCTGACAGGCGATGGCCTCCACCCGGTGGGCGAACACCGGCATGATCTCGTGTTCCGCGTACAACGACGACGCGAACCAGCCCACCGGCACCAAAGCGGCCAGCGAGCGCAACCCGCCCGCATGATCGATGTCCTGGTGACTGACCATCAGGCCGTCGATGCGCCGCAACCCCGCAGCACGCAGGAACGGCGCGATGATGCGGTTGCCGGCATCCGTCGTCTCGGTATAGCGGGGCCCCGTGTCATAGACCAGCGTGAAGCGACGCGTCTCGAGCACCGCTGCCAAGCCCTGCCCGACGTCCAGCACGGTGACTCGAAACGCGCCGTCCGGCAAAGGCGGCGGTCGCGCCAGGAACACGGGCAGCAGCCACACCCATCCCCACCCGCGGCCCGGCACACCCCGTGGCGCCAGCAGCAGCGCAATGCCCACCAGGCCGGCCGCCACGGCCCATAACCGGGGTGCGTGCTGCTGCCACGCCGCGTCGGGCAGCTGCGCCAGCCACGCCATGCCGCGCATCAGCGGCACCAACGCCGCATGCGCTGCCACGAACAGCAGATCGACCGGCACAAAGATCCCCAGCAATGCCAATGGCACGACGACGATCGTCACCAGCGGAATCGCGACGGCATTGGCCAGCGGCGCGACCAGCGACGTCTGTCCGAACAGCATCAGTGTCAACGGCGTGAGCCCCAGCGTGACCACCCATTGCGCATGCGCGCCTTCGCGCACCGTCGCCACCATGCGCGCGCCGTAGGTGAGCGAAGTCGGCGCTGCCAGCCGCCCCGCTGCCGCGTACAACAACATGCCCACGGCGCCGAACGACAACCAGAAGCCCGGTGTCAGCGATGCCCACGGATCCCACAGCAGGACCGCCACCAGCGCCCAGAGCCAGACCAGGGTGACGCTGGCGAAACGACCGGACACGATGGCGGCCGCCGCTACCGCCAGCATCGCCAAGGTGCGCAGCGCCGGTACTTCCGCACCGGCCAACGCCACATAGGCCGTTGCCGCGAGCAATCCGATCACCGCCGCGGGTTGCCTCGCGGGCCACCGCGATGTCAGCCGCACGGAGCGGCGCGCCATGGCGTAGACAAGGCCGCCCACAAACGCGGCGAACACCGTGACATGCAAGCCGCTGATCGAAACGAGGTGGCCGATGCCGGTGCGGTTCAACACCGTCCACTGCGCGTCCGGGATCGACCGCTGGTCGCCGATGGCCAGCGCCACGACGATGCCCGCGTACGGCGCCCCGTCCAGCGCCGCCAGGATGCGCAGGCGCAACTGCTCGCGCAGCCGCTGCAGGTGATCGCGCGGACGGCCGGCGAAGGCATCGAGTCGCGCGTTGGTCGTGACCTCCCGCACGGCACCGGTCGCGCGCAGGTTCTGTTGCAGCAGCCACGCTTCGAGATCGAATCCGCCGGGATTCACGTTGCCGTGTGGACGCTTCAACCGCACGGTGAGTTGCCAGCGTTCGCCGGCATGCACCTCCGGCGCCCCAACACCTTCGGCCGCCCGGCCCGGCCACGCCGCATACCACGCCAGCGAAAGCCTGCGCGGCACCACCGCGCCGGACGTCTCGACCGTCTCGACGGCCAACGCGAAGCGCACGCCATTCGCGCCAACGGCGGGCAAGCCGTCGACGATACCCACGAGACGGATGTCGCGGCCTTCCCATTGGGCGGGCAGCGCATCGTGCAGGCGCGATTCAGCGCGCCATGCGGCATAACCGACGCCGCAAGCGATGGCCAGCACGCATGCGCACAGGCCGCGCCACGCGCGCGGCCACCCATGGCGCGGCTGCCATTGCAGCAACGCGAGTCCGGCCCCAAGCGCCAGGATCGGCCACGCCAGCGGCCAGGGCGGCAGCGCCGGCGCAGCCTGCAACGTCACGACGCCGAGCGCAAAGCCCGCGAGCACGCCGGCCAATGGCGCAGACATGTGGGCACTGCCTCCGCACGAGCGACGACGCCGCCCCATGGCGGCGACAGGTCAAGAGCGGGAGTGTGCTGCGAATCGGCGCGGCAGCGAATTGGACCTTCGGCCTAGCGAATCACTGCACCAATGGTCTGCAACACCGCAAGCCGCGCCCGGCCCGCGCGGATAACACTACTTCTTCGGCCAGAGGATCATCTGCGTGCAGCGAAAGAGCGCAATCGACTTCCCGTCGACCTGCCGCGTGACCACCGCATCCCAGACCTGCGTGCTGTTGCCCATGTGCATGGGACGGGCCTCCACCATGATCGTGCCGTCACGCGCCGTGCTGAAGAAGTTCGCCTTCAACTCGACGGTGGTGAAATTCTCCGCACCTTGCGGCAAATGCGCGATGGTGCCGTAGCCGCACGCGGTGTCGGCCAACGCCACGACGGTGGCGGCATGCAGGAAGCCATTCGAGGCCAGCAGGTCGGCCCGAATGTCGAGTTCTGCCGCCAGCAGGCCTTCCTTGATCGCCGTCACGCGAAAGCCCAGGAGCCCGGGCAGGCGGCCGTCGCCGCGGCGATTCAACCCTTCGTGGGTCACTTCAGGACGCAAAGGCATGGGTCGGTTCCTGCGGCGGACGCATTCAGGTGTAGGCCAAAAAACGGCCGCAGGCAATGACGACCATCCACAGCACGATCGACAACAACGCCGACCAGCGGACCCGCGCGGGCGGCAGCACGTTGACATCCCACGCAGCCGCCGTCCGCATCACGCCTGTGTGCAGCATCGCCGCGTTGACGCCGGCGGTGACAATCAGGCCCATCTTCAGGATAAAGATGCGATTGGTCAGGAAGTCTCCCGCGTGCGCGGTGAACATCAGGAGCCCGGTGGTCATCACCAGCAGGAATGCACCGACGGTCCACGGCAACGCATGCCGGGCCAGACGCGACACCGACAATCCGCGATTGAGTCCCAGCAGCCGCAGGTCGACGACCAGCACCGATCCGAACAGCGTGGCCAGCCCGATGATGTGCAGCGTTTCGGTGATGGGATACGCCCACATCGACTCGCGCAGCATCCGGCCGACGCCGGAGCCCTCGATGGCGTGGACGGCGCTGCTCAACGCAGCTCGACGGTCTTGCCCGCGGCGATGATCCGCTCTGCACGCATTTCCTCGGACTTGCTCTTGTTCGGGTAGCCCTCGACGGTCACCGTCGCGCCGATCTTCATCATGTCCTTCGTCAGCCCGCGGTTCTCCATCCGCGACGGGGGCGCCAGCACGGCCACCCACGTCTTGGTCGGCGTCTTCAGCGTGATGTGGCCATGCGGGTGCTCGTAGCCCGACATCTCGATGGTGCCGGTGAGCTTCAGCAGGTTCGTGGAGTCATACTCGCTCCAGCCATGGTGCGCCACCGCTGCCAACGGTACGGCAGCGAGGGCCAGCAAGATCAGGCGACGAAATTTCATGACGAGTCCTTGGTCAGTTGGTTGAATTGCACGGCCTTCAATCGGCGGCGCGCGTAGCGTGCTTGCGAATGTCCGCCACCAGTTGGTCGACCCGTGCCGCCGGCGTGTCCCAGGCGCACATGAAGCGCGCGCCGGTGTCGCCCAGGAACAGGTAGAACTTCCAGCCTGCGGACCACAACGCGTCGATCGTCGCGCGCGGAAGATCGACGAACACGCCGTTGGCCTCGACCGGCGCCAGCAGCCGCGCGCCGGGTACCTGCTGCAGGGCCGCCGCCAGCCGCTGCGCCATCGCATTGGCATGCGCGGCGTGCCGCAGCCACGCGCCATCGTCCAGCATCGCGCTCCACGGGGCGGCCAGAAAACGCATCTTCGATGCCAGTTGGCCGCCCTGCTTGCGGCGGCGCGCGAATTCATCGGCGAGCGCACGATCAAAGAACACGACGGCCTCACCCAGCGGCAAGCCGTTCTTGGCGCCGCCGAGGCTCAGCACGTCCACCCCGGCGCGCCACGTGATGTCGGCGGGCGCACAGCCCAAGCTGGCCACGGCATTGGCGAAGCGCGCACCATCCATATGCACGTGCATCCGGCGCCGGTGGGCGTCGTCGCACAACTGGCGGAGCTCAGCCGGCTTGTACAGCGTGCCCAGTTCCGTGGCCTGGGTCAGCGACAACGCGCGCGGTCGCGATGAATGCTCGTCGTGCGGCGTGATCGCCACGCGCGCAATCGCCTCCAGCGTGAGCTTGGCATCCGGGGTGTCGGCAGTGAGCAGCTTCGCGCCACCGCTGAAGAATTCCGGCGCGCCGCATTCATCGACATTGATATGCGCGATGGCATGGCACACGATGGCGTCCATGCTGCGGCAGATGGCGGACAGCGCCAGTGAATTGGCGGCCGTGCCGTTGAACACGAAGTAGACGTCGCAGTCGGTCTCGAACACGCGCTGGATCGACGTCACCGCCGCGCGCGTCCAGTCGTCGTCGCCGTAGCCGTGGGCGTGCCCGCGGTTCGCATCGGCCAGCGCAGCCATCGCCTCCGGACAGATGCCGGCGTTGTTGTCGCTGGCGAACTGCAGGGAAGGCGGGGCAATCACAGCCGCTGTTCGACGAACGCCTGCACGGACTTCAGCGCCGCCGGCAACCCCGCCGGATCCGTGCCACCCGCCTGCGCCATGTCCGGACGTCCGCCGCCCTTGCCGCCCACCTGCTGCGCCACGTGATTGACGAGCTCCCCCGCCTTCACCTTGCTCATCAGGTCCGCAGTGACGCCTGCGATCAGGGTGACTTTGCCGTCCGCCACGCTGCCCAGCACGATCGCCGCACTCTTCAACTTGTCCTTCAGCTTGTCCATCGTTTCGCGCAGCGCCTTCACGTCGGCACCGTCGAGCGACACCGCCAGCACTTTGGCACCCTTGATGTCCACCGCGCCGCCGGCCAGGTCGTCGCCTGCGCTGGCCGCGGCCTTCGACTTCAATCGCGCGACTTCCCTTTCCGCCGCGCGCGCGCTGTCCATCAGCTGCGCGATGCGCGTCTCGAGTTCCGCCACCGGTGCCTTCAGCGCCGCCGCCGCCGCATGAAGCGTGGTTTCCTGCGCCTGTACCACCGCGAGTGCGCCGCGTCCGGTCGTGGCCTCGATGCGGCGGATACCCGCCGCCACGCCCGCCTCGCCCGTCACCTTGAAGAAGCCGATGTCGCCGGTGCGCGTCACGTGGGTGCCGCCGCACAGTTCGCGCGAGGTGCCGATGTCGAGCACCCGCACCTCGTCGCCGTACTTTTCACCGAAGAGCATCATCGCGCCGGTCTTCTGAGCTTCCTCGATCGGCAGCACCCGCGCCTGCGTGGCCGCATTGGCGAGGATTTCGTCGTTGACGATACGTTCGATGCGCCGGATCTCGTCGTCCGTCACCGGCGCGTTGTGGGCGAAGTCGAAGCGCGTCTTGTCGGCATCGACCAGCGAACCCTTCTGTTGCACATGCGTGCCCAGCACTTCGCGCAGCGCCTTGTGCATCAGGTGCGTGGCCGAGTGGTTCCGTACCGTGTGGCCGCGCGCATCCTGGTCCACGCGGGCGGAGACGGTGTCGCCTTCATTCAACTCACCGCTTTTGACGATGCCCACGTGGCCGAACACCTCCGGCTGCACCTTCTGCGTGTCGGTGACGGTGAAGAGCGTGAGGCACGTGCCATCGCGCGTGAGCTCGCCGCGGTCGCCCACCTGCCCGCCGGACTCGGCGTAGAACGGCGTGCGGTCGAGCACGACGACACCAGCGTCGCCACTCACCAGCGAGGCCACCTTCACGCCGTCCTTGTACAGCGCGACGATGCGGCCTTCATCGGCCAGCGCGTCGTAGCCGCGGAACTTGGTGGTCGGCCCGCTGTATTCGAGCTGCGTTCCCATCCTGAACGTGGAGGCCGCGCGCGCGCGGTCGCGCTGCGCGTTCATTGCCGTGTCGAAGCCCGCTTCGTCCACGCCCAATTCGAGGCCGCGCGCGATATCGGCGGTGAGGTCGAACGGAAAGCCGAACGTGTCGTAGAGCGTGAACGCCATGCCGCCGTCGAGCGTCTTGCCACCCGATTTCTTCAGCGTCGCGAGCGCGCCACCCAGGATCTTCATCCCGTTTTCCAGCGTTTCGCCGAAGCGCTCCTCCTCCGCCTTCAATACCTGCGCCACGCGCGCCTTGTCCTTGCGCAACTCCGGATAGGCATCACCCATCTGCACGTCGAGGTCTTCGACCAGCTTGTGGAAGAACGGCTGCTTCTGGCCCAACTGGTAGCCGTGGCGGATGGCGCGGCGGATGATCCGGCGCAACACGTAGCCACGTCCGTCGCTCGAAGGAATGACGCCATCGACGATCAGAAACGAGCACGCGCGGATGTGATCGGCGATCACCTTCAGCGAGGGATTGTCGAGGTCCTTCGTGTGCGTCTCGCGCGCCGCCGCCTTGATCAGCGCGGCGAAGAGATCGATTTGATAGTTGGAATGCACATGCTGCAGCACGGCGGCCAGCCGCTCGAGGCCCATGCCGGTGTCCACACACGGCGCAGGGAGCGGCGTCATCGTGAACGCGCCGTCCGCGCCTTTCTGGCGGTCGTACTGCATGAACACGAGATTCCAGATCTCGATGTAGCGGTCGCCTTCCGCGTCGGGCGATCCCGGCGGGCCACCCCACACGTCCGGACCATGGTCGTAGAAGATTTCCGAGCACGGACCGCACGGGCCGGTGTCCGCCATCTGCCAGAAATTGTCGCTGGCGTACTTGGCCCCCCCGTTGTCGCCGATGCGCACCACCCGCTGCGGCGGAACGCCGATTTCCTTCGTCCAGATGTCGTAGGCCTCGTCGTCATCGATGTAGACGGTGGCCCATAGCTTCTCCGGCGGCAGTTGGTACACCTGCGTCAACAGCTCCCAGCCGTAGCGAATCGCGTCGCGCTTGAAGTAGTCACCGAAGCTGAAGTTGCCCAGCATCTCGAAGAACGTGTGGTGCCGCGCCGTGTAGCCGACATTCTCGAGGTCGTTGTGCTTGCCGCCGGCGCGCACGCTGCGCTGCGACGACGTGGCGCGCTTGTACGGCCGCTTGTCGACGCCGAGGAACACGTCCTTGAACTGGACCATGCCGGAGTTGACGAAGAGAAGCGTCGGATCATTGCCCGGCACCAGCGACGAGCTGGCAACGTGCGTATGCCCCTTCGAGACGAAATAATCGATGAACCGGCGGCGGATGTCGGCGACTTGCATGGCGCGCTTTCGTGGTCCGCAGCGGAAAAGCCCGCACGGAATCAAAAGGTTGATTGTATCGCGACGCGTGCCCACGGCGACTGCCGCACCGCACCGGGGCGGCCCGTTGCGGATGACGGCCGGGTCAGCTTGGCCCGGTAGGCGTACCCATGAACCAGGTCAGACGTCGTCGAGATCGCGCGCACCCGCCGTGCGCAGCACCTTCAGCACAACGGACAGCGCGTAGCCCCGCGACTGCAGGAAGCGCACCTGTCGTGCCTTCTCGCGGACATTGGCAGGCGTGACGCCGAAACGCTGCTGCCAAAGTGCCCGTGCATCGTCGAACTCGTCCACGCCTGCCAGCGGCGCCAGCGCGGCTTCGGCTGCGGTGGCGTCGACGCCTTTTTCCTTCAATGCATAGGCAATGGCGCGCTTGCCGTAACGGCCAGCGCGCTGCGCCACGACCGATGCGGCATAACGGGTGTCGGAAAGAAGCCCTGCGGCAGTCAACGCATCGAGCGCGTGCTCGATGGCATCGGGCTCGATGCCTCGGCGCGTCAGGCGCTGCGTAAGCTCGGCGCGGCTGTAGTCACGCCGCGCGAGGTACCGCACCGCCACCGCCTTGGGCGACGGCGCGGGAGCGTCAGGACGACGTGGCGTGCCGGCGCTTGCGGTCGCCGCCCGCCCCCGTCGAAAGCCTGTCACTCGTCAGCGGCAGGCGCCGGGTTGATCCGGCCCGGCGTGGGGACATCCACCGCAGTGCGGATCTTGGCCTCGATCTCTTCCGCCAGCGCCGGATGGTCGCGCAGGTATTCGCGCGCGTTGTCCTTGCCCTGGCCGATCTTGTCGCCGTTGTAGGCGTACCAGGCGCCCGACTTCTCGACGATCTTGTGCAGCACGCCCAGCTCGACGATCTCGCCTTCGCGCGAAATGCCTTCGCCGTACAGGATGTCGAACAGCGCTTCGCGGAACGGCGGCGATACCTTGTTTTTGACGACCTTGACGCGCGTTTCGTTGCCGACGACTTCCTCGCCGCGCTTGATGGCACCGATGCGGCGGATGTCGAGGCGCACCGAGGCATAGAACTTGAGCGCATTGCCGCCGGTGGTGGTTTCCGGGCTGCCGAACATCACACCGATCTTCATCCGGATCTGGTTGATGAAGATGACCAGCGTGTTGGAGCGCTTGATGTTGCCGGCCAACTTGCGCAGCGCCTGGCTCATCAGCCGCGCCTGCAGGCCGGGGAGCTGGTCGCCCATCTCGCCTTCGATTTCAGCCTTGGGGACGAGCGCCGCCACCGAGTCGATGACGATGATGTCGACGCCGCCCGAGCGCACCAGCATGTCGGTAATTTCGAGCCCTTGCTCGCCGGTGTCCGGCTGGGAGATGAGCAGGTCGCCGACATTGACGCCGAGCTTGCCGGCATAGACCGGGTCGAGCGCGTTTTCGGCGTCGATGTACGCGGCCACGCCGCCGGCCTTTTGCACCTGCGCCACCACCTGCAGGCACAGCGTGGTCTTGCCGGAGGATTCAGGGCCATAGATCTCGACCACGCGCCCGCGCGGCAAGCCGCCGACGCCGAGCGCGATGTCGAGCCCCAGCGAGCCGGTGGACACCACCGACAGGTCGTTGGCGATCTGGGCCTCGCCCATCTTCATGATGGAGCCCTTGCCGAACTGCTTTTCGATCTGCGCCAGCGCGGCGCCGAGTGCTTTGGATTTTTGGTCGTCCATGGAGGAGTCGAGGGGCATGATGGGGGTCTCCGAGTATCGCCTGCCGGCGGCCGGCCGGGAGCGGGGTTCAATGCGAACAGGACG
>JBBQEY010000026.1:0-22720 GCA_038321425.1 Burkholderiales bacterium | reverse complement strand
TTCACCTGGTTCTTGCGGCGCACGGTACCGAGTTCGAGGAACGCGAATCCGGCGTGCATGGCCAGCACCATGATCGCGCCCATCAGAATGAACAGCGTGTCGCTGGCGGCCTTGAGCGTTTCCATTGTTTCCCCTTGCAGTTGGTGCCGGAGTGGCGGCAATGACCGGGCGTTCGACGCCTCTGTTGCCGGTTGTGCGCGGTGACATCCCCTGTGCCACGTTCACCGGCAGCCGGACATTGCCACATTGCGCCGCGGCTGCCCAGTCCGGACAGCGCGGTGGGGGCAGTTATGCAGGCACAGCGTATCGGGTGACTTTCATGGCGCCAGTGGCGTGGTCAGCGACTCGAGAAAAGCCACGAGATCGTCGGTATCGTATTTCGAGAGTCCCAGCGGTTTCAAGATGCGCTCCCCGTCGGCATGCAGGCGGTTCTCGTCGAGGTTGGAATAGTGCCGCACCACTTCGCGCAGCGTCGGGATGCTGCCGTTGTGCATATAGGGGGCGGTGCGCGCGACATTGCGTAATGACGGGACCTTGAACTCGCCGTAGTTGCGATGCTCGAGTGCGACGTGGCGCGTGCTGGTGGCCGTCGCGCGCTTCGCATCGTCGTTGAACGGCCCCAGCAGGTTGTAGCGGCTCGACTTCAGCTGCGCAATGCCGCCATGGCGACCGGCGTCCACCTTGCCCGGTGCAATGAAGTAGGAGATGCCGATGTCACCGAACTCACCATTGGAAAAGCGCGGGCCGCTGTGGCACATCGTGCAGCGGCCCTCGCCGACGAAGAACGCCAGGCCGCGGCGCGCCGCGGCGGGATAGCGCGCGGCGGCTTCGGTGTCGCCACGCGCCAGCGCATCGCGGAAGTCGTCGAAGGGCGTGCGGCCGGTGACCAGCGTCTCCTGGTACGCCGCCAAGGCCTTGGCCACGTCGACCGCCACGTGCTCGTCGTCGCCCGATGGCGGTTGGCCGAACACGGTAGCGTAGCGCGTTTGCAAGACCGGATCGGTGCGCACCAGCGCGGCCAGGTGCGCGACGTTGCCGCCCATCTCCCGCGAGTCGAGCATCGGCCGCAGACTCATCGCCCACAGGTTGTCAGCGGCACCGTCCCAGCCGTACCAACGCTGTCCACCGACGTTCTGCACCGTGGTCGTGTTGCGGTCGACGTCGACGTCGACCGCGCCGAGTCCGCGCGGCAAGCCGTCGGTGAACGCGCGCCCGGCGCGGTGGCAGGTCGCGCATGCCAGGGTTCCATCGCGCGACAACCGCGGGTCGGCGAACAGCGTCGCGCCAAAGTCAATCGCATCCGGATGGCCCGAGACGCGATTGGAAGGATCGGCGCGAACCGGCGTCGGCCATGGGCCCAGCGCTTGTATCGCACGCAACTGCGCCTCGGTAAACGCAACGGGCGCGGGTGCTGCGGGTGCTGCGGGTGCTGCGGCTGGTGCGGGTGCTGCGGCTGGTGCGACCGGCGCCTGCGCGTAAGGCGTTCCGGCGAGCACGACGGCAAGCCCCGCAACGGCTGCGAAACCGCCGTGCTTCACTCGACGCGCAGCGTGCTGGCGAGACGCTGCGTCGTGTTGCCAGTGACGAGGTCGAAGGTCAGATCCCACCGCCCCGGCATGTGCAACAGCAATCCTTCCGCGCGGTAGAGGCCGGGGGCGATGGTGATGACCTTGGGCCGGTAGTTCATGCCATGCCGGTGATCGGGCATGTTGGCATCGACGCGCACCGACGAGGGCGCCGCCGCTTTACCGCGCGGACAGACGGCAAAGTCGACGATGAAATGCGTGCCGACCGGCACCGGATTGACACTGGTCTGGTAGGCGACCTGGTAACGCGCATTCTCGAGAACGCGCTTGTCGCCGGGCAGCGCGGCGCCACATTGCGTTGAAGCTTGCGCAGCGCTGGCGGTCAACGCAGCGCCGAGGACCAGCAATTGTGAGCCCTTCACTGCGCTTGTCCTGCTTTCCAGAACGCGAACAGTGATTCGGCGTTGCGCCATGCGATGCGCTCGGCGAGGGGCGGCGGCAGGTCGGACAGCCACGCGCGCGTCCACGCCGCGTGCTCGACGATGTAGTGCCAGCGCTCGGGCGTGTACGTGTCGGTGCCGATCATGAAGCGATCGGGAAATTCCGTGAACGTGGCGCGCCACTCAGCGGGCACCTTGCCGCCTTGGCCGTGGTCGCTGCGAAACGCGAGATCGCTCCACAGGTTCTTGTGCTTGCGCAGCAGCGCGCGCACGCGCTCGGGCGTGTCGAATCCGGAATGCGCCCACAGGATGCGCGCCTCCGGGTCCTGCCTCAGCATGCGTTCGATCGCGTCGGCGTCCGAGTGCGCGTGCAGGATCAGCTTGTGTTGCCTGGCCAGCGCAACCATCCGGCGCGGGATGGGCAGGTCGGCGTCGGCGCCATAAAGATGGAACTCGCCGATGGCGGCGTAGCGGCTCTTGCGCAGGCGCTCCTCGAGGAACGTGACCACCGTCTCATCACGGAACCACGTGCCGATCTCGCCGCGATTGCGGTAAGGCCGCAGCGACGGCACGACCAGGTCAGGCGCGAGCGCCACTAGCCGCTGCGTGCCTTCGTCGCCGGAGCTCGACACCAGCGCACGCTTCAAGCCGGCCTTGCGCAGGATGGCGATGGCCTCCGCCGGCGGCGTCACTTCCCACGCATCGTGGCTGTAGTGGATGTGTGCATCGAAGAGCGGCAGTTCCGCCGCGGACGCGGACGACGCGGCAAGGATGCCGCCGAGGACAAGGGTACCGGCAAGGATGAGAGGTCGCATCCGCCTATCTTCGTGCTTAAATTGTGCCATGCCAAGTCTCCCGGTGCTGGACGCACGTTGCCGCTGGTGCGGTGAAGATCCCCTCTATACCGCCTATCACGATGCGGAATGGGGTTTTCCGGTCAGTGATGACCGTCGTCTCTTTGAGAAGATCTGCCTCGAAGGGTTCCAGTCGGGGTTGAGCTGGATCACCATCCTGCGCAAGCGCGAGGCGTTCCGTGAGGCCTTTGCCGGGTTCGAGATCGACCGCGTCGTGCGGATGGACGCTCGCGCCGTCACGCGGCTGCTCGGCAACGCCGCCATCGTCCGGCATCGCGGCAAGATCGAGTCGACGCTCAACAATGCGCGGCGCGCGCGTGACCTGATGGACGAGTGCGGCTCGCTGGCCGCCTATTTCTGGCGCTGGGAGCCCGCTGCCGCCACGCGGCCGCGGAAGCTCACCCGCGCGGTGCTGGCGACGATGGCGACATCGCCGGAGTCGGTCGCCCTGGCCAAGGATCTGAAGAAGCGCGGCTGGTCGTTCGTCGGCCCCACGACCATCTATGCGTTCATGCAGGCAATGGGCCTCGTGAACGACCACGAGCACGATTGCGCGACGCGGGCGAGGGCGTTGACAGCGCGGAAAGCGTTTGTCATGTAGGCGAGGCTTCAGCCTCGCAGGTGCAAGGCGGCGCCGAACCAGCGAGGCTGAAGCCTCGCCTACAGGGCACATTCGGGTCCCGGCACATTCGGGTCCCGGCACATTCGGGTCCCGGCACATTCGGGTCCCGGCACATTCGGGTCCCGGCACATTCGGGTCCCGGCACATTCGGGTCCCGGGACATTCGGGTTCCGGCACATTCGGGTCCCAGGCCAAGTCGACGGATCGCTATCGAGGTGCGGATGGCCTCGGCGACAAGACGGCAACGGGTCCCCAGCGCGGGACCAAGGTCACGGATCGCTCTCTCAATGCCGATGGCACCGTCAACAAGACGGTGACGACGACCAAGCCCTGACCGGCGTCACGTCCAGCATCAAACAAATCGGGCGGCCGTGGCCGCCCAAATCTGCGCCTGCGCCAAAAAGCTCAGACGCGCCGCTTGTACTCGCCGGTGCGCGTGTCGATCTCGATCTTGTCGCCGGTGGTGACGAAGAGGGGGACCGCAACTTCGAAACCGTTGGCGAGCTTGGCCGGCTTCATCACCTTGCCCGACGTGTCGCCCTTGACCGCGGGTTCGGTGTACATGACTTCACGGTCGACGGTGTTGGGCAGTTCCGCCGAGATGGCGCGGCCTTCGTAGAACGTGAGTTCGCACGGCAGGCCTTCTTCGAGATAGTTGAGCGCATCGCCCAGGTTGTCCTTCTCGACGTCGAACTGGTTGAACTCGTTGTCCATGAAGACGTACATCGGGTCGGCGAAGTAGGAATACGTGACTTCCTTCTTCTCGAGCTGCACCGTCTCAAACTTGTCGTCGGCGCGGTACACGGTCTCCGTGCCGCTGCCCGACAGCAGGTTCTTCAGCTTCATCTTGACGACCGATGCATTGCGGCCGGACTTCGTGAATTCGGCCTTTTGCACGACCATCGGATCCTTGCCGACCATGATCACGTTGCCGGCGCGCACTTCCTGAGCGATTTTCATAGCGATTCCTGCGTCTACGGCGGATGCGCGCCCGGGAGAATGGGGGCGGCACCCGCGAAAGGGTTTGGTGGGTAGTTCGGGAAACCCTTAATTATAAACGGGCTTCATGTTCATGGAATGAGCCGCAATGAAAAAGGCCCGCCACGGCGGGCTTTGAATTTCGCGAACCCGAGGGCTACTGCTTGGCCCGGATCAATGCCTGCCGCATCGCTTCGGCGATGCCTCGCAACTCCGCGTCGAGGGGGATGGCGATCGCATTGGCGGTCCTTGCAACTTCCGAGCCCTTGGCGGTTCGTAGTGGGTCATCGCCCGTCGCCCGGGGGCTGCCATTCGAACCCCGGATGCGCATGCCCTTCATCGTATAGTTGTTGCCGCTGGGCGGGAAGGTGTACACGCCGCCATACGTTTCATCAAGGCCATAGCGGTAACGGTACTGGTTTTCCACGATCGTCAGCGCGGCGTTGAAGTCGAAGCACAGCACGAAGCCAACGAACGATCCGGAGATCTGCAGCTCGCACGTTGCATTGTTGACTAGGTCGAGCGCCACGCCGTTGCCGGTCGAGGTCGGCGTGGTGGTCGTCGTATAGGTGAATCGTTCGGCGAACGTCGAGATGATGTCGTAGAAATACACCCATTCGCCCAGCAGCCCGGAGGGCGGGTCGCCATAGCCGAAGTTGTACGGAACGATGGCCGTCGTGCGCCCACCCGGCAGGGTCAACGTCGCGGTGGTTTCGGACGTGAAGTTGATCGAAATGGTCCCGTCGTTGCCGGCGGCGCCGGGACGCCCCGGGTAGCCGCAGGAGATGCACTGCCCGTTGCGGTACTTGTCGAGCGTGCCCGTGAACGACCTGCCGCCGTTAGTGAGCGCGGCCGCCGCGAGGTACCACTCGGAGTCCCCGTTCGGCTCGTAGCTGAAAACGGTCACGACCAACACGCCATTCTGGATGTCAATGTTGTAACCGCTACCGGATTCATTCGAGTTCCACCACTGGCCGGTGCGTGCCTGAAAGGCGTGGGCAGCAGTGGCAAAGAGCAGCATTGCAATCGCGATCGTAAGACGCTTCATTGGATCCCTCCCTTGGGCTGGTTGGTTGTATGTAAACGCCGCCGGACGCCATAGTAGCGCTGCCGCTTTGCCAATGGCACTCTACTCCGACGATCGAACCGTGGTACTGCAATCGACCGGTTACCCGGTCAGTCCCCGCTTTCACAGAAGTCGACGAGCTGAGTAGCGAGGTCGATGCCGGCCGCCTGTTCCGCGGCCCAGCGGATGCCGTGCCGGTGGAGTGCCGGGAGCGCCAGCCGCAATGCTGGCCAGGACGACGCTACCATGTCCGCGTTGCCGTCGTTCCAACCGTACCAGAACGCGCGCTGCACGCTGCGGACGGACTCAGGCAACCCGGTTTCGTAGCGGATCAGGTAGGCATCCATCTTGGCAAGATGCGCATCCTCGTCCTGCGGGTAGAGTTGCCAGACGAACGGCCTCCCGGCCCATTGCGCCCGCACCAGCGAATCTTCACCGCGGACGAAATTGAGGTCGCATTGCCACAGGCGCTGGTCGAAGGTGTCCTGGTCCACCATCGGCAGCACGGCGATCGTCAGCGCGCCCCGAACGATGGTCTGGCCGGCATGCGGCACGGCGCCCGCGGTGTAGCGATCGAGTTCGGAGCGCGCGATGCCGTCCGGCACCAGGCATACGAGGGCATCGTCGCCGTCGGCCCATTGTTCGAGCAACGCGGGCAGCGCCGGATTGGCATAGCAGAAGACGGACACGAGTGTGGCCGCAGCTGTCCCGGCTACACCGGCATCACGGAGCAGCGCCGCGCGGTGTGACAGGTCCACCGTCGTCGCATCGCGACGCGCCAGCAATCCTGTTTCGCGCAGCAGGCCGCCGGCACGCGGCGTGAAGCCGGGAAACCAGAACGTCCGCATCAGCCCGTTCTGCGGATGGGGCGAGGGCAGTCCGTGCGATGCGTCGATCCACGGCTCGGCCGACATGTATTCGTGCACCACCCACACCGGGGGTTGCGGCGCGCGCGCCATCGCCTCGACATAGGCGTTGGGGAGGCCGCAGCCGAAACTCTCGATTACCACGTCGGCCGGCGTGGCGGACGCGGCGGCGGCATCGGACCAGTGCCGGACGCGCACGTTCGCACATCCCTGGTCTGCCGAGGCCGCATCCAGGGCCGGGACGATGCGTGCCAGTGTGCGCACGTCGTCGATCCACAGCGTGACCGCCAGCCCGTGCTCCGCTACCAGTTGCCGGGCCAGCCGCCAGCACACCCCGGCGTCGCCGAAGTTGTCGACGACGCGACAGAAGATGTCCCAGCGGAGTGAGGGCTTCATCAAGCGTCACCGGCCCTTTCAATGCGAGAATTCGTCTCCATTATCGCAATACTCCGGGGCAGCGGCCCCGCGGACCGAGGGGACCAGGATGCTTGGTGCATTGACCATCGATGTCGTGTCGGACGTGGTGTGCCCATGGTGCTACATCGGCAAGCGGCGGCTGGAGGAGGCGTTGTCGCTGCTGCGCACGGCCGAGCCGGACTTGCCGGTCGAGGTGCGCTGGCATCCATTCCAGTTGAACCCGGACCTGCCGGTCGAAGGTACCGACCGCCGGCAATACCTCGAGCGCAAGTTTGGCGGTCCTGCGCGGGCGAAGGAAATCTACGCGCGCGTAGAAGCCGCGGGCGGCACCGTCGGCATTCCGTTTGCATTCGACGCGATCGAAAGGCAGCCCAACACGCTGCTGGCGCACCGGCTGATCGCGTGGGCGCAAACGCGGCCTGAAGGCGACGCCGATGCGCTCGTCGAGTTGTTGTTCAAGGCCTATTTCATCGACGGCCAGTATCTTGGCGCCCCAGACGTGTTGACTGAGTGCGCGGTGGCCGCAGGCTTTGATCCCGGCGATACGCGGGCATTCCTCGAATCGCAAGACATGGCGGATGCCGTGGCCGGTTCGGATCGGCGCGCGCGCGAAATGGGCGTGACGGGCGTTCCCTTCTTCATCTTCGACGGCAAGACTGCGGTGTCCGGTGCGCAGGAGGCCGCCACGCTGCTCGAGGCCATCCGGCAGGCGCGCATGGCGCCGGCGGGCTAGAACGCGTCGTCCCACGGCCGCGACAGCCGGATCGCCGCGGTGATCAGGCCAACCATGCTGTAGGTCTGCGGGAAGTTGCCCCACATCTCGCCGGTCGTGCTGTCCACGTGCTCGGCCAGCAGCCCGTGCGGGTTGCGGCAAGCAAGCAGGTGCCGTCGCCGTCGCGCCGAGGCGATTGAGCGCATTCACGACGAAGTAGCCGTCCCGCAGCCAGCAGAAACGATAGTCCCAATTGCGCCCCGAATCGGGCGACTCGGGAATCGACGTGGTGACGGCCGCGATGATCGCGCCCGTATCGTCCACCGCGTTCATCTTGAGCGTGATCGCGGCGCGGATCACCGGTTCCTGCCACTCGAAGGGGATGGCGAGGCCGCGCACCCATTCGTGCCAGTGGGTGTTGGTGCGCTCGATCAGCGCGCGGCCGAAGTCGCGGATACGATCAATGCGGCGATGCGGCCATTGCCGACCAGCGCGAGGTTCAAGTCTCGCAACGACGTCTGCGGCGGATGCAACGTAGTAACATTGGTCATCGGCGCGGTTCGACTTGCGTGATCGCAAGTGACGCCGCGGCGACCGGTGCCTGCAACCAGCGACGGACGGCGCGCGGATCGGAGAGCCGGTATTGCGCAGCTGTACGCCCCGGCCCCACCTTGACCGACCATCCGCCCAGGCGCTCGACCGCGTCGAAGCCGTGTTCGTCGGTGCGGTCATCGCCGACAAACACCGGCATGCGCCCCGCGAACGGATGCTCCGCCATGAAATCCTCGATGGCGGTACCCTTGTCGCGGCCTTCGGGTCGCACTTCGAGCAGCATGCGACCCGGTTGCAGTTCATAACCATCTCCCAAGTCGAGCGAACGGCGCAACGTCTGGTGCACGTGGGAGGCGAGCTGCGGGGTCGCGCGATAGTGGAGTGCGATGGCCGCGCCCTTGTCCTCCAGCAGCAACTCCGGATGGCGCTGCGCCAGTCCCGCCAGCAACTTGCGCAGCTTGGCCTGCGTGGCCTTCACTGGGGCATGCATGTGGATCGTGCCGTCGGCGTCGCGCCGTTCGCAACCATGCTGGCCCGCCATCGGCAGTTCGAGGCCCGGAAACAGTGCGTCGGCGCTGGTGATGGCGCGCCCGGTGACCACGGCCAACGCGCCATCCAACTCGCGCCGCAACGCCGGCAGCATCGCAAAGATGGCGGGGTGGATGTGCACTGCATCTGGCGTCTTCGCGAGTTCAGCCAGCGTGCCGTCAATGTCGAGGAACAGCGCGCAGTTGCGCCGCAGCGGCGGCGGCGGCGGCCGGACAAAGCGCGGCGGGCGGGGGTGGGTGGCGGGTGCAGTCATCCGGGGTCAGTGAACCTGGGCGTCGATGCGGTCGCGAAAGCGCTTGCGCTCGCGCATCGCCGCTGCGTCGAGCAGCATCCTGCCGGCCCAGCGGTAGACGTTGAACTCGCGGACGATGTTGCGCATCAGCCGCATGCGGATGCGCTGCTCCTCCGCCGGCATCGATAGTGCAATGTGCAGGGCCTCCGCGCATTGCTCGGCGTCGTAGGGGTTCACAATCAGCGCCTCGGGTAGCTCGCGCGACGCGCCCGCGAACTGGGAGAGCAGCAGCACGCCACGCTCGTCGTCGCGTGCGGCGATGAACTCCTTGGCCACGAGATTCATGCCGTCGTGCAGGCTGCTGACGAAGCACAGGTCAGCGGCGCGGTGGTGCAAGTAAACCGACTCCTGCTCGTGATGTTCGTTGAGCAGCAGTATGGGCGGATGGGGACTGCCCGGATACCGCGCGTTGATTTCGGCGGCGAGCTTGCGCACCTTGTCCGCATAATCGCGGTACTCATCGATGGTACCGCGCGTGGGCGCGGCGATCTGCACGAACGTGAACTTGCCGATCCATTCCGGGTGCCGCTCCATCAACCGCGCCACGGCATTGAACCGTTCGAGGATGCCCTTCGTGTAGTCCAGCCGGTCGATCCCGACGCCCAGCCGGTGCGGCCGCGGCAGGCCGAGGCGCACGCGCACGCGCTCACGCGACTCGTCGACACCGGGCGTGCGCGCCAATGGCGCAGGTGGCCATTCGATCGAGATCGGATAACGGTGCACTGCGGTGCGTTCGCCGCGGCACACGACAGTGAACGTCTCTCGGTCGACGCGTGCTTCCAGTACTCGGTCCACGGTATCGACGAAGTTGTTGCAGTGGAACTGCGTGTGGAAGCCCAGGATGTCGCTGCCGAGCAACCCGTCGAGAAGTTCCGCGCGCCAGGGGCAGATCGCGAAGGATTCCGGATTCGGCCACGGGATGTGCCAGAACGTGATGATGGTCGCGTTGGGCAGCCGCTCGCGGATCATCCGCGGCAACAGCGCAAAGTGATAGTCCTGCACCAGGACCACGGGGTCGTCGCCGTGCGCCTCGGCCACCACCGCGTCGGCAAAGCGCGCGTTGACGGCGCGATACTGTTCCCAGTCCTCGGCGCGGAACGTCGGGCGCACATGCGCGATGTGGCACAGCGGCCACAGGCCTTCGTTGGCAAAGCCGTCGTAGTAGCCCGCGATCTCCTCGGCCGAGAGCCACAGCCGGCGGATCCGGTACAGCGGCGACTCGGGCGGCACGGCGACCCGGTCGTGCTTGTCCACCGTCTCGCGGTCGGCGGTGCCGCTGCCATGCGCGATCCAGGTACCCGAACACGCGCGCATCACGGGCTCGAGTGCCGTGACGAGACCGCTGGCCGGGCGCTGCACATGAATGCCTTCCGGCGTGCGCACGTGAATGTAGGGCTCACGATTGGAGACGATGATCACGTCGTTGCCGCGCATCTCCCCGCGGAGCACGGCGCGCAAGGTGTCCTGCGTCCAGCGCTGCTGACTCTCGTCGGTGGGACGGTACTGGTGCTCCAGTTCGCGCAACAGCGTTTGCACGTCACGGGCGATGGGACGCAACTCCGGTGCCGTGCCGCCGGCCGATGGACGCAGGATGCCCTCACCACGCAGCAACGCACGCAGGCCCGTCACCCAGCCACGCCATGAAAGTTGCGCGATCACCACGGTGATCAGTGCAACACTGGCGGCCAGTGCAGCGAAAAAATAGAAGAGATAGCGCCGGGTTTCCTCGCTGCGTCGCTCCATGAAGCTCATGTCGTGGACCAGCACCAGCTGCGCCCCGGACGCGGTATCGCTCACCAGGGGCCGCACCGTGATGTGCAGGACGCTGCGCGCCGTGCGCAGCAGGTGTTCGCCTGCTTTCGTGTAGGGTGCGAGTGCCGCGCAGCGCAGTTCGGCCGGAAAGCCGCCGGTGGCGATCGGCGCGGACGCGGCGTCGAGGCAAAGCCCTATCGCGTACAGGCGCTCGTCATTGGTCAGGCGATTGAAGAAGCCGAGGATGCGCGCAGGTTTCCCTGACTGGATCATCTCGTCCAGAGGCTCCTGCGCCGTGGTGGCAATCAGCGACGACCGGACATCGAGGTCGCGGATGAACCAGCGCGTCATCAGCGACTCGACTAGCGGCACCGCAGCATAGGCGAATACACCGAGAGCCAGCAGCAGGGGAACGACGAAGCGGAGCGAAAGGCGCATGCGGAGGGCGCCGTGACAAGAACGGCGCCTCAGGTCGGGCCCTTGATTGTAGGACGACGGGGGTCAGCCGCCCACCCCCCATGCGCCTGCAAGGCTGTAGGCGTCGTCCTACAGCGCGACCGCAGCGGCCGCGCGTCGTGCCTGCATTGCGTTGTGCCCGAGGATCGCGAACACCACGACGAGCCCGACGATGTTGGGCCGAAGTTTACTGCGGCTGGATGGATCGGTCCCGGGTGCGGCGTGGACAGGCGGAGTGCGATAATCGCGGCATGACGAGTCACCTGTCCTGTCGTAATGCGGTGCATCACCGATGAACGCTCCCGCGGAACTGCCGCCCGCTGCCGCGACGACGGAGCTCGGCCGCATCTTTGCGCGCCAGCGCGACGCGTTCGCGGCGGAACGCTATCCCGGCCTGGCCGTGCGTTTTGATCGCCTGGCACGATTGAAGGCGCTGGTACGCAACAACGAAGACCGTTTCGTCGCGGCTGTCGCGCAGGATTTCGGTCACCGCTCGGCGCACGAGACGCGCCTGGCGGAGCTCTACATCGTTGTCGCCGAGATCGCGCATGCGCAAAAGCACCTGGCCCGCTGGATGCGCGCGCGCCGCGTCGCCACGCCGCTGCACATGCTGCCCGGCCGCGCACGGATCGAGCGCCAGCCGCTCGGCGTAGTCGGCATCATCAGCCCGTGGAACTATCCGGTGCAACTTGCCTTGGCGCCGGCGCTGGGAGCGCTTGCGGCAGGCAACCGCGTGCTGCTGAAACCCTCGGAACTGACGCCGGCCACATCCTCACTGCTGCAGTCGCTGGTGGCCGCGCAGTTCGCGCAAGACGAATTTGCTGTGGTGCTGGGCGATGCGGACATGGGCCGCGCGTTCACGCAGGTGCCCTTCGATCACCTGTTCTTCACCGGGTCGACGGCGGTGGGGCGGCAGGTGGCGCGCGCCGCAGCCGACAATCTCACGCCGGTCACGCTGGAGCTCGGCGGCAAGTCGCCCGCCCTGTTCGCGCCGGACGCCGATCTTGCGTTGACGGCACCCCGGCTGATGTCGGGCAAGCTGCTCAACGCCGGGCAGACCTGCATTGCGCCCGACTATGCGTTGGTGCCGCGCGCGCAGGTTGACGCATTCGTCGCTGCGGTGGGCGAGGCCGCCAGGAAACTCTACCCGGCCATCGAGGCCAACGACGACTACACGTCCATCATCAACGCGCGGCATCACCGCCGGCTGCTCGACCTCGTCGCCGACGCGCAGGCGAAGGGCGCGCGCGTCATCGCGCTGGGCGATGCGGCGGATGCTGCGTCCGCCGGCTCCCGCAAGCTGCCGCCCACGCTGCTGGTGGGCGTCAACGACACGATGGCGGTCATGCAGGAAGAAATCTTCGGGCCATTGCTGCCCGTGGAGGCTTACGACACGATGGACGAGGCCATGGCGCGCATCAATGCGCGGCCCCATCCGCTCGCGTTCTACTACTTCGGACGCGATGGCGCGCGCTGCGGCAAGGTGCTGGAACAGACCATCGCGGGCGGCGTGACGGTGAACGACACGCTGTGGCATTTCGCGCACGACGGATTGCCGTTCGGGGGCGTGGGGGCGTCAGGGATCGGCGCCTATCACGGCGAGGCCAGCTTCCTCACGTTCACGCACAGCAAGCCAGTATTCACGCAACCGCGCTTCGCCGCCGCCAGCCTGCTCTATCCGCCCTACGGCAAGACGTACGAGCGCGTGCTGGCCCTGTTGGGGCGGTTGACCGGTTAGCGCTTGTGCAGGTTTTCCGCATGCGAGGCTGAAGCCTCGCCTACAGCAAAACACAGGCGGCGCGATGACAGTGCGTAACCCCACCGAGACCTTGCGCGCAACGGCACCGTGATTAGTCGTCCAGATGCTCACGGACGGGGCCATCGCGATGCACTCAGCATCCTTGGCCGTCGACGAAAGCGCGCGCAAAACGCGCGTAGTGCACAAGCAGTCAAGCGACGCGACGTACTATCAACGATCACCGGCGCGACAGGCGCCGTGTGCATCGTGATAGTACGTCGCGGACACTGCAGAGGGCGTGGAGAAAACTACTTCGACGTCGGCAACTTCCCCACCACGCCTTCTACGTAATAGTCCATTTTGGACAGATCGCCGTCCGTGATCGACTTGCCCGCCGCCAACCGTTCCTTGCCGGTGTTGTCCTTCATCGGGCCCGTGAACACGTTCAGCTTGCCGGAGGCGATGTCGGTTTCCGCAGTCTTCACCAGCGCCTGGACATCCGCCGGCACGACCTTGTTGTACGGCGCCATCTTGATCATGCCGTCCTTGATGCCGCCCCACACGTTGGTTTGCGCCCACTTGCCATCCACCGCCGACTGCGCGACCTTCGTGTAGTAGTTGCCCCAGTGATGGGTCACGGCGGTCAGGTGGGCGTTGGGACCGTACTTCGACATGTCGCTGTGGTAACCGATCGCGTACACCTTCTTGGCTTCGGCGGCCTGCACGGCGGCGGTGGAGTCGGTGTGGTGCGTCAGCACGTCGGCCTGCTGCGAGATCAGCGTGTTGGCGGCTTCCGATTCCTTGCCTGGGTCGAACCACGAGTTGACCCAGATGACCTTCACCTCGGCCTTGGGGTTCACGCTGCGCATGCCGCGCGCGAAGGCATTGATGCCCATCACGACTTCGGGGATGGGGAACGCGGCGACGTAGCCGGCGACATTGGTCTTGCTCATCTTGCCCGCGACGATGCCGGCGAGATAGCGGCCTTCATAGAAGCGCGCGTTGTAGATGCCGACGTTCTTGGCGGTCTTGTAACCCGTGGCGTGCTCGAAGCTGACCTTCGGGAAAGTGCCCGCGACCTTGATCGTGGGGTTCATGTAGCCGAACGACGTCGTGAAGATCAGGTTGTGACCGGTGGCCGCGAGCTCGCGGATCACGCGTTCGGCATCCGCACCTTCGGGCACGTTCTCGATGAACTTGGTGGTGACCTTGCCGGCCAGCGCCTTTTCCATTTCCTTGCGGCCGGTGTCGTGCTGGAACGTCCACCCGGCGTCGCCTACCGGGCTCACGTAGACGAAGCCGATCTTGAGCGGTTCGCCGGCTTTGGGCTGGGCGCTGGCGGGCGTGGCAAACGCGACGACGCTGGCGGCGAACAGGGCCAGCGTGATGCGGCGGGTGGAGCGGTTCATGGCGGTCTCCTGGGACGGGGTCGGGTGGGGCAACGGTGGCGGTCGGGACGGTGAAAACGCAACGGATTCTACGCTGTCGGCAACGCGTTTCAGCTGTAGGGATGGAACGATTTGCCCAGTGATGCCGGGGCATTCAATTTGATCGTGGTGGCGTCGCGCGAAATGAAGGCCAGCACCAGGATCGTGGCGATGTACGGCAGCATCGACAGGTACTGCGACGGGATGTCCACGCCCATCCCCTGCGCCTGGAATTGCGCCAGCGTGACGCCGCCGAAGAGGTACGCGCCGGCCAGCACCCGCCACGGCTTCCACGTGGCGAACACGACCAGCGCCAGCGCGATCCAGCCACGGCCGGCGGTCATGCCTTCCGTCCACGACGGGTTGTAGACCAGCGACAGGTAGGCGCCGCCGATTCCGGCGCAGGCGCCGCCGAACATCACGGCCAGGTAGCGGATGCGCATTACCGGATAGCCGATCGCGTGCGCCGATTGCGGCGACTCGCCGACAGCGCGCAGGATGAGGCCGGCGCGCGAATGGAACAGGAACCACTGGATGAGCCCGAACAGCGCCAGCGACAGGTAGACGAGCGGACTGTGGCCGAAGAGCATGGCGCCGACCACCGGCAGGTCGGTGAGGCCCGGCAACACCCACGGCCTGATCGGCTCGATCACGACGCTGACGTACTCGAGGCCGATGAACGCCGAGAGCCCGATCCCGAACAGCGAAAGTGCCAGGCCCGAGGCCACCTGGTTGGCCTGCAGCGACAACGCGACGAACGCGAAGACGAGCGACAGCGCGGCCCCGGCCAGCATGCCCGCCAGCACGCCAAGCCACGGCGACTTGGTAGTGGCCGCCACGATGAACGCGACGACGGCACCGACCAGCATCATGCCCTCCACGCCGAGGTTCAGCACGCCGGATTTTTCGGTGACGAGTTCGCCGAGGGCAGCAAACACGAGCGGCGTGCCGGCCGCCAGCGTCAGGATCAGCAGTTGCGCGAGGTGGTCCATCAAACGGCCTTCGCGGGGGTGACCGCGGGATAAATCACGCGCAACCGGAAATTGATGAACACGTCGGCGGCCAGCAGGAAGAGCAGCAGTGTTCCCTGGAAGAGTCCGGTGACCGACGAGGGCAGTGCCAGCTGCATCTGGGCCGCCTCGCCGCCCAGGTAGAGGAGCGACATCAGCAGGCTGGCGAAGAAGATGCCCACCGGATGCAACCGTCCGACGAAGGCCACGATGATCGCCGCGAAGCCGTAGCCGGGCGACACGATCGGCAGCAATTGCCCGATGGGGCCCGCCACTTCGCCCACACCCGCCAGTCCTGCGCAGCCGCCGCCGATCAGCATGCCGAGCCACACGGTGCGCCGCGCGGAAATGCCGGCATAGTTGGCGGCCGCGGGTGCCAAGCCGGCCACGCGCATCTGGTAGCCGACCAAGCTCTTGCGCATGAACACCCAGCCCAGCGCCACCGCGGCCAGCGCCAACAGGAAACCGACGTTGAGCCTCGTCTCGGCCACCATGTTGGGCAGCAGCGCGACGTCGGTGAACATTTTCGATTGCGGGAAGTTGAAGCCTTCCGGATCGCGCCATGCATCGTGCACGAGCAGTGACAGGATGAACGCGGCCACGTACACCAGCATCAGTGAAACGAGGATTTCGTTGGCGTTGAAGCGCGTGCGCAGGAACGCGGGGATCGCGGCCCATGCCATGCCGCCCAGCAACCCTGCGACGAGCATCAGCGGCAGCACCAGCGGCGATGTTGAGTCGTGGAAAGCGAGCGCCACGCCGCCGCCGAAGATGGCGCCCATGATGAGCTGGCCCTCCGCGCCGATGTTCCAGACATTGGCGCGATAGCCGATGGCGAGGCCGACGGCGCACAACATGATCGGGCTGGCCTTCAGCAGCAGCTCGCCGACGTCGTAGAGGGTGTCCACCGGCTCGATGAAAAACACATACAGCGCGTGCCACGGGTTCTTGCCCATCGCGGAGAACAGCACGAAGCCGATGGCCAGCACGGCAATCGTGGCCACCACGGGCGACAGCCATCCGGCCAGGCGCGAGGGTTCGGGGCGGGGTTCGAGACGAAAGCGCATCGGATGTCAGATCATGCCGGCGGGTGAGAAGGTACGCTCAGCCTCGGTGCCCGGCGCGATGAACGAACCGGACATCAGCAGGCCGATCTCGGCAGCGTTGGTGTCGCGCACCGGCTTGGCTTCGGACAGGCGCCCGCGAGCAATCACCGCCAGCCGGTCGCAGATCTCGAAGAGCTCATCCAACTCCTCCGACACGACCAGCACCGCCACCCCGCGGTCGCGCAGGTCGATCAGCGCCTGCCGGATCTGCGCGGCAGCGCCAACGTCAACGCCCCACGTCGGCTGCGCGGCGATCATCATCGTCGGATGTTGCCGGATCTCGCGGCCGACGATGTACTTCTGCAGGTTGCCGCCCGAAAGGCTGCGCGCCGCGGTATCGGGACCGCCGGCCTTGACGCCGTAGTCGCGGATGGTGTCGACGGCATACGCGCGCACGGCATCCTGCCGCACGAAGCCGTGATGGACCAGTTGCTGCCGATGCGCGGTGAGCAGCGCGTTGTCGGCCAGCGACATCTCGGGCACAGCACCACGGCCGAGTCGTTCTTCTGGTACGAACGCAAAACCGAGTGAGCGTCGCTGCGCGGCATCGAGGTGACCGGCGGCCTTGCCAAGCAGCGTGATTTGCGTGGCATCGTCGATGCGGCGCTCGCCGGACAAGGCGGCCATCAGCTCCTTCTGGCCGTTGCCCGACACGCCGGCGATGCCGACGATCTCGCCGATGCGGACCGAGAGGCTGATGTTGGTGAGCGGCGTGCCGAAGGGATCGTCCGCCGGCAGCGAAAGTTCGCGGACCACCAGCGCATCCGCACCCGCCTGCGCGGCGCGATGCTGCGGATGCGGCAGGTCGCTGCCGATCATCATCCGCGCCAGTGACGTGGATGATTCCTGGCGCGGATCGCAGGTGCCGGTGACCTTGCCGCCACGCAGCACGGTGGCCTTGTGGCACAGCGCTCGGATCTCGTCGAGCTTGTGGCTGATGTAGAGGATGCTGCAGCCTTCGGCGGCCAGGCGGCGCAAGGTCTCGAACAGCTTCTCCACCGCTTGCGGCGTCAGCACCGACGTGGGCTCGTCCATGATGAGGAGCCGCGGGTCCTGCAACAGGCAGCGTACGATCTCGACGCGCTGTCGTTCGCCGACCGACATCGTGTGCACGTGGCGGTCGGGGTCGAGCGGCAAGCCGTAGCGGGCAGAGACCTCACGGATCCGCGCCGGAAGGTCTGCGCCGCTGCGGTCACGTTCTAACGCCAGCGCGATGTTGTCGGCGACCGTGAGCGTTTCGAACAACGAGAAATGCTGGAAAACCATGCCGATGCCGAGCTTCCGCGCACGCGCAGGATTGGCAATGGCGACTTGCGTGCCTTCCCACGCGATGATGCCGGTGTCCGGCGCTACCGCGCCGTAGATGATCTTCATCAGCGTCGACTTGCCGGCGCCGTTTTCGCCCAATACCGCGTGGATCTCGCCGGGCATTACCGTCAGGTTTACGTCCTGGTTGGCGATCACCGCGGGATAGGCCTTGGTGATGCCGGTCAGTTGCAGGCGCGGCGTGACCGCTGCGTCGTTCATGAGCGTGGCATTCGTGATGGCGTGGTGCCGGCCGCATGCAATGCGTGTACCGACGTGGTGGTCACGGCCTGCGGACTTGGCTGTGCCATCGCGGCCTCGCGCAGTGCCAGGATTTCGGCCACGACGCCTACTGCGATGGCGCCCGGTTCCTTGCTGCGGATGATCGTTCCCGGCAGCACGCCGATCGGGCACACGATGCGGGCAAGCGCGGCCGGCGACGTTCCGCGCGCGGCCAGCCGTTTTTCGAACTGGTTGCGCTTCGACCGCGAGCCGATCAGCCCGATATAGCGCCAGTCTTCCCGCTGCAGCGCGGCCTGCGTCAAAGCGTAGTCGAGATCGTGGCTGTGGGTGAGGATCAGGATGAACGCGCCCCGCGGTGCCGCGTCGAGTTCGGCGACCGGGTCGTCGGTAATCACCATGTCGATGTTGGGTGGCACGATCGCCGGAAAATCTTGCTCGCGGCCGTCGATCCACCGCACCGCGATGTCCAGCGCGCCGAACACCTGTACCAGCGCGCGGCCCACATGGCCGTTGCCGAAGACCAGCACGTTGAAGTCGGGCGGCGGCGCGACATGGAGCATCAACGTCGCGCCTCCGCGTGTGGCGGCGCCCAGCATCATGGCACCGGTTGTACCGGCCGCCAGGTGGTGGCGGGCACTGGCGATGGCCGCGGAATCCTCCGCGACCGCACCCAGTGATCCGGTGACATTGTCGGCGCTGACGAGCATCGGTGCTGCATCGTTGCCGATGCGCGACACCAGCGCCACCGGTGTGTGCGTACGCAGGCAGGTGCTGGCGACGTCGAGCCACGTCATGTCGCTGCGCTGCACGACTTTGAAGGCGATCGTGGCCACGCCGCCGCAGCATTGACCGAGGCGCGCGGCCAGCGGAAAGCGTACGATCCACGCGCCTGTCGCGCTGGTGTCGGTGATGGCATTGCGCGCCATGCGCAGTGCCTCGTACTCGAGGTGCCCGCCGCCGATGGTGCCGAAGACGTCAACGGCCGCTACCACCATCGTGGTGCCCGCCGCGCGCGGTGCCGACCCGCTCGTGTGTACGACGGTCACGAGGACGACGCGGCCGTCGCGCGCCACGCGCTCGCGCAGGACGTCGATCCACTCAGCCATGGGGCACCGCGCGTTGACGCAATTCAGTTATTGAAGCGAGGATGCGCTCGTCCGTGGCCGGTGCATCGAGACGCGGCGCCATGCCGGCCACGCCGACGCTGGCGATCGCATCGCGTAGCGCCTGGAAGCCCGACAGCGCCAGCATGAGCGGGGGTTCGCCGACGGCCTTCGACCGGTAGATCGTGTCCTCGCGGTTGGGTGCGTCGAAAAAGTCGACGCGGAAATGCGCGGGCACGTCGTGCACGGTGGGAATCTTGTAAGTGGAGGGCGCGAAGGTCTTCAACTCGCCGCGCTCGTTCCACCACAATTCTTCCATCGCCAGCCAGCCCCACCCCTGGATGAAGCCGCCCTCGATCTGGCCGCGGTCCAGCGCCGGGTTGAGCGACGTACCGGCATCGTGCAGGATGTCCACGGCCAGCAGCCGGTGTTCGCCGGTCAGCGTGTCGATGGCCACCTCCGCCACGGCGGCGCCGTAGGCGAAGTAGAAAAACGGCCGCCCCGTGAGCGTCTTGCGATCGTAGTGGATCTTGGGCGTGGCGTAGAACCCGGTGGCCGACAACTGCACCCTCGCCATGTAGGCCATGCGCGCCAGCTCGGCGAAGGGTAGCGTCTTGTCGCCGGCGGTGACCACGCCGTCATTGAACTCGACGAGCTGCGGGTCGCAATCGAATTGACGCGCCGCAAAGGCGACGAGGCGATCCCGCAGCGTTCGCGCGGCGTTACGCGCAGCCATGCCGTTGAGGTCGCTGCCCGATGACGCGGCTGTGGGCGAGGCGTTGGGCACCTTGCTGGTATCCGACGCCGACACGCGCACCGTGTCGAATGCCACGCCCAGTTCTTGCGCCACCACTTGCGCGACTTTGGTGAAGAGACCCTGGCCCATCTCGGTGCCGCCGTGGTTCAGCAGCAACGTGCCATCGCTGTACAGGTGCAGCAGCGCCCCGGCCTGGTTGTAGTGCGTGGCCGTGAACGAGATGCCGAACTTGACCGGCGTCAGCGCGATGCCGCGCTTGATCACCGGATTGGCGGCGTTCCAAGCGGCGACTTCCTGCCGCCGGGCGCGATAGCGCGATGACACTTCGAGCTGCGCGATCAGCGCGGGCGCGATGTTGTCCTCGATGGTCATGCCGAACGGCGTGACGTTGCGCGTCGTGGTGCCATAGAGGTTGGCGATGCGCACATCGAGGGGATCGACGCGAAGGGCGCGGGCGATCTCGTCCACGATGTGTTCGATCGGGAACATGCCCTGCGGGCCGCCGAAGCCGCGGAACGCGGTATCCGACACGGTATTGGTCTTGCAGCGGAAGCTGTGCAGCGCGACGTCGGGTAGCCAGTACGTGTTGTCGACGTGGAACACGGCGCGATCGTTGACGGGACCGGAAAGATCCGCCGAAAACCCGCAGCGCGACGCGAGCGTCAGGTCGAGGCCGAGGATGTGGCCCTCGGCGTCGAAGCCCACGTCGTACTGGTACGCAAACGCATGCCGCTTGCCCGTGGAGCGCATGTCGTCATCGCGGTCGAGGCGCAGCTTGGCGGCGCGGCCCGTGCGCTGCGCCACGAGCGCGGCAGCACACGCGAAGAGCGACATCTGCGTTTCCTTGCCGCCGAAACCACCGCCCATGCGCCGGCATTCGACGACGACATCGTGCGCGGAGAGCCCCAGCACGTGCGCCACCATGTGCTGCACTTCGCCGGGATGCTGCGTGGACGTGTGGATGTGCATCCCGCCGCGTTCGCGCGGAATGGCCAGCGCGATTTGGCCTTCGAGGTAGAAGTGATCCTGGCCGCCGCACTCGACGGTGCCCTGCAGCCGGTGCGGTGCACGTGCGAGCGCCGCAGTGGCATCACCACGCGTGACATGCACCGGCGGCAGCACGAACGATTGCGCCGCCATCGCGTCGGCGATGGTGAGGATGGGCGGCAGGGGCAGGATGTCGTAGCGGGCGAGGCGCGCTGCGCGGCGTGCGGCGTTCACACTGGTGGCGGCCACCGCGAAGACCGGCTGACCGACGAACTGCACGATATCGTCTGCAAACACCGGATCGTCATGCTGGATGGGGCCGACATCGTTGATGCCGGGGATGTCGGCCGCCGTGATCACGTCGACGATGCCCGGCGCCGCGCGCACGGCGGCGAGGTCGACGTCGCGCAGGCGTCCGTGGGCCACAGGGCTCGTCCCCAGCGCGAGATGCAGCGTGCCGCGGGGCTCCGGCAGGTCGTCAGTGTAATGCGCGCCCCCGGTGACGTGCAGCGCCGCTGAATCGTGCGGCACGTCCGCCCCGACGATGCCCGCGCCGCGGGCGGCAGCCGGGTTGGCGGAACGTGGATGCCGGGCGTTCATCGCGGCGTCAGTCGGCGGCCTGCATGACCTGCTCGACGCGCGTGACGGCTATGGAACCCGCAGGTGCTACGCGTGTCTCGATGCGGAAGCGCCGCAACAGGTTGCCGAGAACGGTGCGGCGATAGTCGGCCGACGCGCGCATGTCACCGATCGGCGAGAATTCGGCGGCCAGTGCTGCCGCAGCGGCTTCGGCGAGGGCGTCGTCCCATGTGTTGCCCGTGAGCAGGGCTTCCGTCGCGCGTGCACGCTTCGGTGTTGCCGCCACGCCACCACAGCCGATACGCGCGGACGCAATCGAAGCGCCGGCCATCGTCAACGCGAAGCAGGCGAAGACCGCCGAGATGTCCTGGTCGAAGCGCTTGCTGATCTTGTAGGCCCGCACCAGCGTGCCGGGCGCACGCAGCGGCACGCGAATGCGCGCGACGAACTCGCCGGGTGCCAGCGCCGTCTTCTGGTAGGCGAGGTACAGGTCCTCGAGCGGCAGTTCGCGCGTCGCGGTGCCGTGTTGCAGGGTGACCGAGGCGCGAAGTGCCACCAGCGCCGGCATCGAGTCGCCGATGGGTGAGCCATTGGCGACATTGCCTCCCAGCGTGCCGCTATTGCGGATGGGCACCGAGGCGAAGCGCACCCACGCCTCGTGCAATTCCGGCCACTCCACATCCAGTGCCGCGAACGCGGCGGTGAGGCTGGCCGCAGCGCCGATTTCGAGATGCGTGGCCGTGGTGGCAACGCGGTGCAGCTCCGCGACGTCGCCGACGTACACGATGTCGCCCAGGTCCTGGTGGTGTTTGGTGACCCACAGCCCGACATCGGTCGCGCCCGCGACGATTTGCGCGCCGGGGTTCGCCGCGACGGTGGCGGCGAGCTCCGCCAGCGTGCGCGGGGCAAACCAGGTGGCACCTGCTGCCGCATAGTGGAGTTGCACATCGTCGGCGATGCCCGCCAATGCTGCGCGCAAGGGCGCTTCATCGGCGCCTGCCGGTCCGCGCCAGTCCGCGGGCGCCGGCATGTTTCCAATCGCCTCCGCCGCCTCCACGATGGGACGATAGCCGGTGCACCGGCACAGGTTGCCGGACAACGCATCCTCGATGGCACCGCGCGCGGGGTTACGCACGGTCTTGTACAAGCCGAAGAGGCTCATCGTGAAGCCCGGCGTGCAGAAGCCGCACTGCGAACCGTGACAGTCCACCATGGCGCGCTGAGCCGGATGCAGTTCGCCGTCGGCAGTGGCCAGCGACTCGACAGTAAATACGGCCTTGCCGGCCACCGACGGCAGCAGGCGGATGCAGGCATTGACGGGTTGCCACGTCAACGCGTGATTGTCAGGATCGAGTAGCGCAAGGACCACAGTGCACGCGCCGC
>JBBQEY010000025.1:0-22780 GCA_038321425.1 Burkholderiales bacterium | reverse complement strand
AGTCGGCATCGCCTTTTCCGGCGGGCTCGACACCAGTGCCGCGCTGCACTGGATGCGCGCGAAGGGGGCGATTCCCTATGCGTACACGGCCAACCTCGGGCAACCGGACGAGCCCGACTACGACGACATTCCGCGCCGCGCGCTGGCCTATGGCGCGGAACTCGCGCGTCTCGTCGATTGCCGCGCCGCGCTCGTCGCCGAAGGCATCGCCGCATTGCAATCCGGCGCGTTCCACATTTCCACCGCAGGTGTCACGTACTTCAACACGACGCCGCTCGGCCGCGCTATCACCGGCACGATGCTGGTCACCGCCATGCGCGAGGATGACGTCAACATCTGGGGCGACGGCAGCACGTTCAAGGGCAACGACATCGAGCGCTTCTATCGGTATGGCCTGCTCGCTAATCCGAGCCTGCGCATCTACAAGCCGTGGCTCGATGCCAGATTCATCGACGAGCTGGGCGGCCGCAGGGAGATGTCCGAGTACCTGAACAAGGCCGGTTTCGGCTACAAGATGAGTTCGGAGAAGGCCTACTCCACCGATTCGAACGTACTTGGCGCCACGCACGAAGCCAAGGATCTCGAGTTCCTCGACCAGGGGATGAAGATCGTCCAGCCGATCATGGGCGTGGCGTTCTGGCGTGACGATGTTGCAATCAAGGCGGAAACGGTCACCGTGCGCTTCGAGGAAGGCCGGCCGGTAGCGCTCAATGACGTGACCTTCAGCGACGAAGTGACGCTGCTACTCGAAGCCAACATCATCGGCGGTCGCCATGGCCTTGGCATGAGCGACCAGATCGAGAACCGGATCATCGAAGCCAAGAGCCGCGGCGTGTACGAGGCGCCCGGCATGGCACTGCTCTACATCGCCTACGAGCGCCTTGTGACCGGCATCCACAACGAGGACACGATCGAGCAGTATCGCGACAGCGGGCGCCGGCTCGGCCGGTTGCTGTATCAAGGCCGTTGGTTCGATCCGCAGGCGATCATGCTGCGCGAGACGGCGCAGCGCTGGGTGGCGCGGCCTATCTCGGGTGATGTGACGATCGAACTGCGTCGTGGCAATGACTATTCGATCCTCGACACGACGAGCCCCAACCTCACCTACAAGCCCGAACGGTTGACGATGGAGAAGGGCGCCGCGTTCTTCACGCCGCAGGATCGCATCGGGCAACTGACGATGCGCAACCTCGACATCGTGGATACGCGCGAGAAGCTGATGATGTACTCGAAGCTGGGGCTGCTGGCACCGTCGGACAATTCGCCGCTGCCGCAGCTCACGAAGGAAAAGAAGCGCCCCGAGTAGTCCGCACCACGCCGCAGGCGCCGTCGTGGGAGCCTACCCCGCCGCCGGGCCGCCCCAAGGGGGGTGCCCCCTAAGGGGGGAGGGCGCCATGGGCGCCTTCGGGGGAGCCTACCCCGCCGCCCCAAGGCGGGGTGCCCCCCTAAGGGGGGAGGGCGCCGAAGGCGCCTTCGGGGGGACATTAATCTATTTTGATGTTCGCGCTCTTGATGACGGGTGCCCATTTGGCGGTCTCGGCCTTGATCAGCGCACCGAAATCCTCCGGCGTGCCGCCGACAAGATCGAAGCCTGCGGCATTCATCTTCTGCATGACGTCGGGCTGTTTCAGGATTGCATTGATCTCCGCATTCAACCGCGCGATCACCGGCTTGGGCGTGCCCGCCGGCACCAGCACGCCGTTCCACGCCAGCGCCTCGAACGTGGGGTAGCCGCTCTCGGCGATGCTCGGCAGATCGGGCAAGAGCGGGAAGCGCTTGGGAGACGTGACGGCGATCGGACGCAGCTTGCCCGCCTGGATCTGCGGCTGCAGCGGCTGCATCACCGCGAACAGTATCTGGGTTTCGCCCTGCACGGTGGACGTGACGGCGGGCGGCGACCCGTTGAACGGCACATGCACGATGTCGATGCCCGCCAACGACTTCAGCAGTTCCGCATTGAGATGCGACGAACTGCCGGCACCCACCGATGCAAAGTTGAGCTTGCCCGGATTGGCCTTCGCGTAGGCGACGAGTTCCTTCAGGTCCTTTGCGGGCAGTTGCGCATTGACGGCGAGCACGTTGGGCTGGCTCGACGTAATGATGACGGGCGCCAAATCCTTGCTGACATCGTAGGGCACACGGCGCAGCAGCGGCGTGATCGACAGCGGGCCGTTGAACGCCAGCACCATCGCGTAGCCATCCGGCGGCGCCTTGGCGATGTCGTCGGTGGCCACGGTTCCGCCGGCCGCCGGCTTGTTCTCGACGATCACCGGCTGGCCGAGTCGATCCTTCAGCTTGTCGGCGATCGTGCGGCCGAGCACGTCGATGGAGCTGCCCGCGGGTGCGGACATCACGAAGCGTATGGGCTTCTCGGGCCAGGTCTGTGCGGGCGCGGACGCGGCAATCGCAAGCGCGGCCGCGACGAGGATGCTCTTCAGGAATAGGTGCTGCATGGCGTTGCCTCCATGACGTGTTTTGACGCAGTGCCGCGAACCGTCAGACCTCGACGTGCCCGCACACCAGGTATTCAAGCAGGGCCTTCTGCGCGTGCAGGCGATTCTCGGCTTCATCCCACACCACGCTTTGCGGGCCATCGATCACGTCGGCCGTCACCTCCTCGCCGCGATGCACCGGCAGGCAGTGCATGAAAAGGGCATCGGGTTTCGCCTGCGCCATCATGTCGGCGTCCACGCACCAGTCGGCGAATGCACGCTTGCGCACTTCGTTCTCGGCCTCGAAGCCCATGCTGGTCCACACGTCGGTAGTGACGAGATCGGCGCCGCGGCACGCGTCCATCGGGTCGGCGAACGATTCGTAGTAGGTGCCAGCCCCCGAGCCCGTGCCCGCGCCGACGCGCTCGATCTCGTAGCCGGGTGGCGTGGAGACATGGACCTTGAAGTCGAGGATGGCGGCCATCTGCAGCCACGTGCTGCAGACATTGTTGGAGTCGCCGACCCACGCCACCGTCTTGCCGGCAATGGAACCGCGACGCTCGATATACGTGTAGATGTCGGCCAGGATCTGGCACGGGTGGTATTCGTTGGTGAGCCCGTTGATCACCGGCACGCGCGAATGCGCGGCGAAGCGGTCGATGATTGATTGCTCGAACGTGCGGATCATCACCACGTCGACCATGCGGGAGATCACTCGGGCCACGTCCTCGATGGGTTCGCCGCGCGAAAGCTGGGTGTCGCCGCGATTCAAGTTGATCGCGATGCCGCCCAGCTGGTTCATCCCCGCCTCGAAGGACACGCGGGTGCGCGTCGAGGACTTCTCGAACACCATGGCCAGCGTGCGGTCGCGCAGCGGCTGGTAGAGCTCGTAGCGCTTGAACCGCTCCTTGATCCAGCGCGTGCGCAGGAAGAGATGCGCGTACTCGTCCTGCGTGAAATCCTTGCACTGCAGGAAGTGCTTGGGCGGCGCGGGGGTCATGGGCGTTGGGCGAAGTTGGGTGCAGAGAACAGCGATTGCACGCGCATCTACCTCATTCAAAACGGGACTTTATCATGGGGTCCGCAACGAAAAAGGCGCCGTTGCCGGCGCCTTTTTGCGGATCGCGGAACGATTCGACGATCAGGCCAGCGCCTTGATGGCACCCGACAGGCGCGACTTGGTACGCGAAACGAGATTCTTGTGCACGATCCTCTTGTCGGCGATCTTGTCCATCACCGCCTGCGATTCCTGCATCATCTTGGTGGCGGCAGCCTTGTCGCCGACGACGATGGCTTTCTTCACCTTCTTTACCGCGGTGCGCAGCTCCGACTTCAGGCTGGCATTACGCTTGCGCGTTGCCTCTGCCTGGCGGGCGCGCTTTTTTGCTTGCGCCGAATTGGCCATGGAATCAGTGTCCCTGGATTGAAAATGGGTGGTGTTCGGGTTTTCGTGCCGCGGGCGCCTACGAAGTTGCTCGAAGTTGCTTCCTGCGACTACAGTTGGAAAAATCGAACCAAGCCAAGGATAATAGCCTTTTTTCGCTGGTTCGACAAGGCCTTGGCACCGCCAAACGCCTCCCGGGCCGCGAACCTCCCGCCCTTTCCCTCCTTGAACCTCCTCCGCGCCCTGTCCACCGTCAGCGGGATGACCCTCATTTCCCGGGTCACGGGACTCGTCCGCGAGAGCCTCAAGGCGGCCTTTTTCGGGGCGGGGGCCCAGATGGATGCCTTCGAGGCGGCCTTCCGGCTGCCCAACATCCTCCGCCGGATGTTCGCCGAAGGGGCGTTTTCGCAGGCTTTCGTGCCGATCCTGGCGGAATACCACCGGCAGCGGGGCGCGGATGCCACCCGGGACCTGGTCGGCCGGGTGGGGACGCTGCTGGCCGTCGTGCTGCTGGGCGTCACCGCCGTTGGGGTCCTGGCGGCACCCTGGCTCGTCTACCTGCTGGCCAGCGGCTTCGCGGCCACGCCGGGCAAGGTGGAACTGACGGCGGACATGATCCGGATCGTGTTCCCGTACATCCTGTTCGTGTCGCTGGTGTCGCTGGCGGGGGGCGTGCTCAACGTTTACCGGCGATTCGCGATCCCCGCCTTCACGCCGGTGCTGCTCAACCTGTCGGTCATCTTCGCCGCGATCTTCCTGTCGCGCTACTTCGATCCGCCGATCCTGGCGCTGGCATGGGGCGTGTTCATCGGTGGTGTGGCGCAACTGCTGCTGCAGATCGCGCCGCTGGCGCGCATCGGCATGTTGCCGCGTCTCGCCTTCAACTGGCGCGACGAGGGCGTGCGGCGCGTGCTGCGGGCGATGGGACCGGCATTGATCGGTGTGTCCGCCGCGCAAATTTCCGCGCTGCTCAACACGCAGTGGGCGGCCTTGCTGGGCGACGGCCGCATCTCGTGGATCACGTACGCGGACCGGCTGATGGAGTTTCCGAGCGCGCTGCTGGGCGTGGCGCTGGGCACTGTACTGCTGCCTTCGCTCGCCAAGCATCACAGCGATGCCAACCAAATCGAGTATTCCTCGCTGCTCGACTGGGGGCTGCGCCTCGCCTTCCTGCTGGCCTTGCCGGCGGCCGTCGCGCTGTGGCTGCTGGCGCTGCCGCTGATCTCCACGCTATACCAGTACGGCAAATTCAACGTGAACGACGTCTGGCAAACGCGCGAGGCGTTGCTGGGGTACAGCGTGGGCCTGCTGGGGCTGATCCTCGTCAAGATCCTGGCGCCCGGGTTCTATGCGCGGCAGAACCTGAAAACCCCCGTGCGGATCGCGTTCTTCACCGTCTTCGTCACGCAGGCGCTGGCGCTGATGCTGATGTGGCGGCTGGGTCATGCTGGGCTGACACTGGCGACGAGCCTCGGGGCCACGATCAACGCGCTGCTGCTGTTCTGGTTCCTGCGCCGCGCCGGCTATTTTGTGCCGCACGCGGGCTGGTTCATGTTCGTGTGCAAGCTGGTGGTGGCGCTGGGCGCACTGGCGGGCCTGCTGTTCTGGATGGCAGGACCGGCGACGTTTTGGCTGGAGGCCGGCCTGTGGTCGAAGGTGGGGCGCCTGGCCGGCATCATCGTGGCGGCGGCCTTCGTCTACTTCGCTTCCTTGTACCTGCTGGGCTTCCGGCTGGCCGACTTCAACCGGCGGAATGTGGACGACTGACGCGCGCCGTTACTTCTTGTGCGGGCACCGGGGTTTGGTGCAGTCGGCGTAGAGATAGAGCGCGTGCTCGCTGATCTCGAAGCCCCGCTCGCGGGCGATTCTGATCTGGCGTTTCTCGATGTCGGCGTCGTAGAACTCCTCGACGCGGCCGCACTGCAGGCACACGAGGTGATCGTGGTGCGTGCCCTGGTTCAACTCGAAAACTGCCTTGCCCGACTCGAAGTGGTGCCGGACGAGGAGTCCGGCCTGCTCGAATTGGGTCAGCACCCGGTAGACCGTGGCGAGGCCGATGTCGAGCCCGTCGGACAGCAGCATCTTGTAGACGTCCTCGGCCGTCAGATGCCGGACCTTCGACGCCTCGAAGAGGTTGATGATCTTGAGGCGCGGCAACGTGGCCTTGAGGCCGGCGCTCTTGAGATCCTGTGGTGAGCTCATGGGACGGAAAACCTGAGGATCGAAAAGCTATAATAGCGCGTAACCCGGCTTGCCGCGCCATCGTAGATATCCGCCGCCGCCGCCGATGAACCTCCGTCGAACGACCTCGATCAGACGCCTGTGCCGCAACCTTTTACCGACCTGAAGTCACATACGCGCCGGCTTGGCGCCGCGATGGCATTGCTGGCGCTGACCGCGTGCGCAACGCCGTCGTCCACGCCCAACGTGTTCGAGACCTACCTGCCGATCATCACGCAGCTCGGCGTGTACCGGCTCGACATCAACCAGGGCAACTTCCTGTCGCAGGACATGGTGGACCGGCTGAAGGTGGGACAGACGCGGCAGCAGGTCCGCCTTGCGCTGGGCACGCCGCTCGTGATGACGGTGTTCCGCGAAAACCGGTGGGACTACGTCTATCAATTCAGCCAGCGCGGACGCGTGCAGGAGCAACGCCTCTTCACCGTCTACTTCACCGACGACCTGCTGGCGCGCTGGGAAGGCGACGAAATGCCGCAGTCGGCGCAGGAGCTGAATCGCCTGGCCGCCCAGCGTTCGCTGCCCGAGGATCCGTTCGGCCAGGACGCCGGCTTCGTCGGCAAGATCATCGACTGGTTCCGCCGCATCGGCGATCCCTCCGCGCCGCCCACCCCCTGATGGCCGCACCGGTGCGCGTGGTCGTTGCGGGCGCCGGGGGCCGCATGGGGCAGGCGCTGGTCGAGGCTGTGCTGCACGATCCGGGTTGCCGTTTGGCCGGAGCGCTCGACATTCCCGGCAGTCCCGAACTTGGCCGCGATCCGGGCGAACGCACCGGCCATGCCACCGGTGTCCGCGTCACCAGCGATGTCTCTGCAGCACTCGCGGCCGCGGATGTGCTGATCGACTTCACGCGTCCCGCCGGCACCTTGCTCCATCTCGCCGCGTGCGCCAAGGCGCGCGTGGCTGCCGTGGTCGGCACCACCGGGTTGAACGACGCTGAGCGCGCCGCGCTGGCACAGTTCGCGACGCAGATCCCCGTGATGTTCGCCGCCAACATGAGCGTCGGCGTCAACGTGCTGCTGGCGCTGGTCGAGACGGCCGCGCGAACGCTGGGTCCCGACTTTGACATCGAGATCGTCGAGATGCATCACCGGTACAAGGTGGATGCGCCCTCCGGCACGGCGTTGCGCCTCGGCGAAGCGGCGGCAGCAGGCCTTGGTGTGCAACTGCCTGACGTGGCAGTGCTGGCGCGCGAAGGCGTCACGGGTGAACGCAAGGCCGGCACGATCGGCTTCGCCACGTTGCGTGGCGGCGACGTCGTCGGCGAGCACACCGTCGTCTATGCGGGTACCGGCGAGCGCATCGAGATCAGCCATCGCGCCACGTCCCGCCATAATTTCGCCGCCGGCGCCTTGCGTGCCGTGCATTTCGTCGCGGCGCGGCGCGCCGCCGGCCAGACCGGGCTCGTCGACATGCGCGACGTGCTCCGCCTGCGCTGATTCGTCGTTGTCGGCTTTCTCCTGGAGACACCCCGCGTGAATGCACATCCCTTTGATCTTTCCGGGCGCGTGGCGCTCATCACCGGCGGCGGCGGCGGCCTGGGTCTCGCGATCGCGCAAGGTCTCGCCGCGGCCGGCGCGCGCGTGGTGATCAACGGCCGCAACCGCGAAAAACTCGATGCCGCATTGGCGCAACTGCAGGGCGCCGGGCACCAGGCCAGCCTCTGCGCGTTCGACGTCACGGACGAAGCGGCCGTCACCGCCAAGGTGGCGGAGATCGAGCGCACCGTCGGCCCGGTCGACATCCTCGTCAACAATGCGGCTATGAATAACCGTAAGTTGCTGCCGGATTTTTCGCTGGAAGAGTGGCGCACGCTGCAGGCCGCCAACCTGGACGGCCCGTTCCTGATGATCCGCGCGGTGCTGCCGGGGATGCAGGCGCGGCGACGCGGCAAGATCATCAACATCTGTTCGCTGGCCTCCGACATCGGGCGGCCCAACATCGTGCCCTACGCCGTCAGCAAGGGCGCGCTCAAGATGCTGACGCGCGCGCTGGCCGTGGAAGCGGCCCCGCACAACGTGCAGGTCAACGGCATCGCGCCGGGTTTCTTCAAGACGGACATGAACACGGCACTGATCAACAACGCCGAGTTCTCGGCGTGGGTGGGAAAGCGCACTCCGGCCGGGCGCTGGGGCAACCCGCCCGAGATTGCCGGGGCGGCAGTGTTCCTGGCCTCCGATGCGGCCAGCTACGTCACGGGGCACCTCCTCTACGTCGACGGCGGGTTTACCGCCTCGTACTGATCGGCACCTGCCGGGCCGCGGACATTTCGCGGTATAATTCGGACTGAATTGCGGGGAAGGCGAAGGCCTTCCCCTTTGCACGTCCGCGACCCAAAGCACCCCTGCCGCGCGGTGATGCCGCCAATCGCCGCCCGCAGCCCGCAGCACGCACCGACGTTCATCGAAGCCCGCCATGCCCGATCCAGCCACTCCTGCCGCCGTTCCGCCTGCGCTGTTCGCGCCGGTGGTGCCAGCATTGCTGGTGCTGGCGGACGGCACGGTGTTCCACGGCCGTGCGATCGGCGCGTCGGGCAGCACGGTCGGCGAGGTCGTGTTCAACACCAGCATGACGGGCTATCAGGAAATCCTGACCGACCCCTCGTATGCGGGCCAGATCGTCACGCTTACCTATCCGCACGTGGGGAATGTCGGCGTCAACCCACAGGACATCGAGTCCGCACGCGTGTTTGCGGCAGGCCTCGTGATCCGCGACCTGCCGCGGCTCGTGTCGAACTGGCGCTCCGAGCAGGACCTCGCCGCGTACTTGCAGGCTAACAACATCGTCGGCATCGCCGACCTCGATACGCGCAAGTTGACGCGCATCCTGCGCGAGCGCGGCGCGCAGAACGGCTGCATCGGGGCCGGCGCCGGGGTCGGCGCCGACGCGGCACAGGCGCTGGCCAGGGCGCGCGCCGCGCCGTCGATGGCAGGACAGGATCTCGCCAAGGTGGTCTCCTGCACCGCGCCGTACGAATGGACGCAGGCTTGCTGGGACCTGAAACTTGGTTACGCAGTGATGGGTGCGCCGCGCTTTCGCGTCGTCGCGTATGACTACGGCGTCAAGTTCAACATCCTGCGCATGCTGGCGGCACGCGGCTGCGCCGTCACCGTGGTGCCCGCGCAGACACCGGCGCGCGACGTGCTGGCGATGAAGCCCGACGGCGTGTTCCTCTCCAACGGCCCCGGTGACCCGGAACCCTGTGACTACGCGGTGGCGGCCATTCGCGAGATCATCGCGGCGGACATCCCCACGTTCGGCATCTGCCTCGGCCATCAGCTGCTTGGCTTGGCGGCGGGCGGCCGTACGCTCAAGATGAAGTTCGGCCATCACGGCGCCAACCATCCGGTGCTCGATCGCGAGACGGGGCAGGTGCTGATCACCAGCCAGAACCATGGTTTTGCAGTGGATCCTGCCTCGCTCCCGGCCAACGTGCGCGTGACGCATGTGTCGTTGTTCGACGGCAGCCTGCAGGGCTTCGCGTGGAAGGACAAGCCGGTGTTCTGCTTCCAGGGCCACCCGGAAGCAAGCCCCGGCCCGCACGATGTCGGCTACCTCTTCGATCGCTTCACGCAGCTGATGGAACAGGGCAAGGCGCGCGCCTGATCTTCCGATGCCCAAACGCACCGACATCGAGAGCATTCTGATCATCGGCGCCGGCCCGATCATCATCGGGCAGGCGTGCGAGTTCGACTATTCGGGCGCGCAGGCCTGCAAGGCGCTGCGCGAGGAGGGCTATCGCGTCATCCTGGTCAACAGCAATCCGGCCACGATCATGACCGATCCGGAGATGGCCGACGTCACGTACATCGAGCCCATCACCTGGCAGATGGTGGCCAAGATCATCGAACTCGAGCGCCCCGATACGCTGCTGCCCACGATGGGTGGCCAGACGGCGCTGAACTGCGCGCTCGACCTCGCGCGCGAAGGCATCCTCAACAAGTTCGACGTCGAGCTGATCGGCGCGTCGAAGAAGGCCATCGACAAGGCCGAGGACCGCGAGAAGTTCAAGGCGGCCATGACCCGCATCGGGCTTGGCTCCGCGCGCTCCGGCATCGCGCATAGTGTGGAGCAGGCGCTGGAAGTGCAGGCGACGATCGGCTTCCCCGCCGTGCTGCGGCCCTCGTTCACGATGGGCGGCACGGGTGGCGGTATCGCGTACAACAAGGACGAGTTCGTCGAGATGGTGAAGCGCGGGCTCGATCTTTCGCCTACCCATGAGATGCTGATCGAGGAATCGCTGCTCGGCTGGAAAGAGTTCGAGATGGAGGTTGTCCGCGACAAGAAGGACAACTGCATCATCGTGTGCTCGATCGAGAACCTCGACCCGATGGGCGTGCACACGGGCGACTCCATTACGGTGGCGCCGGCGCAGACGCTCACCGACAAGGAATACCAGATCATGCGCAACGCCTCGATCGCGGTGCTGCGCGAGGTGGGCGTGGATACGGGCGGGTCGAACGTGCAATTCGCGGTGAATCCTGCCGATGGCCGAATGCTGGTCATCGAGATGAATCCGCGCGTGTCGCGCTCATCCGCGCTGGCGTCGAAAGCTACCGGCTTCCCCATTGCCAAGGTGGCGGCCAAGCTTGCCGTCGGCTACACGCTCGACGAATTGCGCAACGACATCACTGGCGGGCAGACCCCGGCGTCGTTCGAGCCGTCGATCGACTACGTGGTCACCAAGGTGCCGCGCTTCGCGTTCGAGAAGTTCAAGCAGGCCGACGACCGCCTCACTACGCAGATGAAGTCGGTGGGCGAGGTAATGGCCATCGGCCGCACGTTCCAGGAGTCGCTGCAGAAGGCGCTGCGCGGGCTCGAGGCCGGTGTGGACGGCTTCAACCTGAAGACGGTCGATCCCGACACGATCGGCGACGAGCTCGCGTATCCGCGGGCCGAGCGGCTTTGGTATGTGGCGGATGCCTTCGGCATCGGCATGACGCTCGAGGAAGTGTTCTCGCACACCAAGATCGATCGCTGGTTCCTCTCCCAGATCAAGGAGATCGTCGATCTCGAATTGATGCTCGACAAGCGCAGGCTGGAATCGATTTCGCGAGACGACATGCGCGAACTGAAGCGCAAGGGCTTCTCGGACCGCCGCATGGCGCACCTGATGCATGCCACCGAGACGCAGGTCCGCAACGCGCGTCATGCGATGGGCGTGCGCCCGGTCTACAAGCGCGTCGATACCTGCGCAGCCGAATTTTCGACCAGGACGGCGTATATGTACTCGACGTATGAAGACGAGTGCGAAGCCGAGCCCACCGACCGCAAGAAGGTCATGGTGCTGGGCGGCGGACCGAACCGCATCGGGCAGGGCATCGAGTTCGACTATTGCTGCGTGCACGCCGCCATGGCGCTGCGCGACGATGGCTTCGAAACCATCATGGTCAACTGCAATCCGGAGACGGTGTCCACCGACTACGACACGTCCGATCGCCTGTACTTCGAGCCGCTCACGCTGGAAGACGTGCTTGAGATCGTCCACGTCGAAAAGCCGTGGGGCGTGATCGTGCAGTACGGCGGGCAGACGCCGTTGAAGCTCGCGCGCGATCTCGAAGCCAACGGCGTGCCGATCATCGGCACGACGCCGGACATGATCGACATGGCCGAGGACCGCGAGCGCTTCCAGCAGATGCTGCATCGCTTGAACCTGAAGCAGCCGCCCAACAAGACGGCGCGCACCGAAGCCGAGGCGCTGGCTGCCGCCAACGAGATCGGCTATCCGCTGGTCGTGCGGCCGTCATATGTGCTGGGCGGGCGCGCGATGGAAATCGTGCACGAGCAGCGCGAGCTCGAACGCTACATGCGCGAGGCGGTCAAGGTCAGCAACGATTCGCCGGTGCTGCTCGACCGTTTCCTCAACGACGCGATCGAGGTGGATGTCGACGCCATCTGCGATGGTGTCGACGTGGTCATCGGCGGGATCATGGAGCACATCGAGCAGGCGGGCGTGCATTCCGGCGATTCCGCGTGCTCGCTGCCGCCGCAATCGCTGTCGGCGGAGCTGCAGCAGACGCTGCGCGAGCAGACGATCGCCATGGCCAAGGGGCTCAATGTCATCGGGCTGATGAATGTGCAGTTCGCGATCCAGTTCGACGACGCGGGTCGCGGCACCGTGTATGTGCTCGAGGTGAATCCGCGCGCGTCGCGCACGGTGCCTTACGTATCGAAGGCCACCGGCCGGCCGCTGGCGAAGATCGCTGCACGCTGCATGGTGGGGCAATCGCTGTCGGCGCAAGGCGTGGCCGGCGAGATCGTGCCGCCGTACTATTCGGTCAAGGAAGCCGTTTTCCCGTTCATCAAGTTCCCGGGTGTGGACACCATCCTCGGGCCGGAGATGAAGTCCACCGGCGAAGTGATGGGCGTTGGCGAGACCTTCGGCGAGGCGTTCGTGAAAAGTCAGCTGGCGGCGGGCGTGAAGCTGCCCACGTCGGGCCGCGCGTTCATCAGCGTCCGCAACAGCGACAAGCCGCGCGCGGTTGAACTGGCGCGCACGCTGTCCGAACTGGGCTTCGAGATCGTGGCGACGCGCGGCACGGCGGCGGCGATCGCGGCGGCTGGGGTGAAGGTGATCACCGTGAACAAGGTCGCCGAGGGCCGGCCGCACATCGTCGACATGCTGAAGAACGATGAAATCGCGCTGGTGGTGAACACCGTGGAAGAGCGGCGCTCGGCGATCCAGGACAGTTACCAGATCCGTCGCGCGGCGTTGCAGGACCAGGTGCCCACCTACACCACGATTGCGGGCGCGCGTGCCGCCGCGATCGGCATGCAGGCAATGCGTGCGTTGATTCCCTATTCGATCCAGTCGCTGCACCAACGGCTGAAATGACTTTCTGACCCGGAACCATGATGAGCAAATTTCCGATGACGGTGCTGGGTGCCGAGCGCCTGAAGACCGAGCTGCACCGGCTGAAGACCAGCGAGCGTCCGGCGGTGATCCAGGCGATCGCCGATGCCCGCGCGCACGGCGATCTCTCGGAAAACGCCGACTACGACGCCGCCAAGGAACGGCAGGGCTTCATCGAAGGCCGTATCGCCGAGGTGGAAGGCAAGCTCGCCAATGCGCAGGTGATCGACCCTGCAGCCATCGACGGCGAAGGGCGCGTCGTGTTCGGCGCCACGGTCGATCTTGAAGACAGTGAAAGCGGCGATCCGGTCACCTACCAGATCGTCGGCGACGACGAGGCCGACATCAAGGCCGGCAAGATTTCCGTCAGCTCGCCCATCGCGCGTGCGCTGATCGGCAAGTCGGAGGGCGATACCGCCGACGTGCAAGCGCCGGGTGGCGTGCGCAGCTACGAAGTCCTGGCGGTTCGCTACCGCTAGCCACAGCGCGTGCCCGATCCCGCAGATTCCGACGAGTTTCCTGCGGCCATCCACGCCGATGCCGGCATTCCGTCCGCGCTCATCCACAGCGAGCTCGATCGCATCACCCGCAGCAAGTCGTTCCAGCCGTCGCGTCGCCACCAGCAGTTGTTGCGCCACCTCGTCGTGCAGATGGTGGCAGGCAATACTGGCGCACTGAAGGAGCACGTGCTGGCATTCGAGGTGTTCGAGCGGTCCATCGACGCCTTCGACCCCGCCCGCGACACCATCGTGCGGGTCGAGGCCCGGCGGCTGCGGCAGCGCCTCGCACGCTATTATGAGAATGAAGGCAGTGATGCCGTTCTGGAGATCCGCCTGCCGGTGGGCAGTTACGTGCCAACGCTGCGGCGGCGGACGGGTCAGGCGGACGACGCTTCGCTCCGGGTGCAAGACCTGGTGGAACGCGGCGACTATTTTTTGCGGCAACCGTTGTCCCAGACGACGCTTTTGTCGGCACTCGCCCGCTTCGATTCGGCGTTGCGGGAATCACCCGGCCACGTGCCGGCCCTCGTCGGCATGGGCCGCGCCTGGCTCAACCTTGCCACTGGATGGCACGGTGATCCGCGAGCCGCCGCGGAACATGCCACCGAAGCATTGCGCCGCGCGCTGGATCTCGATCCCGCGCATGCAGTCGCCCATGCGCTGCTTGGCGCGGTCTTGCACCAGTTCGAGTACGACTGGCCGGCAGCGTACAGCCACTTCTCGCGTGCGACGGCGCTGGCACCGCAGCGGGCCTTCGTCCATTCTGCGTTCGGCTTTCATCTTCTCGCGCATGCCGACACCGCCGGGGCGGAACGCGAACTGCTGCTGGCGCGCCGGCTCGACCCGCAGTACGTCAACACGCGGATGCACATGGTGAATCTGCGGATCTACCAACGCCGATTTGCCGACGCGGCAATCGAGCTCGACGGCATGCGCGATATCGCGCCCGACAATCCGGCCGCACTCGGCCTGGCTGCCGTCATGGCGATGTTGCAAGGCGATCCGCAGAGCGCCATCCGGCTGTATGAGCGCGTCTGCGAACTGGCACCCGAACATCCGAACGCCTATGCCTGTCTCGCCGCCGCGCAAGGCATGGCGGGCAATATTGCGGCTGCCGATGCCATCGTGGACACGGCCCTTGCCCGCTTCGGCGCAGGGAGCATCTCGCGCTATGTGCTGGCCATTGTCGCCTCCCGGTGCAGGCGTCACGATCGTGCCTTCGCGTTGCTCGAGGATGCAATTGAATGCCGCGACCCCAACGTGCTCCTGCTCGGCATCGATTTGAGTTTCGCCGACCTGCAGGGCGATCCGCGCTGGGGGCCGCTCCTTGCATCCCGCCGACCGTCGCCCGCCGAATGATGCCAGCAACGGCAACGGGTCGACCTGCCCGGCGCGATCCATCTGGGGCTGACGGTGCCAACGGTAATTTGTAGTTGACAAATGAGGGACAGGCGCACTCGCCGCGCGTCCCGGTTTGCCTCCAACGAATTGGAATGTCACCTGCTGTCACCTGCCGGGATGACGCCGTGTTCCCTTTGGGTGGCATCATCGTCATGGACGCTTTCCTGCGACCAGGAGTAACTTCGTTGGTGTGTATTTCTGCCGAAAGGGCAACCATGTCAAATCATCGAGCAGTGTTGCATTCGCTCTACTCTGGATTTGGCGTGTTCTGTTTCGCCTTGCTGGGCGGGGCATCGAACGCGGTCGCCGTGGTCGTGGACCCCATCAGTGTCAACAACGACGATCCCTTTGCGATCTTGGAGGTGTTTGACGACAAGGCAAGGCTTGGGCTCCTCACTCCGTTGCAAATAGCGAAAATTAGTCCAATTTTCCTTCCGCCCGAGTCCTTGAACACGGCCACCACAATGATTGCTTTCGGCCCACATGCAAAGGCTGCCCCGAACTACGGCGCCCTCCAGATTGTTCCTGCAAAGGCTGACGCCGATCTTTGCGCGGGGTCGCAGGGTGTTGCAGTAAACACTTCCGGGAACTTCGTCTACATGAGCGGCGGATTTGGCAGCCCCGGCCGGTTGTGCGGATTCAGGATCGACCCCGTCTCCTACGTGTTGACTCCCGTCATGCCACCACTGGCAATCGGGGCCAACGCCGGCGCGGTCGCCATCGATCCCGCCGGACGCTATGTCTACACCTCGGGGAATGGCGTCAACGGCAACGTTTCCGGCTTTGCCCTCGATCGTGCTACGGGTGTACCCACCGCTTTGCCCGGCTCGCCGTATGCAACGAACGGCGAACTTCCGAATCCCATCGTGATCGATCGCACCGGGCGCTTCCTGTACGTGGGCCAGAGTGTCGGCAGCTTCAATGGTTCCATCGCCGTTTTTGCCATCGACGTCGCCACGGGGGTCCTGACGCCGGTGCCGGGTTCGCCGTTTCCGACACTCGCCGGTGACGGCCGCGCAGCGGCACTGGCGCTCTCACCCGACGGCCGCTTTCTCTTTGCGGGTGGTAGCGTCATTGCGACCTACGCGTTGGATCCCATCACTGGAGTGCCGACACGCACCAAGGCACGCGTCGGCAATTACTTTGGCGTGACCGTGGATCCGACGGGCCGTTTTCTTTATGCTCTCGAGTACTTCAGCAGTGTCGTGCAGGGATTTTCGATCGCGACTGACGGAACGCTTGCGCCGGTGGGAACCCCACAGCCGATCGGTTCGGAATCGCGCGGCATCGTTAGCATCGCTGATCTGCTCTACGTCGCGTCCCGCGGGACCGACCAGACCTTCGGCTTTCGCATCAACTCGGTCACGGGTGCGCTGTCACCCGTCGCCGGGTCTCCGTTTGCGACGCCGTCGAAGCCCAACGGTCTTGCGGCCACCGGGTCGCTGCCCGTGTCAGGCTCCGTCGACGTTGGCGACAACGTCGTGGCGCGGATTGGCGTCTATGGCGGTCGCGCGCCCTACATGTGGTCGCTCACCAGCGGTGCGTTACCGCCTGGAATGACGCTGAACTCGGCCACAGGCGTTGTCTCGGGCGTGGTCAATGCTGCCGGCACCTATCCGTTCACGGTCCAGGTCACCGACCATCTGGGCGCCAGTGCATCCGCGGCCCGATCCATCCAGGTTGTCGGCGGGGCAACGCCTATTCCGGTCACGGTCTTCGAGTTCTACAACGCCTCCCTCGACCACTACTTCATCACCCATGCGGCCGACGAGATCGCCAAGCTCGACGACGGGACGTTCAAGGGCTGGGCACGCACCAGCCTCACGTTCAGGGCGTTCACTGCCGCAGCAGGCGGCACCTCTGCTGTCTGCCGCATCTACATCCCGCCAGGCAAGGGCGACGGCCATTTCTTCGGGCGGGATGCGATCGAATGCGACGGCACGATCAGCAAGAATCCGACATTCATTCTGGAGTCGGATACGTTCCTGTACCTCTATCCGCCCACGCTTGGAAACTGTGCGTCAGGGCAGGTGCCGGTCTATCGCGTATTCAGTAATCGTGCCGATGCCAATCATCGGTACACGACTGACCGTGCGGTACGCGATCAGATGGTTGGCAAGGGCTGGCTGGCCGAAGGCGACGGTGCGGATACCGTCGTGATGTGCGCGCCGGTTTGATGGTGTTCTGACGGTACCGGTCCTACCGCGAGCGATGCCTGCATCGTCCCTGCGAGGCTGAAGCCTCGCCTACAGAGACCTCGCGGCGTCGCGGGCCGTGCAGCCGGCAATCCATTGCGTTGCGCTGGCCACATCGCTGACGCACATCGTGCGTTCGCTGGCGATCCGGGCGGAGCGCTCGAGGAGCTGGATGTCGGCTTCATGCTGGCGCGCGACATGGGGGTCCTCAAAGAACACGATGCGCTGACACCGGTTCTCCAGTACTTCGAGTGCGATCTCGGCGTCGCCACCCAGCGGACCCGACAGGAAAGCACGCACCCACGGTACGCTGCTGTCGCGCTGCAAATCCTCGGCTACACCATTGAGAAGACTGCCGGTGGTGCCTGTGCCGATGCGGCCGCCGAACTGTTCGAAGAACGCAAAGTGATGACGCACGAACGAAAGCATCGCGTCCTTGCGTGCATCATGTGCAATCAGGGCTACTGTCTGCTCACCGAAGTCGAACCACGAGTCGAGTGTGGAATCGGGCTTCCACCCCGCGGTCACGCGCGCGAGCTCGAACCATTCGCGGGCATGGGCAAAAGTCGATACAAATGCCGATTCGTGAATCACGCATTCACGCTTCAACGCCTGCCCTTCGGGGAATACCGATGTCGGATCGTCGGGATCGAGCAGGTAGATGATCGCGTCGAAGCGGCGCGCGGGGTCGGTGGCCACGACGCCAGCGACCAGATGAATCAGGCCGCCCTCTCGGCGTGTGGGCAGTCGATGCAGTCCGGCGTAATTGCGCAGAATGCCGCTTGCCGCGATCGCGTCGTAGGTATGCCCGACAACGTGCAATTCCGGCGTCAGTTCATTGAAGAACGAGTCGCGCAGGGGCCGCAGCAGCCGGAACAGCGCCGCGCTGTCGTCACTGCGATGGAGTGGACTGGCAGCGAGTCCGATTCGCAACGGACGCGCGCTCACGGCGCGATGCGCTGCCACGTGCCGATGACGCGTTGCTCGATCATCGCCTGCGTGGCTTGCGCGAAGGACTTGAAGTGCGCGCTGGCGAGATGGGCATCGAACGCAGCCCGGTCGTCATAGAGTTCGTACAGGTACACCACGTGGGGTTTGGCGGCTTCGGTGCAGACGTCGAATTGCCGGCAACCGGGCTCGTCTTCGCGCGACCGCGTTGCATTTTCGAGCATCAGCGGGACAAAGGCACTCCATTGTGCGGGAGCGATCGTGAATTCGACGGTCACGACATACATGGGTTCGGCCTAACTGGGAAAGTGGGTTTGAAGGTCGGCCATCTGCGCCGCATCCAGCGCGCGGACGTCACGTCCGGTGAGCAACAGTGCGATCTTCGCGGTCTGCTCCAGCTCTTCGGCGGCATCCACGGCGTCGTCCAATGTCTTTCCGGACACGACAGGGCCATGGTTGGCAAGCAGAACGGCGCGATGCGATGTCGCGGCAGCGCCGACGGCATCGGCCAGTGCGCGGTCGCCGGGGCGGAAATAGGGTATCAACGGCAACGGACCCACGCGCATCACGTGGTAGGCCGTCAGCGGCGGCAACACGTCGCGTGTGTCCGCATGGACGAGACACGAGATTGCCACGGCGCACGTGCAATGCAGATGCACGATGGCCTTGGCGGCGGGCCGCCGCGCGTACATTGCAAGATGGAGGAACGCTTCCTTCGACGGAGCGTCGCCAGCGATTGACGTGCCGTCCGCCGCCAACTTCGCCAGTCGTTTCGGGTCGAGCCGGCCCAATGAACTGCCGGTAGGCGTGATCAGGATGGTGTTGTCGATGCGCACACTGAGATTGCCTGAGCTGCCGTGGGCATACCCGCGGTCGTACAGCGAGCGTCCGCGCTCGACGATGGCATCGCGGGCTTCGCTCTCGTTCAAAGGGTCTTTGTCGCGCGCGTAAAGAAATCTTCGGCGCCGAAATTGCCCGACTTGAGCGCCAACCACAATGGTGGACCGCCCACGGCGCGTGTCCATGGCACCCCGGGATCGATCTCGGGTCCGATGGCCAGTGCCTTGACGCCAAGCGCATCGACAATCGCGCCCGATGTTTCGCCGCCGGCGACTACAAATGCCTCGACGCCTGCGGCGGCGAGTGCGCGCGCAATCACGCGGAACGCGTCTTCGACGAGCTTGGCGGCGCGTTCGGTGCCCAATGCTGTTTGCGCGGCGGTCACTTCGTCGGGGCTGGCCGTCGCATAGACCAGTACCGGTACGCTGCCGATTGCGGCGACGGCGTCCGCAGCAATCATGTCGGCAAGAGCGGGATTGTTGGCCAGGGCGATCGGATCAAGTCGAATGCCGGGCGCGTGCCGCTGCGCCGCGGCGATTTGCATGCGTGTCGCCTCCGAGCAGCTGCCGGATAGCCAGGCGGTGCGCACGGCAGCGGGAGGACGCGACCAGCCGCCGGCATTGGCGCCAGCGCTGCTGTGCAATGCACGCGCCAAGCCCACCGCCAATCCTGCGCCGCCGGTCGTCAGGGGCAGGTCGACGCATGCGGTGCCTGCGATACCGAGGTGTTCATCGCGCGTGGCATCGACAATCACGTGGGCCACGCCATCCGCCGCGAGTGTCGCGAGGCGCCTGCGGACGGCGTCCGCGCCCGCATCCAATACCTGCGCGTCCACGAGGCCGACGCGAGCCTTGGTCTGTGCGCCCAGCACGCGCACAAGATTGGCGTCATGCATCGGCGTCAATGGATGATTGCGCATGCCGGTTTCGGACAGCAACAATGCGCCGACAAAGAGGTGACCCTGATACACGGTGCGCTGGTTGCGCGGATAGGCGGGTGTGGCGGGAACCACACCCGCACGGAGCGCCGCGCGCAGCGCATCCGTCACCGGACCGATGTTGCCTTGTGGTGTCGAGTCAAATGTCGAACAGTATTTGAAATAGATGCGCGTCGCGCCATGATTGCGGAGCCACGCGAGCGCGTCCATCGACATCGCCACTGCGTGAACGGCCGGAATGGTGCGCGACTTGAGTGCGATGACGACAACGTCGGCTACCGGGACATCGAGGCTCTCCGCAGGCACGCCGTTGAACTGGATGACCGACAGGCCTTCACGAGCGAGATTGACGCCAAGATCGGTGGCGCCGGTCAGGTCATCCGCGATGCACCCGAGAAGCATCGTCAGCGCAGTGCATGCACCAGCGACATGCTGATCGCCGGCACGTAGGTAATGACGAACAGGATGCACACACTGATGATGAACTGCGGAATCAGCGCCCGGGTCACTTCCATCATGCCAACGCCGGCCAGACGCGCGCCGACCATCAGCGTACCGCCGACCGGTGGCGTATACAGCCCAATGGCGAGGTTGCAGGTCATGATCAGGCCCAAGTGTACCGGATCGATCTTGAACGCGATTGCCAGCGGCACCAGCAGCGGTGCTGCCAGCACTAGCGCGGGTACGGGCTCGATGAAGCAGCCGAGGACGAGCAGCGCGAGGTTCATGAGCAGCAGGAACGTCCACTGCTCGTGCGCATATTGGGTTACGAAGCCGGCGATTTGCACGGGAACCTGTTCGACGGTGATGAGCCAGGCAAGGCACGCTGTCGCACCGATCACGACCATCACCACAGCGCTGGTGGTGAATGACTTCAGCAGCAGTGCGGGCAGATCGCGCCAATGCAGATCCTTGTAGATCACCATTGCCACGAATAATCCGTAGGCCGCCGCGACCGCGGCTGCCTCCGTCGGCAGGAACAATCCGGTCCAGATGCCGCCCAGAATGATGACGGGCATCAGCAGGGCCGGAAACGCCGACACGAACGCTGTCCAGACCTCGCGCGCTGGTGCCCGAGTTTCACCATTGTCGCAACCGGTACTCTTGCCGTGCCACGCGCACACGATTGCGAGCCCGATGGCGAAAATGAATGCGGGCACCACGCCGGCGATGAAGAGATCGCGTACCGACGCACCGGAGACGAACGCGTAGACGAGCATCGGAATCGACGGTGGCATCACCACCGCCAGCGTTCCCGCGGTGGACATCAGCGCGCCCGCAAAGGCCCGCTTGTACCCCTTGCGCACCATCGCCGGCGTCATCACCGAGCCGATGGCTGCAGTGTCGGCGATCGCCGAGCCCGAGACGCCGCCGAAAATCAGACACGAGACGACCGTAGCAATGCCGAGCCCTCCCGGGAGAAAGCCGAGCAACTTGGTGGCGAAGGTGACGATGCGCAGGCCGACTCCGCCGCGCGACAGGATTTCGCCGGCCAGCATGAACAGCGGGACCGCGATCAGCACGAAGGGCTCGACGCCACCGATATAGGAGAGAAAGATCGACGTGAGCGGATGTGAAAGTCCGTGCCACCAGATCATGCCCACCGTCGCAATCAGCAGGCCGTAGACCAGCGGTACGCCGAGCAACGCGATGACGACGAACAGCCCGAAGGTTTCGAACAGGATCATGGATGATCCTCGCCGTAGCGCTCGGCACGCGTCCGGCCCTGCAGGATCTCGATCAGATCCCAAATCACGAATACCATGGTGATCGCCGACGCGACCGGCAGCGCTGCGTATTGCGACGCCATCGGCCAGCCGAGCACGGTGAGTTCGGACATCAGGCCAGCGTCAGCGATCCCCAAGCCGTACCAGACCAGGAGACCGAGCGTGACCAGCACGACCAGTTGGATGGCTGCGTCGGCGTAGCGCCGGGCCGGGCCGGCGAGGCGCCCGACCAGCTCGCCGATCACCATGTGCGCACCGCGGCGCGTGGCCGCCGCACCGCCAAGAAACGTCACCCAGACCATCAGCAATTCGCAGAACTCGACGGTCCACGCCATGTCCCGATGGAAGAGGTGCAGGATCACGTTGATGAACACCAGCGTGGCCATCGTCGCGCCGATCGCGACGATGCTCCAGTCGACCAGGTGGGCAAGCCAAAGAATTGGACGAGGCGCGGGCGGACCGGCTGGCAGCAGCGTCGCCGCCGCCAGTGCGTCCGCGCCGTCGCCGGCGCGGAGGTCACTCATCTACTTCGCCGGCAGTGCCTTGCGCACCGCGTCGGCGTCAGCCTGGATGGCGTCGACATCGGCACCATACTTCTTCTGCGCTTCCGCATAGACGGGTTTCACGGCGTCGCGCCATGGTCCGACGTTGGGCCGCGACACCTTGGCGCCCTTGGCCGTCATTTCGGCTAGCAGGCGGTCGTCGTTGCCGCTGACTTCCTTGCGGCTCCAGTCCGATGCCTCTTTCGCCGCTTTCCTCACCGCCTCCCGGTCGGCCGGCGACAGCTTTTGCCAGGTCTTCTCGGAGATCGTCATCGGAATCGGGCTGTACACGTGCTGGGTCAGCGTGACATAGGGCGCGACTTCGTAGAACTTGTTGGCGGAGATGGTATCGATGGGATTTTCCTGCCCACTCACCACGCCCTGCTGGATCGCAAGGTAGACCTCAGGCAGCGGCATGATCTGCACGTTGAAGCCCATGGCCTCCAGTTGCCAGCGCATCATTTCGTTCGGGAAGCTGCGCAACTTCTTGCCCTTGGCGTCGGCCGGGGTGGCGAGTGGCTCCTTGGTGGTCATCGAGCGGAATCCCGCTTCAAAGGGTGACAGGAAGCGGAAACCTTTCTCCGGGCCTTTTGCAAACTGCGCCTGCATCCACTTCGACTCGTCATAGAGCTTCCAACCCTGGGGATAGGATTCGACCAGGAAAGGAAGCGCCGTCAGATTCAACGACGGGATGTGCGTGGCGTAGGTGCCGGTTCCGGTGACCGTGAAATCGATGCCACCCAGTTGCAGCTGCTCGACGGCCTTGGGGTCGTTGGCGAGCTG
>JBBQEY010000024.1:0-23137 GCA_038321425.1 Burkholderiales bacterium | reverse complement strand
GGCATGGTGGCCAAGGATCGAAGCGCGATCCTGATGAAATGGTTCGGATTGCTGCTCACCCATATCGACGACCTTGCGTTGATCCTCACGACCGAACAGGGCAAGCCGCTGGCGGAAGCAACTGGCGAGATCAGCATCGCGGCCGCCTACATCGAATGGTTCGCGGAGGAAGGCAAGCGCATCTATGGCGACGTGATTCCCACCGTCGGCAACGACCGCCGCCTGGTGGTGGTGAAGGAGCCGGTCGGCGTATGCGCCGCGATTACGCCGTGGAACTTCCCCGCGTCGATGATCGCGCGCAAGGTCGCGCCCGCGTTGGCCGCCGGTTGCACGGTGGTGATCAAGCCGGCCGAGGCCACGCCCTATTCGGCGTTTGCGCTGGCCGAATTGGCGCACCGCGCCGGCTTCCCGCCAGGAGTGCTCAACGTCGTCACCGGGCATGCGGCGGAGATCGGCAACGAGATGTGCGCCAACCCGACCGTGCGCAAGCTCTCGTTCACCGGGTCCACTGCGGTCGGCCGGCTGCTGATGCAGCAGGTGGCACCGACTGTGAAGAAACTGTCGCTCGAGCTGGGTGGCAACGCGCCCTTCATCGTGTTCGATGACGCCGACCTCGACGCTGCCGTCGAAGGTGCAATGATTTCCAAGTTCCGCAATGCCGGACAGACCTGCGTATGTGCAAACCGGATCTTCGTGCAGGACGTCATCTACGACGCGTTCGCCGCCAAGCTCGCGTCGAAGGTGGCGGCGCTGAAGGTAGGCATCGGCACCGCCGACGGCGTCACGATAGGCCCGCTGATCAACGCCAAGGCCGTAGCGAAGGTCGAAGAGCACGTCGCGGATGCCAAGACTCGCGGCGCCTCGGTTGCGCTGGGCGGCAGCCGGCACGCGTTGGGCGCCAACTTCTATGAACCCACGATCCTCACTGACGTCACGCCGGCGATGCAGATCTTCAGCGAGGAAACGTTCGGCCCGGTGGCGCCGCTGATCCGTTTCCACACCGATGCCGAAGTCGTCAGCATGGCCAACGACAGCGAATTTGGCCTGGCGTCGTACTTCTACAGCCGCGACATCGGCCGTGCCTGGCGGATCGCCGAGCAGCTCGAGGCCGGCATGGTCGGCGTGAACACCGGCCTCGTCACTACACACGTCGCGCCCTTCGGCGGCGTCAAGCAGTCGGGCCTGGGCCGCGAGGGCTCGAAGTACGGCATCGACGAATTCGTCGAGGTGAAGTACATCTGCTTCGGCGGCATCGACCGCTGACACCCGCCACGCGCGGCCGCGCTCAGAACGTGGCCACCGGTGCGGCAACCTCGCCCTCGTGGGCCCGCAGTTCCGCCGGGAACACGATAGGTTCGGCCGCCGCGCCGGCCGTCACCGCGGCAGGCGTGTCATTGGCAGGCAGTGCCACGTCATGCCGCCGCAGCGATACATTGTCGATGGCGGCCGCAAAGGCGCCCAGCACCACCACCACGACAGCGGCGCGAACGCCCGCCGTGATGCTGTTGCCCTCGTGATTCAGCGAAGTGGGATTGCGCATGATGTTCTCCTTGCAGCGATTCAACGAGAACCGTTGGCCGGTCGCAATGCGGCGCGACCTTCGGGTGCCCGGCAGCGCACGAATGCGCTGCCGGTGGAGAACAATCTACGGCGGCGGCGGGGTGGCGACCAGCGAGGAATCGTGGCCGTGGATGCGGATTATTAAAGCGGCACGACGCAACAGGCGCACGGCATGACCCGCGCGGGGCCCCTACCACCCGGGCGGCAGCTTCTTCAGGAACGTGATCGTGCGATCTTCAACCTGCAGGTAGCCCCCTGCCACCAGGTCCTTCATCAGCTTGCCGATCATGTCGCGCGAGGCCCCCACGCGATCGGCGATGTCCTGCTGCGTCAACTTCTCGCGGACGCCAAACGTGCCGTCTTCCAACGTGGCCAGCGCATTCAGCAGCCGCACGAGACGGCCGTAGACATCGGACAGCGCCAGGCTCTTCACATTCTCGGTCGCGACTCGCACGCGGCGGATCAGGGTTTCGATCAGGTGTTGCGCCACTTCCGGATGCGCGGCGACGAAACCCTGGAACTGCGTGCGAGTGATGACCGCGCAGGTCGTGGGTTCGGCGGTGATCACCGATGCAGACCGTGGCGCGCCATCGAGCGACATCTCGCCCACGTACTCGCCGGGGCCGTGGAAGCCGAGCACGATCTCGCGGCCGGCGGCGCTGCTGGCATACACCCGCACCTTGCCGGACAGGATGATGTAGAGCGAGTCGCCGACGTCGCCCTCGACAATCAGCACCGTCTGCTTGGGAAACTGGCGCACGATGCCGGTTGCGGCAATCTTGCGCAACGCATCTTCGCGCAGCGGCGCGAGTGGATCGGTGGCAGGTTCAGTCACGCGGAGTACCTCGATGCGTCGACGGTGGCAAACATCCTAGCACCATCGACGGCGAGGTTGCCATAGTGCCGCGGCGACTTGCACCTGCGCGTTGCAGACGGTGCCGCGCTCCGCGCTAGTCGTACTTGCGGCGATCCTCGATGACCTTGCCGTCGTTGGGTAGCGCGCCCACGGCGGCAACGGCGACCTCGCCACGCAGCTTGGTCACGTCGCGGATCGTCTCGACCAGTGCAGCCGGTTCGGGGTCACTGCCCGGCGCGTGCTCGACATGCAGGGTCATCCGGTCCACGCCGTCCGGATTGTCGACGACGAGGCGCGCGCGCGCGATGCCGGGATGCCGCTTGACGATCGCGGCCACCTGCGCCGGATGCACGAACATGCCTTTCACTTTCGTCGTTTGGTCGGCGCGGCCCAGCCAGCCCTTGATCCGCATGTTGGTGCGGCCGCACGGCGACAAACCGGGAAGCACCGCCGACATGTCGCCGGTGCCGAAACGGATCATCGGGTAATCGCGGTTGAACAACGACGTGACCACCACCTCGCCGACCTCGCCTTCGGGGACCGGGTCGCCGGTGCCGGGCCGCACGATCTCGACGATGACGCCCTCGTCGACAATCAGGCCCTCGCGCGCCGACGATTCGTAGGCGATGCTGCCCAGATCGGCCGTCGCATAGACCTGCGTGCCGCGGATGCCGCGTGCCGCCAGCATGTCGCGCGTGGCGCCGGCGAAGGCTTCGCCCGAGACGAGTGCCTTCGTCAGCGAAGGCACCGCGACGCCCATCTCGTCGGCCTTGTCGAGGATGATCTTCAGGAACGACGGCGTGCCGATGTAGCCCGATGGCCGCAGCGCCGCCATCACCTGCACCTGCTGCTCGGTCTGGCCTGTGCCCGCAGGAATGACCGCGCAGCCGAGCGCGTGCGCGCCGGTTTCGAGCATCGAGCCAGCGGGCGTAAGGTGATAGGAAAACGTGTTGTGCACGAGGTCGCCAGGCCGGAAGCCAGCGGCAAACAACGCGCGGGCAATGCGCCAGTAGTCCTGGCGCGCGCCTTCGGGCTCGTAGAGCGGTCCCGGGCTGGCAAACACGCGGCGGATCTCGCCCCACCCGGTGGCGGCAAAGCCGCCGAACGGGGGTGCCCCCTGCTGCAACCCCACGAGGTCGGACTTGCGCGTGACGGGTAGCCCCCCCAGTGCCGCGCGCGACGTGATGGCGGCCGGGTCCACGGCTGCCAGCAACGTGGTGAAGGCCGGGGCATGCGCCCTCGCATGCGCAATCTGTTGCGGCAACGCTGCAAACAGCGCGCGTTCGCGCACGTCCGGGGCCCGCGTCTCGAGGCCGTCGTAGTGGTCGGTCATGTCGGCTTCCTTGCGGGCGGCTGGCCCGTAATATCGGCCTGCGCGCGCCGGGTGAGCTTCGCGAACACCAGCGCGTGCGAGTGCGTAAGCAACATCCGCGCAGCCGTATCGGTGAGGGCGTCCGCGCGCGTGACCTGCACCCAGTGCGCGCGCGCGAGATACGGCGCAGGAATGACGCCGGGTACGTCGGTCAGCTCGAGGAAGCGCTCCGGATCACACTTGAAGGAGAAGCTGGGGGCGGCGCGCTGTTGCACCAGGAACACCGCGAACATCTTTCCGCCCACGCTGTGACATTCGTCGGCGCCCCACTTGATGTCCATCGTGGCGCCCGGCAGCGTCGCGCAATGGCGGCGCAGCTTGTTGACGTGCAAGCCCACTACGACAGCCAACGCTTGCGACGGCGGTAGTGCTTCACCTCGCGGAACGACTTGCGGTTGCCCGACGAGAGCCCGAGGTAGAACTCCTTCACATCCTCGTTGGACGCAAGATCCTTGGCCACGCCATCCATCACCACGCGACCGTTCTCGAGGATGTAGCCATAGTTGGCATAGCGCAACGCGACCGTCGTGTTCTGCTCGGCCAGCAGGAAGGAAACGCCTTCCTTCGTATTGAGATCGCGGACGATCTCGAAGATTTCCTCGACGATCTGCGGCGCGAGTCCCATCGACGGCTCATCTAGAAGAATCATCGTCGGCGCCGCCATCAGCGCGCGGCCCACGGCCGTCATCTGCTGCTCGCCGCCGGACGTGTAGCCCGACTGGCTGGTACGGCGCATCTTCAGCCGCGGGAAGTAGTGGTAGACCTTCTCCAGCGCCACCGCGATCTCCGCCCGCGACACGTTGCGCGTGAACGCGCCTGTCAGCAGGTTTTCCTCGACGGTGAGATGCTGGAAGCAGTGCCGGCCTTCCATGACCTGGCACACGCCTTTACGGACAAGCTCGTTGACGGTCAGCGTGTCGACGCGCTGGCCCTTGAATTCGATGGTGCCCTTGGTGACCTCGCCGCGCTCGGCGCGCAGCAGATTGGAAATCGACTTGAGCGTGGTGCTCTTGCCCGCGCCGTTGGCGCCCAGCAACGCGACGACCGAACCCTGCGGCACTTCGAGCGAGACGCCCTTCAAAACGAGGATGACATGGTCGTAGATCACCTCGATGTTGTTCACCGAGAGATAGGGCGCGGCAGAAGGGGCCGCCGCAACCGCACCGTTGGATGTACTCATGTTTCAGTCAGAATCAAGAATAAGAACCAGGAAACAGAGAAATACAAAGCAACCAATCACGCAAGTAGTGCCGGGGCCCAGAGGACGGCGAATTGAGCGTCGGCTGCAAAGCAGGCGACGCTCGAATTCGACGACGTAGCCCGTCGTTCGCTGCAGGACCGGCGCAAGCCGGCCCTGCCCGAACGACGGGTTACGGGGAGCTAACCCTCCTTCGTGCAATCACGCGGCGTGATCTTCTTTTCAGCCGCGTACTTCGCCGCGCTCTCATCCACCATCTTCCGCACCATCTCCTTGTCGCCCGACATGAACGGTGTCAGGGGCTTGAAGCCCTTGCCATCCCATTGCTGGAAGCGAACCATCCCGGAGCCTTCGTGATCGAGACACGAGGTCTTGATCGGCGGGAACATGCCGGCCGCGCCCAGTTCCTTGATACGGGCTTCAGACAGGTTCAGGTTCTCGAGGCCCCAGCGCACTTGCTCGGGCGTCATCACCTTGCCCTTGCCGTACTTTTCCTGTGCCTTGCGGATGGCTTCGACGATCACCATGCCGTAGACAACACCACGCGTGTGATAGATCGAGCCCTGGCGTGACTTATCTTCCAGGTTGCCCTTACCGGCGCCGTAGACTTTCTTCTGGATGTCCTGCATCACCGGGAAGTTCGTGCCCGGTGCCGAGAACGCGGCAGTGACATAACCCTTGGCGGCATCCCCCGCGGGGATCACGTCCTCCTCCGAGCCCGCCCACCACACGCCCAGCATTTTTTCGCGCGGGAAGCCGACCTTGGCCGCCGACTTCAATGCCGTCGGGTTCATCACGCCCCAGCCCCACAGAATTACATAGTCGGGCTTGGCCTGCCGGATCTGGAGCCACTGCGATTCCTGCGTGTTGCCCGGATGCGCGACCGGAATCTTGACGAACTCGAAGCCGTACTTGGCCGCCAGCGCCTCGAACACCGGCAGCGGCTCCTTGCCGAACGCGGAGTCATGGTAGAGGTCCACGATCTTCTTGCCCTTCAGCTTGTCCATGCCACCGACCTGCTGGCCGAGGTACGTGATCATCGCCGCAGCCTGGCTCCAGTAGCTGGTGCCGATCGGGAACACCCAGTTGAACACGCGACCGTCAGCGGTGTTGGCGCTGCCGTAACCGAAGGTGGTCATCGGGATCTTGTCGACGCCAACGCGATCGAGCAGGCCGTAAGCGATACCGGTGGAAAGCGGCTCCACCGACGACGCGCCGCTGCCCTTCTTCTTCAGGCGCTCGTAGCACTCGACGCCGCGCGACGCGTTGTACTCGGTCTCGCATTCCTCCCATGCCATCTTCACGCCATTGATGCCGCCGGTGGCATTGACGAGGTTGAAGTAATCGATGGTGCCGCCGAAGTAGCCCGACCCGCCGGCTGCATACGGCCCGACACGGTACGACAGGATCGGGATGAACTGCTCGTTCTGCGCGATTGCGGTCGACGCAACGCCGAGCATCGTGAGGCCCAACAGGGCCGATCTGAACACTTTCATGGTTCTCCTCCTTGCAAATCGTCTCCGGAAGGGAGCGATGGATTGAACAGCAATCGCGACTCAAAACTCCGTATCAACCAAACCAACCCAAGTGCCAACAGCATGTACGGACCGAACCTTCCCCGCGGATGCTGCTGCTGCAATGCAGCATCAATGCGGGAACGGCCACAACCGCAATTTTTCCTTACCGATCTGCCACAGCCGCGCGAGTCCATGTGGCTCCACGATCAGAAAGAAGATGATAAGCCCACCGAACACCATAAGCTCGAGATTGGACGTGATGCTCTTAGAGACGTTGAGATGAACGGTCGTCTCGAGGAAGCTGACGAAGAGACTCAGCATGATGGGCAGCAGCGCGATGAAGGCGCTGCCGAGGAACGAGCCCAGGATGGTGCCCACGCCGCCGATGATGATCATGAACAGGATGCGGAACGACAGGTCGAGGTTATAGGCCTCGGGCTCCACCGTGCCGAGATACAGGAACGCGTAGAGCGCGCCGGCGACACCGCAATAAAAGGAGCTGATCGCGAAGGCGGTCAGCTTCGCCGGCATCAGCCGGATGCCGATCACCTCCGCCGCCACGTCCATGTCGCGCACGGCCATCCACGAGCGCCCGATATTGCTGCGCGCGAGGTTCTTCGCGGCCAATGCCATCACGCAGACGATCACCAGCACCAGAAGGTATTTCGAGGTCGGCGTGTTGAAGTGGTAACCGAGTATCTCCACCTGCTGCGCGGTGATGACGCCCGACGAGCTGTAGTTGGAGAACCAGCCCACCTTGGCGAGACACCATACGATAAAGAACTGCGCGGCCAGCGTGGCGACGGCCAGGTAGAAACCGCGGATGCGGAGGCTGGGCAGGCCGAACAGGATGCCTACGCCCGCCGCCATCAGGCCGCCGCCGATGAACGCTAGCAGGATCGGCATGCCGGGGACGCGCAGCATGAAGTTGTACGACGCGAACGCACCTACCGCCATGAACGCTGCGGTACCGAGCGACAACTGGCCTGCGTACCCGGTGAGGATGTTGAGTCCGATCGCCGCGAGCGCGAGGATCAGGAACGGGATCAGGATCGCGGAGAAGAGGTACGGTGTCGCGAACAGCGGCACCGCGATGAACGCGAGCAGCAGGATGATCGCGACGCCGATCCGGTCCTGGCGAATCGGAAAGATCGCGGCATCGTCGATGTAGTTGGTCTTGAACTGACCGGCTTCGCGATAGAACATGAGGCGTTCTCGTACCTTCTGGTCGTCAGATGCGGCGGATGATCTTCTCGCCGAAGAGGCCTTCCGGCCGCACCAGCAGGAAGAGGAGCGCGAGTACGTACGGGAACCAGCCTTCGATGCCACCGCCCACGTAGGGACCGAAGTAGACCTCGGCCAGTTTCTCGGTGGCACCGATGATGAGGCCGCCAACGATGGCACCCGGAACCGACTCGAAGCCGCCCAGGATCAGCACCGGCAGCGCCTTCAGCGCGACGAAGGTGAGCGCGAACTGGACGCCGTTGCGCGCGCCCCACAGCAGGCCCGCCACCAGCGCCACGAATCCGGCTACGCCCCAGACGATGCCCCAGATCTGCTGCAGCGGAATGCCCACCGCCAGTGCTGCCTGGTGATCGTCCGCAACGGCGCGCAGCGCGCGGCCGATGCGCGTGCGGCTGAAGAAAAGGGCCAGCGAGGTGACCAGCACCGCCGCGACACCGGCCGCAACGAGATCGAACTTGGAAATGCTCATGCCCCACTTGTCCGACACCCATTTCAGCGGCTCGTCCTGCAGTCCGAGATCGAGACCGCGCACGTTGGCGCCCCACACCATCTGCGCCAGGCCCTCGATGAAGAACGCGAGGCCGATCGTCGCCATGAAGAGCGTGATCTGCGGCTGGTTGACGAGTGGCCGCAACACGACGCGTTCAGTCACCAGACCCAGCAGGATCATCACCACCAGCGTGGCAGGGAAGGCAAGCCACGGCGAGAGCCCCAGCTCTGTGATGCCCACGAACGTCAGCGCGGCGAAGAACACCATCGCGCCCTGCGCGAAGTTGAACACGCCCGACGCCTTGTAGATCAGCACGAACCCGAGCGCCACCAGCGAATACATCACGCCGGAGAGGAGGCCGCTGATCAGGACTTCGAAGAAGAATGTCATCGCGGGTCGCCCGTCTAGTGCGCCACGCCGAGATACGCGTCAATGACCGCCTTGTTGCTGCGGACCTCATCCGGCGCGCCGTCGCCGATCTTCCTGCCGTAGTCCAACACCACCACGCGGTCGGAGATGTCCATCACCACGCCCATATCGTGCTCGATCAGCACGATGGTCGTGCCGTACTGCTCGTTGACGTCGAGCACGAAGCGGCACATATCCTGCTTTTCTTCCACGTTCATCCCGGCCATCGGTTCGTCCAGCAGCAGCATCGACGGCTCCGCCGCCAGTGCGCGCGCCAGCTCCACCCGCTTCTGCAGGCCGTAAGGCAGCCGCCCGACCGGCGTCTTGCGGATGTGCTGGATCTCGAGGAAGTCGATCACCTCTTCCACCTTGCGGCGGTTGACGAGCTCCTCGCGGCGCGCCGGACCCACCCACAGCGCCTGCGCGAGGATCGACGATTTCATCTTGAGGTTGCGTCCGGTCATGATGTTGTCCAGCACGGTCATCCCACGGAACAGCGCGATGTTCTGGAACGTCCGCGCGATGCCCTGCATGGCGGCCTCATGCGTGTCCATGTCGCGCCGTTCCTTGCCGCGGAACGTGATCGTCCCCTTCTGCGGCCGGTAGACGCCGTTAATCACGTTGAGCATCGAGCTCTTACCCGCGCCGTTGGGGCCGATGATCGCGCGCACTTCGTGCTCGCGCACATCGAAGCTGATGTCGGTCAGCGCCTTCACGCCACCGAAGGCCAGCGAGATGTTGTCGAGCTTCAGGATGACGTCGCCGATGCGACGGGCAACGATGCTCATGCAACGGCCTCCGTCGCCTTCGCGATATGTGCGCGACGAACTGTCGGCCGCAGCGCAATCGCACGGCGTCGCGCCCTGCGGGCCTGGGCTTCGCCCGCCGTGCTCATGCAGCAATCTTCCCGGTAGGCGGAAAGGTTTTGGCATCCTCGAGCACGAGATCCGCGGCCACCATGTTGGATCGGCCATCCTCGAGGCGCACCAGCGTCTCGATGTGCTCGACTTTTTTGCCGCTGAAAAGGGCGTCGACCAGGACCACGTATTTTTCGGCCACGAAACCGCGGCGCACCTTGCGCGTGCGTGTGAGCTCGTCGTCGTCGGGGTCCAACTCCTTGTGCAGGATCAGGAAGCGGCGCACCTGCGAATCAGCGACGCCATGCTCGGTGGCAAGCTCTGCGTTAACTTTTTCCACGCATTCGCGCAGCAGCTGACGAACCTCCGGCTTCTGCGCCAGGTCGGTGTAGCCGGAGTAGGCAATGCCGCGCCGCTCGGCCCAGTTGCCGACGGATCCAAGGTCGATGTTGACGAAGGCGCACACGCCGTCGCGGCCCGCGCCGAAGACCACCGCTTCCTTGATGTGGGGGAAGAACTTGAGCTTGTTCTCGATGTAGTTGGGAGCGTACATCGAGCCGTTGGCAAGCTTGCCCACGTCCTTCGAGCGATCGATGATCTTGAGCTGCCCGGCATCATCGAAGAATCCGGCATCGCCGGTGCGGAAGTAGCCGTCGGCGTCGATGGATTCCAAGGTCGCATCCGGGCGCTTGTAGTATTCCTTCAACAACATCGGGCCGCGCACCAGCACTTCGCCGTTGTCGCCGATCTTCACCTCGACGTTGGGTGCGGGTACGCCCACGGTATCGAGGCGGACGCCGCCGTCAGGTTGCAGGCACACGTAGGCGCAGGTCTCCGTCTGGCCGTAGAGCTGCTTTAAGTTGATGCCGATCGACCGGTAGAAGCGGAAGAGGTCGGGGCCGATGGCCGCGCCCGCGGTATAGGCCACGCGGATGCGGCTCATGCCGAGCACGTTGCGCAGCGGCCCGTAGACCAGCACATTGCCGAGCGCATATTGAAGGCGATCCCCCATGCCGACCGCCTTGCCGTCGAGGATCTCGGCGCCACAGCGACGGGCGACGGCCATGAAGTGATGGAACATGCCGCGCTTGATGGCGCTTGAATCCTCCATGCGGATCATCACCTGCGTCAACAGGTTCTCGAACACGCGCGGCGGCGCGAAATAGTACGTGGGGCCGATCTCGCGCAGGTCGGTCATCACGGTGTCGCCCGACTCCGGACAGTTGATGGTGAAGCCCGCCACCATCGCCTGCGCGTAGGAAAAGAGGTTGTCGCCCACCCACGCCATCGGCAGGTAGGACAGTATCGACTCGTCGGCCGTGAGGTGGTCGAAGAGGATGCCGCCGCGCGCGGCGCTGATCAAAGCGTGATGCGTCTGGCATACACCCTTGGGCTTGCCCGTGGTACCCGACGTGTACAGCATGATCGCGATGTCGTCGGCCGCGCCACGCGCAATCTCGCCTTCGTAGAACGACGGATGCGCCACATCGAATTCACGTCCCAGTTCCTGCAGCCGCTCGTAGCTCATCACTGTCTGGTAGTTGCGCAGGCCCCGCTCGTCGTCGAAATAGATGCGAGCGAGCGTGGGTACCTGCGGCTGCACCTCCAGCATCTTGTCGACCTGCTCCTGATCCTCGACGATGGTGTACGCGATCTCGGCATCGTTCAACACGAAGACAATGTCGGCGGCGGGTGCGTCCTGGTACATCGGCACCGGAATGCCACCCAGCGCTTGCGCGGCGCACATCGACCAGTAGAGACGCGGGCGGTTGTCGCCGATGATGGCGAGATGCATGCCCCGCTTGAAGCCCTGGGACGCCAGACCGCAAGCTAGCGCGCGCACTTCGGCGGCGACTTCACCCCACGTCCATGTCTGCCAGATGCCGAGGTCTTTTTCGCGCGTAGCCGGGTGCGTCGGCCGCACCCGCGCGTGGTGCAGCAGCAACCGTGGAAATGTGTCCTGGATTTCCTCCATCCCTACCTCCGTACTGCCGGGCCAACTGCCTACGACCTCAAGTGGCGCGATGCGCCGTCCCCGGGCCGTTTAGAATCCAGTCAGCCAAGCATCGACTCTAGGTGCAATCATGCACCAACGCTGTCGTTGTACCGACATTTGCCGGATTGACACGATTGCTGCAATGCGCAAATTAGAGGACCTTCTGAACGCCAGCCCGTGGGCTTCCGGCTTGACCCCCGGTGACCGGGCCCGCGTGTTCAGCGAGACGGTCACCCGCGAGTGCGCGGCGGGGGCGCTGGCCTGCCGGAAGGGCGATCCGGTCAACGCCTGGATCGGCGTGATCGACGGCCTGCTCAAGATGAGCAATGTCTCGGCCGAGGGCAAGCCGATGAGTTTCCTGGGCGTGGCCACCGGCAGCTGGTTCGGCGAAGGCTCGGTGCTCAAGGACGAGCCGCGACGCTATGACATGGTGGCGCTGCGCGCTAGCACGATTGCCTATATGCCGCGTGCCACCTTTATGTGGCTGCTCGATACCAGCATGCCGTTCAACCGATTTGTGATCACGCAGCTGAACGAGAGGCTGGGACAATTCATCGGCATGGTCGAGCACGACCGCCTGCTGGGTCCCGATGCGCGCCTCGCCCGCTGCCTGGCGGCGATGTTCAATCCTCATCTCTATCCGGGCATCGGCCCCGTGCTCCCCATTTCGCAGGACGAGATCGCCCAACTCGCCGGCCTGTCCCGGCAACGGACCAACCAGGCGCTGCAGCGCCTCGAGCAGGCGGGATTGCTGCGCCTTGAATACGGCAGCATCACGATCACTGACCTCCCTGGCCTCCGCACCTTCGAAGAGTAGCGATCGTCCATGCGGGTCCTGCATCCGCGGGCACGCGGCTTGCGTTTGAAGATGGGGTGATGATGGTCTGCAGGCGAGGCTTCAGCCTTCAGCCTCGCGGGTTCGAAGCGGCGAACCTGCGAGGCTGAAGCCTCGCCTACAAGCGCCTCGCCTACGGCAATATCGCGATCCGGTCAGCGGCCGGTAAACACCGGCGGACGCTTGGCCAGAAACGCGGCCATGCCTTCGCGCTTGTCGTCGGTGGCGCACAGCAACGCGAATACATCCGCCTCGAAGGCGTTGGCGTTGGCGAGATCAATGTCCTGGCCGCGATGTACCAAGTGCTTCGAATATTTCACCGCCACCGGTCCCTTCGCGGCGATCATCCGCGCAAGTTCGAGTCCCTTGTCCAGCAGCGCCTCGGCCGGCACCACGTGATTGGCCAGACCGATGCGCAACGCCTCGTCGGCCTTGACCATCCGCCCGGTTGTGACGAGTTCGAGCGCCATCGACCGGCCCACCACCCGCGTGAGCCGCTGGGTGCCGCCGAAGCCGGGACAGATGCCGAGATTGACTTCAGGCTGCCCGAACGTGGCCTGGTCGGACGCCACGATGAAGTCGCATGCCAGCGCCAGTTCGCAGCCGCCGCCCAGCGCAAACCCGTTGACCAGCGCGATCACCGGCATCGGCGCCAGTTCGAACGCGCGAAACGTCGCGTGGCCCTGCACGGCGAACTCGCGCGCTTCCAGTACTGCCATGGCACCCATCGCGGCGATGTCCCCACCGGCCACGAATGCGCGCTCGCCGGCGCCGGTGATCAAGAGGCAACGCGCGGCCGGATTGGCCGCCACCGCGCGGGTGGCCTCGGCTATGTCGGTGAGCACCTGCGGCGCCAGCGCGTTGAGCTGCTTCGGCCGATTGATCGTCAGGAGCCAGATGCCCGGCTCGCGCTCTTCCAGCAGTACCGTTTCGTAGCTCACTTCTTCTCCTGCGTGTAGTCGTAGAAGCCGCGGCCGGTCTTGCGGCCCAGTTGGCCCGCCGCCACCATCTGTTTCAGTAATTGCGGCGGCCGGTATTTCGGATCGCCGAAGTCGGTGTGGAAGACGTTCATCACCGCCAGCAGCACATCGAGGCCGATCATGTCGGACAGCGCCAGCGGACCGATCGGATGGCCGCAGCCCAATTTCATGCCGTTGTCGATGTCGGCAGCGGTGGCGAGACCTTCCTGCAACGCGAATACCGCTTCGTTCAGCATCGGGCACAGGATGCGGTTGACGACGAAGCCGGGGCTGTCCTTCACGACGATCGGCGTCTTGGTCAGTTTCTGCGCGAAGGCGGTTGCCTGGTCGACCGTGCCCTGCGATGTCTGCAGTCCGCGCACCAGTTCCACCAGCGCCATCATCGGCACCGGGTTGAAGAAGTGCACACCGATGAAGTCCGCAGGGCGCGTCACCACGGAAGCCAGTGTCGTGATGGAGATCGAGGACGTGTTCGACGCGATCACCGCGTCGGGCCGCGCCAATCCGTCGACCTGCCGCAGGATCTTGAGCTTCAAGTCCAGGTTCTCGGTCGCCGCCTCGATGATGAGGTCGCAGGATGCAAGCACCGCGTAGTCCGTCGTGGCCGTGATCCGCGCCATCGCGGCATCGCGGTCCGCGGCCGAGATTTTTTCCTTCTTGAGCAGCCGCTCGAGGCTGCCGCCGATGGTCTTCAAGCCGCGCTCTACCGCCGCGTCCTGCACGTCGAGCATCACTGCTTCGATCCCGGCCACCGCGCAGGTCTGCGCGATGCCATTGCCCATGGTGCCGGCGCCGATGACGCCCACCCGTTCTATTGCTTTCATGTCGGCCACGCGAAAAGTGGAAGAAGGATCGCGGATTATGCCGGGTTGGCCGCGGTCGCGGCCGGGTTCAGGCAGGCACAGTCTTGGGGCAGACCCCTGGCGTGGCTCGCTGCGCGAGGCGCGGCGGATGCTCGCGCAGTCCGGCGAGATAGAGGTCGATCAGCGCGGGTGCCGCGGCATGCAGGTCGTACGCAGTGGGATCGAGCACCCACTCGTGCATGATGCCCACCATCAACGCGTGCAGGCCGAGCGTGGCCAGCGCGGCGTCCGTATCGGCAGGCAACTGCCCCGTGTCGGCACACCGCTGCACAATCGTCTCGATCTGGCCCAGACACTGCTGGCGCGCGTTGGCGCACGAGGTTTCCGTCCCCGCCAGTTCGTCGACGCGTTCGGTCTTGTGGAAGATGATCTCGAACACGCGTTGCGCGCGCGCGTCGGCGGCGAGGCTCTGCAGCGCGCCGACCGAAAGATCCCGCAACGTGGCCAGCGGATCGGCCTGCCCCGGATCGCCGGCGCGTTCGAACATCGCGTCCATCGGCATCGTCGCGCGATCGCACATCGCTTGGAACAGGTCGGCTTTGTCCTTGAAGTGCCAGTACACTGCGCCGCGCGTCATGCCGGCCGCGGTGGCGACCTCCGCCAGCGACGTCCGCGTGACCCCGCGCTCACGAAAGATGGTTTCCGCCGCGTCGAGCAGCCGCTCCTTCGTTTCCCGAGCTTCTTCCTTCGTTCTGCGTGCCATTGGCGCTTTTAGTTGTCGCGGAGGTTTACAAACATACGCGAATGTATGTTATGTTCCAATCTTTTGCAAGGTGCGGCGCAACATAACCACCGCGCTCCCGTCCTCCCAGGAGTCTTCCCATGCTGTCATTTCGTCGCGTCCCCGCGCTGGTTGCCTCCGCCAGCCTGTCCGCCTTCATTCTCGCCGCATGCGGACCGTCGCAGCCGGCGGGCGGCTTTAAGGGCTTTCCGCCGTCGCAGGTGACCACGGTCACCCTCCAGCCCCGCACACTGCCCGCGTCCTATGAGTACGTGGGCCAGACGACGGGCTCGAAGGAGGTGGAAGTGCGCGCGCGGGTCACGGGCATCCTGGAGAAGAAGCTGTTCCAGGAAGGCGAGCGGGTGAAGGCAGGCCAGGTTCTGTTCACCATCGATCCGAAGCAGCTTGCCGCGCAGACGGCGGCACTGGAAGCCGACGTGGTGCGCTCGCAAGCGCTGGTGGCGCAGGCCGAGCGCGAACTCGGGCGCTTGAAGCCACTGGCCGAAAGGCGCGCCGTGGGGCAGAAGGAAGCCGACGACGCGGCCTCGAACGTCGAATTCGCCAATGCCAACCTCAAGGTCGCGCAGGCCAAGCTCGCCGAAGTGCAGTTGAACCTGGGCTACACCAAAGTGATCGCACCCATCTCGGGCCTGTCGAGCCGGGCGCCGAAATCCGAGGGCAGCCTGGTCAACGCCAACGAAACGTTGTTGACGACCGTATCGCAGGTCGATCCGATGTGGATCCCGTTCGCGATCGCGGAAAACGAGCAGCTCGCCCTCAACAAGGCGGTGCAAGAAGGCCGGCTGACGCTGCCGAAGAACAATGGCTTCGATGTCGTCGTCCTGCTGGCCGATGGCTCCGCGCTGGAGCGCAAGGGCCGCATCAACTTCGCCGACACCCGCATCAACCCGGCGACCGGCACGTTCGAGTTGCGCGCGGAAATCCCCAACGCCGACAACGTGCTGAAGCCCGGCCAGTTCGTCCGGGTGAAGCTGACTGGCGCCACGCGCAACAACGCGCTGGCCGTGCCGCAGGTGGCGGTGATGGACAGCCCGCAAGGCAAGTTCGTCTATGTCACCGGCAAGGACAAGGATGGCAAGGACATCGCCGTCATGCGTCTCGTCACGCTGGGTGAGTGGGCGATCGTCGACGGCGCCAACCTGTGGATCGTCGAAACCGGCTTGAAGGCCGGCGATAACGTGATCATCGACGGCGTCTCGAAGTTGCGCCCGGGTGCACCGATCGTTCTCGCCGCGGCAGCGCCCGCAGCCGCCGGTGCGGCCCCCGCTACCGCCCCAGTAGCGCCTGCCGGCAAGGCGGCGCCGGCCCCGGCACCGAAGTCTTGATCCGAAAGGCAGTGCCCCCACCATGATTTCGCGCTTCTTCATCGACCGCCCCATCTTTGCGGCCGTCATCTCGATCTTCCTGATACTGGCCGGCCTGGCCGCCATCCGCACGTTGCCGATTGCCCAGTATCCCGAGATCGCGCCCCCGGTCGTCACCGTGCAGGCTGTCTATCCAGGTGCATCCGCGCAGGTGGTCGAACAGACCGTCGCCGCACCGCTCGAAAACGCGATCAACGGCATCCCCGGCATGATGTACATGAGCTCGAATTCGGGCTCGAACGGCGTCGTGCAGATCCAGGTCACGTTCGAGATCGGCACCGATATCGACATCGCGGCGGTCAACGTCAACAACCGCGTGAAGCAGGTAGAGCCGCGCCTGCCCGAGGAAGTGCGCCGCCAGGGCGTGACCGTGGAACGCGGCAGTTCGTCATTCCTGCAGGTCGTGGCGTTCTATTCGCCCGACAACCATTTCAACGATCTCTTCATTTCCAACTACGTCACGCTGAACGTGCTGGACGAGCTGAAGCGGCTGCCGGGCACGACCAACGTGCAGATCTTCGGCGCCAAGGATTACGCCATGCGGATCTGGCTGAAGCCCGATCGCCTGGCCCAACTGAAGATGTCACCCAGTGACGTAATCGCTGCGGTCAACGAACAGAACGCGCAGTTCGCCGCGGGCAAGGTGGGCCAATCGCCGATCGGCAAGGGCCAGGACCTGGTTTACACGGTCACCACCAAGGGACGTCTCTCCGATCCCAAGGAATTCGAGCAGATCATCATCCGCGCCAATCCAGACGGATCCACCGTGCGGCTCTCCGAGATCGCGCGCGTTGAACTCGGCTCCAAGGATTACGAGTTCAACGGGCGCTACAACGGCAAGCCCGCCGTGCTGGTCGGGATCTTCCTGGCGCCGGGCTCCAATGCGCTGGAGGTCGCCAAGTCGTCGAACAATCTGCTGGCCACGCTCGGCGAACGCTTCCCCGACGGCCTGTCGTATCGCGTGGCCTTCGACACCACCCGCTTCGTCGAGGTATCGATCCGCGAAGTGCTGATCACGCTCGGCGAGGCGATGCTGCTGGTGTTCCTGGTCGTCTACCTGTTTCTGCAGAGCTGGCGCGCCGCGATCATTCCGTTCGCCGCTGTTCCGGTCGCGCTGATCGGCACGTTCGCTGGCATCTCGATGCTCGGCTATTCGATCAACACGCTCACCCTCTTTGCGATGGTGCTATCCATCGGCATCGTCGTCGACGACGCGATCGTGGTGCTGGAGAACGTCGAACGGATCATGCGCGAGGATGGCCTCAAGGCGCGTGATGCCGCGGTGAAGGCCATGCAGGAAGTCACCGGCCCCATCATCGCCATCGTGCTGACGCTGGTTGCGGTGTTCGTGCCGATCGCGTTCCTTGGCGGCCTGACCGGCGAGCTCTATCGCCAGTTCGCGGTGACGATCTCGATCTCGGTGGTGATCTCGGGCGTCGTGGCGCTGACGTTGTCGCCAGCCTTGTGCGCCCTGATGCTGAAACCCCACGTCGAGGCGCGCGGCTTTTTCCGCTGGTTCAACCAGTGGTTCGAGCGCGTCACGATGCGCTATTCGCATGGCGTGGCGTTCCTGATCCGGCACGGCATCATCTCGCTGACCATCTTCGCGCTGATGGTCGCCGGCGCGGTGGTCATGTGGCGCATCACCCCGGGCAGCCTGGTGCCGGACGAAGACCAGGGCTACTACATCTCCGCCGTGATCCTGCCCGACGGTGCCACCCTCGAGCGCACGCAGAAGGTGGTGGAGCAGGTCGAGGAAGCCATCCGCAGCAATCCCGCCAACCAGGACGTCATCGCCTTCACCGGCTTCGATTTCATCGGTGGTGGGTATCGCAACAACGCCGCGACGCTCTTCATCACCCAGAAGCCGTGGGACGAACGGACGGTGACCGCGTCGCAACTGGTGGGCGAACTGTTCGCCAAGACGGGGCACATCAAGGAAGCACTGGTGCTGGCCTTTAATCCGCCGCCCATCTTCGGTCTCGGCACCACGGGGGGCTTCGAGTTCTACATCCAGAATCGCGGCGATGGGGGCCCGGCGCGGCTGTCGGAAGTGAAGGATGCCTTCCTGGCCCGCGTGAATTCCGATCCGCAGATGGGAGGCGCGCAGACGTTCTGGCATGCCGCCGTGCCGCAGCTCTTTGTCGACGTGGATCGGGAAAAGGCCAAGAAGATCGGCGTGCCGATCAGCGAGATCTTCGCCACGCTGTCGGCCACGATGGGCACCTACTACGTCAACGACTTCAACAAGTACGGCCGGACCTGGCAGGTGCTGATGTCGGCGGAACCCGAGTTCCGCAAGAAGCCCGACGACATCACCGGTGTTTTCGTACGCTCGAAAACGGGTGAGATGGTGCCGCTGTCCTCGCTGGTGACAGTGAAGTACATCTCCGGCCCTGATTCACTCGACCGCTTCAACAACCTGCCGGCGGTGAAGATCATCGGGCAGGGCGCGCCCGGCTTCAGCTCGGGTCAGGCCATCGCGCGCGTCGAGCAGATCGCCAAGGAAGTGCTGCCGGCGGACTTCAGCTTCGACTGGGGTGGCTCGTCGTACCAGGAAAAGAAATCGGGGGGCGCGTCCACGTTCGCGCTGGGCCTGGCCGTGATCATGGTGTTCCTCATCCTGGCGGCGCAGTATGAACGCTGGTCGTTGCCGCTGGCCGTGCTGCTGGCGTTGCCATTCGGGACCTTCGGCGCGCTGGTGGCCGTGTGGAGTCGCAATCTCACCAGCGACGTCTACTTCCAGATCGGCCTCGTCACGCTCCTAGGACTGGCGGCGAAGAACGCAATCCTGATTGTGGAATTCGCGCTCAACAAGCATGAGGAAGGATTGTCCGCGTCGGCCTCGGCCGTGGAAGGTGCGCGCTTGCGGTTCCGGCCCATCCTGATGACGTCGCTGGCGTTCATCTTCGGCGTACTGCCGCTGGCGCTGTCCACCGGTGCAGGCGCGGGTGCGCGGCATTCGGTCGGTACCGGGGTCACCGGCGGGATGCTGGCCGCCACGTTCCTGGCGATCTTCTTCGTGCCGCTGTTCTTCAAGGTGATTTTCGATCGCCACGTGACCGAGAAGCGCTCGACGCAACAGATATTCGACGAACTGGATCGCGCGCATGCCGCACAGCAGACGCAGGTTGCGACGCCGCCGAGATCAGGCGATCCGCGCGGCACGACAGGAGAAACAGCATGAGCCGAACCCTTGTAGCGTTGGCGGTGGCCGCGTTCGTCAGCGGCTGCGCCGTCGTGCAGCCTGCGCCACCCAAGCTCGACCTGCCGGCGGGCACCGCGACGTCGGCGGAGGAGGTGAACCTGCAGAGCTGGTGGACCGCGTTCGACGATCCGGTACTGAACAAGTTGATCGAGGAAGCCTTTGCGCAGAACTTCGATCTGCGTTCCGCGCTGGCGCGCATCGAGGCGGCGCGTTCGCAGGTGCTGCTGGCGCAATCCGATCTCGCGCCCGACGTCAACCTCCGCGTAGATCCCTACCGGTCGCGCATCACCGGCGTGGGTTCGCAGCGGCTGCCGGCAGGTACGCCTCTCATCAGCAACGACTTCCGCGTCGCGATCGAGATGTCGTACGAACTCGACGTCTGGGGCAAGTACCGCAGCGGCGCGCTGGCCTCCGAGAATGACCTGACCGCCTCGCGCTACTATCGCGAGACCGTGCGGATCGGCGTGGCGGCGGATGTCGCGAGTGCCTATTTTCACCTGCGCGCCGCCGATGCCGAACTGGGCGTGCTCGAATCCACGCTGAAGCTCCGCACCGAGACGGCGACGCTGCAGAAGGATCGCTTCGAAGGTGGCCTGATCGGCGAGTACGAAGTTCGCCTGGCCGACGCCGAGCGCTTTGCCGTCATCGCCGACATCGCACGTGCGAAGCGGGCGATCGGGCAGTACGAGACGGCCATTGCGATCCTGACGGGACGCTCCCCGCAGGCGGTGTTTGCACCCGACGTCGCGCGCGGCATCGCGATCGACAGCGCCACCGCAGTGCCGCCGCTGCCGCTCGGCCTGCCGGTGGAAGTGATCGGCCGGCGGCCGGACATCCGCCGCAACGAAGCCCTGCTGGCCGGTTCGGAACTGCGCATCCAGCAGGCCCGCGCGAACTACTATCCGTCGATCAAGCTGGGCGCATTTTTCGGCAGCGAAGCAGCCACGATGGGTAACCTCTTCACCGGTCCCGCGCAGATCTGGAGCATCGGAATGGGTCTCTTGCAGCCGCTGGTGGCGCTGAAGGCCATCGAAGCCCAGGTGGAACTGGCCAAGTCCAACAACGATGCGGCGATGGTCGCGTACCTGCAGACTGTGCAAGGTGCGTTCGGCGAAGTGCGCAACGCACTGGTGGCCAACGCGGCGTCGCGCGAGGTGCTGTCGGCCGAAACGGCGCGCCGCGACCAATTGTCCACGGCGCTTGAAGTGGCGACGTTGCGCTACAACGCGGGGCGCACGTCGTTCCTCGAGGTGATCGACGCCCAACGTTCGCTGCTGGCCGCCGAAACGCTGCGCATCGGCGCCGCGCGCGAAGCCAAGCTGTCAACGGTGGACTTCGCCAAGGCGCTGGGCGGCGGCTGGAATCCGGCCCAGCTTTCGGCGTGGCGCTGAACAGCCGGATCGGCAGCGCCCGAACGCGTAGCAGCGACCCAGGATGAAAGCGAGATCACAGGCGCGCAGGCCCGCTTGATGGATTCCAGGCGCGCGGTGCATGATGTCCAAGATCGTCAACGGCAAGCAGCAGGTGGTTGCAACACAGCCACCGGGCCAAGTAATAACTTGAAGCAAAGGAGTTACATTGGCTGACAAGTCTTCCTTCGGCATCGCGGGCTTGCTGTGCTGGCCTGCGTTCCAGTCGCGCTCGACGGCTTCGCAGTGCCGGCGAATGCCACCAGCCTCGGCATGACCGGCAAGGCGCCGTTGGCCATGCCCCTCGATCGCCTGCCCCCGCACGCCATCGTCGGCGATCTCATCTATCTCCCACCCGAGACACCGCTGCTGGCCTCGGCGCGCGCGCGGCAACATCACCGTGAACGGGCTGGGGTTGCTGCTCAAGCGGGCGCCCGACGCCGGGTGCAGGTCTTGATCAAGCGGGCTTCAAGGCCGTGCGGGCGCTGGCCGCAACCGGACGGGCCTTCGTCAAGCTGTCGGGACTCTCCAAATTCACGCGCGAACCGTTTCCGCATGCCGATGCGCGGCCGTACATCGACGCGCTGCTCGACGCGTTCACGCCGGATGGTTGCGTGTGGGCGTCGGACTGGCCGTTCCTGCGCGCGCCCGGGCGCATCGACTACGGCGTGTTGCTGGACCTCGCCACGCAGGTGATCCCCGATGCCGCCGCGCGGCGCAAGGTCATGTGGGACACGCCGCGCGCGCTGTTCGGCTTCGACCACTGATGGCGGGGACCCACCCGCCCTTCGACAGAACGGCGATTCGTGACAAAATGTGGGCGTTCCCACGCAACGACGGACCGCCGTGACCGCCTTCCCGCTTCGGACGTTGCCGCGCGCAGCATTGCTGGCACTTAGCTGCCTTGGCACCGTGCCGGCATTCGCGCAGCAGCAGCCCATCGTCATCCAGGGCCTCGATTGCCGCGGCGAAGAGCCGTTCTGGCGCGTCGATGCCAATCGCGCATCCGCGCAATACACTTCGCTCGGTACCAAGGGCAAGCGCGAGGTGGTCTTCCGCGGCGCCTTGCAGACGATGTCGTTCCTGACACCGCCGATCACCGTGTGGCGCGGTGACTCCACGCATCTGCCGAAGGAAACGCTGGTGCTGACCCTGAAAGAGGAGGCGTGCCAATCGACGATGAAGGAAGGTCCGGCGCGCACGCATCGCGCCATCCTGTCGCTGAAAGCCGGCGAAGCGGCCACCGGCTGCTGCACCATCAAGGCCGGTTACGATGCCAAGGTTGCACCGGTTGCCAACCCCGCGAAGAAGAATGGGGACGACTGGGCGCGCTTCCTGCCCGACCTGCTCGCAGGCATCAATTTTTGCCTGGCGCGCGAAGGCAGCAAGGCCAAGTGGATCTCGGAGGCTTTGCCGATGAACCACGGCATGGGCCTGGTGCGCGTCGTCCGCACCGACGGCAAGTCCGTCGATTGCGTCGCCGATCTTACGGGCCGAGGCAAGATTCAGATCGACCCGGTCAATCCCGCCGATCCGCCGCTGCGCAATGTCGGCAACCCGCTCTACTATCCGGCGCGCGACGTGCCGCCGATGGTCGCGTGCGGACGGCTCGAACGCGTGCTCGACAGGAAGGGTGCGCTGGCCGGTTACCTGCACTACGATCCATGCTTATGAACGCGCGTCTTCTTGGTTTGGCACTGTTCGCGCTGGCCATCGCGCTGGCCATCGCGCCGGCCGCGGCGCAAGTGCCGCCCACCCCGGCCGAAACTGCGGCCTATACCGGTTTGTTCGCGGCCGCGTCGCGCGGCGATGCCGCGCAGGTCGCGCGACTGGTTGCCCAAGGCGGCGACGTCGATGCCCGCGATGGCTACGGGCGCACGCCGCTGCATGTCGCCGCCTACGCGCGGCGCCAGGACTCGATGCGCGCGCTGGTCAAGGCGGGGGCGGACCCCAATGCCCTCGAGTCCGACAAGTACGACATCATCACGATCGCCGCGGTGGCTGACGATCCCGTCACGCTGCAGACCGCGCTGGAATTGGGCGGCAATCCGGGCAACATCACCAGCCGCTACGAAGGCACCGCGCTGATTGCCGCTGCGCACCTTGGCCACGACGAAGTGGTGCGCATCCTGATCAAGGCGGGCGCGCCACTCGATCACGTCAACAACCTCCACTGGACCGCGCTGATCGAATCGATCGTGCTGGGCCAGGGTGGGCCGCGTCATGTCGCCACGTTG
>JBBQEY010000023.1:0-23398 GCA_038321425.1 Burkholderiales bacterium | reverse complement strand
GCGACGACGCGTACGGAGACGGGCACCACGAAGGGTTACCACCTGACCGGCCGCCTCCTCGGCGGCTACTGGCTAAAGTATTCGAACTGGGACCATGGCCCCTTCGCCAAGCTCACCTACGAGAAGATCGTCGTGCGCCAGTTCTCCGAAAACGGCAACGACAGCACGGCGCTCAATTTCGACCAGCAGAACAACGATGCCTTCCTGTCGAGTCTCGGCTGGCAGGTGGCCGGCAATGTCAGCGGCTTCCGTCCGTTCGCGCGCGCCACGTGGGAATACAACTTCAAGGACGACATCCGGCAGGTCAGCGCGCGACCGGTGGGCACCAACGGCTACTACACGGTCCCGGGGTTCCAGCCGGATGACAACTGGTGGCTGTTCGATCTCGGCGTAAGCCGCGACTTCGGCAAGGTCACCGGGTTCCTGTCCGGCAATACCACGGCCGGCAAGGGCGACGGCGACTACTGGGCAGTGACCGTGGGCATCCGCGTGCCGCTGTGATTTTCAGGTCTTTGTTGCGTCGACTGGGGCTGCCGGAAACGGCGGCCCTTTTCGTTGGTGCGTGGTTTCGGCGAATGGGCCACGCGTGCGATCGTTTTGTACGGGTCGCATGCCTCCGAGCGAGCGCTTGCGAGGCTGAAGCCTCGGCTACAGACGCAGGGTGATCACCGCGTTGAACCTGCGAGGCTGAAGCCTCGCCTACAGACGCAGGGTGATCGCTACATCGACGCTGCGAGGCTGAAGCCTCGCCTACAGACGCAGGGTGGTCACCGCATTGACCTTTCGAGGCTTGCGCCTCGCCTACAACGCTTCGATCCGCCAGCGGGCCAGCGCGCGCAGGCCCGGTGCGGCGCGCGCGCCGTACCACGATGTCCATTCGCCATCGAGCAACGTCACCGGTTTGCCGGTTTGTTCTTCCAGCGCACGTCGGTCACTTTCGCGAAAGGCGTAGGGCTCTGTGGACAACAGAATGCGATCCGCCTCGCGCCACGCAGGTTCATCGACTTCCAGCACCGGATAGCGCTGTTTCGCGACCGCATCGACGACATCCATGCCTACGGTGGCAAGTGTTGCGGCAACATAGGTGTCCCGGCGGACGCTCATCCAGGGCGACTTCCAGATGAGGTACAGCACGCGTTCGCGCGGCAGGCGCGCGGTCACCGCCTGGGCTTCCGCGGAGGCGGCTGCAAAACTCGCGGCCAGGTCCGCGGCTTCGCTTTCGCGACCGAAGATCGCCGCGAAGAGTGCGAACAGCCGCAAGTTGTCCGCGGGGATCAGCGGATGCGTCACGATGACATGCGGCACGAAGGCGCGCGCGGCATCGACCACCTCGCGGCGATTCTCGTCGATGTTGACGATGAGATGCGTGGGCGCCAGTGCGCGCAGACGTTCGAGATCGGGGTCCTTGGTGCCACCGATCTTGCGCACCTGCCGCACCGCAGGCGCGGGGTGCACGCAGAAGCCGGTTCGCGCGACCACCTGAGGACCCAGCCCTAACGCAAAGAGCAATTCGGTCAGGCTGGGTACCAGCGAGGCAATCCGGACCGGCGCGACGGCCGGCAGATGCGCAACCCCTGCCCAGTCGGTGGCCGCCGACACGATCACCGGATCAATCGAAATGCCGGGGCTTGCGCTTGCGCGTGGCCAGTACCCGGTCGAGCACCGGCCTTGGCGTCACGCGCAGCAATCGTCCGAGCCAAGCCACCTGCCACGGCAACACATAAAAGGGCTGCCGCCGCGCGATGGCACTTTCCATCAGTTCCGCCGCGCGTTCCGCGGTCAGGATGAAAGGCATCCGGTAGGGATTGCGCGCCGTCATCGGCGTGGCGATGAAACCGGGGCACAGCGTGAGCACATCGACGCCGCTGCCGCGCATCTCGATGCGCAGCGCCTCGAGATAGGTAATGACCGCCGCCTTCGATGCCGAGTAGGCGCCGGCACCGGGCAGGCCGCGGAAGCCGGCGATGCTGGCAATGCCCGCCAACGTCCCACGACCTTCGCGGCGCATGGCTGCGGCAAACGGCGAGAAGGTGTTCACCACACCCATCACGTTGGTGTCGAAAACCGCCTGAAAGGCCATGCGATCCGACGGCTCTTCGGTCAGCGTGCCGCGCGACACGCCGGCGTTGGCAATGACGATGTCGGGCGTGCCGAAGCGTGCGCAGAAGTCTGCACCTGCCGTGGCAAGTGCCTCGCCATCACGAACGTCGAGGGCGTAGGTGACCACCGTGGCCGGCGAAACGACGGCGGCCACGCGCTGCAACTCCGCCGCGCGGCGGGCGACCAGCCCCAGCGTGGCGCCCATGCCGGCATAGCGTCGCGCCAGGGCCTCACCGACGCCGGAACTTGCCCCGGTGAGGAACACCCGCATGGGAACCGACGGTCAGGATTTCGGACGTTCGGCGCGTGCCTTCACGACCAGCGCGTCGATCGCTGCCGGGACGCCGGCGTGACCGTTCTGCATGCGCTCGGAACCGGTGACGAACTTACCGTCGACGATCATCGTCGGCACGGACTGGATCTGGTAGACCTGCGCCTGCTGCTTGGCGCGATTGACCTTGCCGACGACAGTGAACGACGCGTACAGCTCTTCGACCTTCTTGCGGTCGAGGCCCTTGGCCGCGGCCCAGTCGAAGAATTCCTTCTCGTTCCCAAGCTGGTTGCCCTTGCCGTGAATGGCCGAGAAGACCTCCGGCGAGAGCTTGTTCTCTTCACCCATCGCCTCGAGCGTGTAGTAGACGCGGGCAAGATTCTCCCAGCGCGGCTGGAACACCACGGGAATACGACGCAGCTGGACGTCCGCCGGCTTGCTCTTGAGCCACGCCTGCAGGTGGGGCTCGAGCTCGCCGCAATGCGGGCAGCCGTAGGAGAAAAATTCGATGACCTCGATACTCTTGCCCGTCTCGACCGGCTGCGGGTTCTTGAGCCGCGCGTAATGGCGGCCCTCGACCAGGTCCTGGGCCAGGGCCCCGGTGGTGATGGCAAGCGCCACGATGGCAAAGGCGGTGGTGGCAAGTCCGCGCAGCGGCGCGAACGGGTGTTGGCGAATCATGCTTACTCCCGATGGTGGAGCGCGGCGAGGGGCCGCGCGATGTCAGTAACGGCGATTGGGCAGGTTTGGCCTACCGCAAGTTCCCTCGATGCAGCCACGGCTTGGCATCGAGGACGGGTCGGCCGGGGCGCCTGCGTCAGTATTTGATCACCGCCACGTCGAAGCCGTTGCGGGTGAGATCGGTACGGATGCGGTTCAATTCGTCGGTATTGTCGTAGGGGCCAAGCCGCACCCGGAAGCGCACGCCCTTGTCAGGCAGCGTCCCGGACTGCACGTTGGCCTGCCAGCCTGACATTGCCAGACGGGCCTTCAGGGTCTCGGCGTCGGCCTCCGTGGCGAACGAACCTGCCTGCAACCAGAACCGGTCGCCCGGCTTGGGAGCGGCGGCAGCAGCAGGTGCGGCCCCCACGGCGGCCAGCTTGTCGGCGGGCTTGTCAGCCGCCTTGTCCATAGGCTTGTCAGGCGATTTTTCCGCGGCCTTCGGCAGAGCCTTGTCCTTGGCTTCACCGGCCACGACGCGGTCGGGCGACTTCTTCGCGTCGGCGGCAACCTTGGGTTCCTCCGTGCCGGGAAGGATCTTGTAGAAATCGAAGCGCGGCTTGTCTGCCGCCGGATCGGCCTTGTCCATCTTGTCCGTCCGCGACAATTTGGACGGGTCGCGCGGGGTTTCGCGCGACCCGGTGGTGACCGGGAACGGGCTGCCGGCGCGCATCAGGTAATACGCGACGCCTGCCGCAAGGCCCAGCCCCAGCACCAGGCCGATGAACACGCCGAGCAACGTGCCGCCGGCGCCGCGATGGCGGGGCGAAGGCGTGCGTGACGCGGGCGCGGCAGTGGATCGGGGGTGAGAAGGTCGTGGCATCGCGGCGATGTTACACGGTGCTACATCTGCTCGGGTGCAGTGATCTTGAGCAGCGCCAGGCCGTTGCGCAGCACCTGCCCGGCGGCCACGGCCAGCGCCAGCCTGGCCGAGCGCACGGCGGGATCGTCGACTAAGAACCGCTCCGCATTGTAGTAGCTGTGAAAATCGCGGGCGAGATCTTTCAAGTAGAACGTCAGCTGATGTGGCGCGTGCTCGCGCGCCGCCAGCGCAAGCTCGTCCGGATAGTCGGCGATCCGCCGCAACAGCGCTTCCTCGTAGGTGCTGACGAGCGTGGCGGTGTCCGCATCGCGCATGGCCGCCACTGCGCCGGCAGGCTCGATGCCCGCCTGCCGCAGCACCGAACACATGCGCGCATACGCGTACTGCACGTAGTACACCGGGTTGTCGTCGGATTGCGACCGCGCGAGATCAACGTCGAATACGAACTCGCTGTCGCCCTTGCGCGAAACCAGGAAGAACCGGACCGCATCTCGGCCCGCGTCGTCGATCAGGTCGCGCAGCGTGACATAGGTGCCGGCGCGCTTGCTGATCTTGACCTCCTCGCCACCGCGCATCACCGTCACCATCTTGTGCAGCACGTACTCCGGATACCCCACCGGCACGCCGAGGTCGAGCGCCTGCAGGCCCGCCCGCACGCGCGTCACCGTGCTGTGGTGGTCCGAGCCCTGCACGTTGATCGCTTCCTGATAGCCGCGCTCCCACTTGGTCACATGGTAGGCGACGTCCGGCACGAAGTAGGTGAAGGTGCCGTCGGACTTGCGCATCACGCGGTCTTTGTCGTCGCCGTAGTCGGTGGTCTTCAACCACAGGGCGCCGTCCTGCTCGTAGGTATGGCCCGACGCGACCAGGTTTTTCACGGTCGCGTCGACGCGGCCGTCGACGTAGAGCGAACTCTCGAGGAAATAGTTGTCGAACGCGACGCCGAAGACCAGGAGATCGCGGTCCTGTTCCTGCCGCAGCTCGGCCACCGCGAACCGACGGATGGCACCGAGGTCGCCGAGGTCGGGGGCCGGTAGCGCGATATAGCGCTGCGCGATCTCGCGGATGTACTCGCCACGATAGCCGTCTTCGGGGAACGCCACGGCCTCGCCGTGGATTTCGCGCGCCCGCGCCTGCACCGACAGCGCTAGATTCTCGATCTGCGCACCGGCATCGTTGTAGTAGTACTCGCGCGTGACCGCATGTCCTTGCGTCTCGAGCAAGCTGGCGATGGCATCACCGAGCGCTGCCTGGCGGCCGTGGCCCACGTGCAGCGGCCCGGTGGGGTTGGCGGACACGAACTCGACCATCACCTGCTTGCCGGATGGCGTGGAGACGTGACCGTATTGCGCGCCCTGTTGCAGGATGCGCGCCACCACCGACTGGCGAGCCTTCGGTGTCAGGAAGATGTTGATGAAACCGGCGCCGGCGATTTCCGCGCGATCGATCAGCGGTGACGGCGGCAACGCAGCGATCAGCGTCTCCGCCAGTTGTCGTGGATTGCGCTGCGCGCGCTTGGCCAGCGCCATCGCCACGTTGGATGCGTAGTCGCCATGCGCGGCCTGCTTCGGACGTTCGAGCGCGACCGAAGTATCGACGAAGGCAGGCAGCGCCTTGCCAATCGCCGCAGCCAGCAGCTGCCGCACTTCGTGCTTCACGTCATTCATTGGCCAAGGGTATCGCCGGTGGGCGCTGCGTTTCGGAAAAGCCTTGGATTATAGCGGCTCAACTCAACCAAACCCGGCAGGATCGACATCGATCGCCCAGCGCACACGCCGCTGGCCCGGAACCGTTACCAGCGCCGCCAGCCACGCGGCCAGGAATCGCTGCAGCGCCGGCCGCCGCTCGCTTTGCACGGCGATCTGCGCGCGTTCAAAGCCGGCACGCCGCGCCAACAACGCGCTGACGGGTGCTAAGACCTGCACGTCCGCGTGCGCCGTGGCGACCAGTTCCAGTGCCTGTGCATGCGCGGACGCGAGAAAGCGATCCACAGCGGCGCGTTCGTGCGCCTCGGCTGCCAGCAGCGCGACATGGGTGAAGGGCGGCAACGCCGCCATCCGGCGCTCGGCCAGCAGCGTCGCCGCGAGGTGTTCGTAGTCGTGCGCGCGCACGGCCACATACACCGGATGCGTCGCGAAATCGGTCTGCACCACCACTTCGCCGGGCAGCCCCGCGCGACCGGCACGCCCCGCGACCTGCATCAAAAGCGCGCCGAGGCGCTCCGTCGCGCGAAAGTCCGCGCTGTACAGCGCGTTGTCGGCGCCCAGTACACCCACCAGCGTCAGCCGGGGGAAATCGTGCCCCTTGGCCAGCATTTGGGTGCCGACGAGAATGTCGAGTTCGTTGGCGGCCACCTTGTCGCGCACGGCGGCAAACGCGCCGCGCGTGCGCGTGCTGTCACGGTCGACGCGCGCGATGCGCGCCTGCGGAAAAGCAGCGGCCAGCGCATGCTCGAGGCGCTGGGTGCCGTAACCAAGCGGCAGCAGGTCCACGTTGCCGCAGGTGGGACAGGCAGAGGGCACGCGCTCCACGTGGCCGCAATGGTGGCAACGCAACGACGGCGGCGAGCGGTGCACGGTGAGCCTCGCGCTGCAGCGCGGGCATTGCGCATCCCAGCCGCACGACGAACAGTTGAGCGACGGCGAGAAGCCACGGCGGTTGACGAAGACGAGCGACTGCTCGCCTCGCGCCAGGCGTTCCGCGATCGCCTCGCGCATCTCCGCGCCGATGCCCTCCAGTTCGCGCGACGTGCGGTTGCCCACCAGCCGGATGACGGGTAGTACCGCGCGGGTATCGGCGCGTTCGCGCAGATCGAGACGGCGATAACGCTGCTCGCGCACCTGCAGCCACGATTCGAGAGAGGGTGTCGCGCTGCCCAACACGATGGGCACGCCGCGGTGATGCGCGCGCCAGATTGCAATGTCGCGCGCGTGATAGCGAATGTTGTCCTGCTGCTTGTACGAGCTGTCCTGCTCTTCGTCGACGATGATCAGTGCGAGATCGGGCAGCGGCGCAAAGATTGCCAGGCGCGTTCCCACCACCAGGCGTGCGCGCGCCGAGGCCGCCTCCAGCCAGTGCGCGCGGCGCGATGCCGGCGTCAAACCGGAGTGCAACAGCGCAATGTCGATGCCGGGAAGTGCGGCATTCAGTCGCTCTACAAGCTGTGGCGTGAGATTGATTTCGGGCACCAGCAACAGCACCTGCCCGCCCGATGCGATCGCGCGTTGTGCCGCAGCCATGTAGACATCGGTCTTGCCGCTTCCGGTGACGCCGAAGAGCAGATGCGCGCTGAACCCCGCGGTGCCGGCGGCGACGATCGCGTCGATGGCGGCCTGCTGCGCGGCATTGAACGGCACCGTTGCCGCCACGCCACCGGCGGACGCCGAGGCGGCACGCGTGCGGCGCCGTGTTCGCGCGTCGCCCGCAGGAAGCGGTGGCACGGCCAGCGCCAACGTCTGTCCGGGCGGCTCCTGATAATAAGCAGAGACGAATGCGGCGAGGGCCAGCACATCGTCGGCCAATGGCGGCACATCGACGATGTCGGTAAGCGTCTGTAACTTGTCGTGCGGCACATCGGATGCCGCCACGATCTCCGTCACCACGCCCACCATCCGCCGCGGTCCGAGGGCGACGCGCACCACGCTGCCGCGCATGACCGGTGCGCCATCGGGAACCCAGTAGTCGAATGCCGTTGCAGCAGCAACGGGAAGAAACACGCGCGCTATCGGCATTTGTAGAAAACGTGTCGGCGCGTGAACGTCACGGAAAGACGTGAGTTGTAGTGTTCCAAATCTTGAGGCCGTACGAAAGCTTCAAGCCCCAAGTCGTTCTTTTCAAAGGATTGGCTAGAAACGCGGGATCATATGTGGATAACTATGTGCGTAAGTGTCTTAGGCGCCGAACCCATTATGGCGCAGGCATCCGCGCCCGCGTACCCGCAGGGCGGGCATCGTGCCGAAAAACCTTGCTTCTTTAGCAAGTTGCGGATTTCCCGGGCGCCCGGAGCCGCAGGCCCGGAAGGCAAAGCCCGAATCCGCTGCCGATGTGCATAACTGGCCGCGGGAAATCGCGTCGCGGCCCGTTTGTCAAGCCCCCGCAACGCCAGCAGTGGCGCGGGTTGCGCGCGTTTTCCCAAGGGCGAACCACCCAACTCAAGCAGCCGCGCGGGTTTCCCGGGAAGTAGCGTGCACTGCCTCAACCAGCGCTGCCACATTTTCCGGTGGCGTTGCGGGAACGATACCGTGACCGAGGTTGAAGATATGGCCCGGCGCCGGGCCCGCCGCGCGAACGATGGCCGACGCCTCGCGTGCCACCGTGGCCGGATCCGTGAGCAGCACCAGCGGGTCGAGGTTGCCCTGCAGGGCCACCCGATGGCCCACGGCCGCGCGCGCCTGCGCGATATCGACTGTCCAATCGAGCCCGACCCCGGACGCACCGCAGGATGCGATTTCCTCCAGCCAAACGCCGCCGCCCTTGGTGAACACGATGGTCGGCACGGCGCGCCCGTCCGCGGCGGGTTGCAACGCCGCCAGGATGGAGCGCATCGGCCCGAGCGAGAACCGGCGATACGCGGCGGCCGACAAGAGACCGCCCCATGTGTCGAAGATCATCACCGCATCGGCGCCGGCGGCAATCTGTTCGTTGAGGTACGCGATGACCGCAAGCGCGTTGACCGCGACCATGGTGTCGAGCAGGTCCGGGCGCATGCTGGCCATCGTGCGGACGCGCGCGAAGTCGGGGCTGCCGCCGCCTTCGATCATGTAGCTCGCCAGCGTGAACGGGCTGCCGGAAAATCCAATCAGCGGTACGCGTCCTTGCAGCTCGCGCTTGATTTGCGCCACCGCCGCGAACACATATCCAAGCTTCGCCATGTCGGGCACGCGTAGCGCGCGGACGGCAGCCTCATCGCGCACCGTGGTCGCGAAGCGCGGGCCCTCGCCTTCCGCGAACGTGAGTCCCAGCCCCATCGCATCGGGAATGGTCAGGATGTCGGAGAAGAGGATCGCAGCATCGAGCGGAAAGCGCGCCAGCGGCTGCAACGTCACTTCGGTGGCCAAGTCAGGATTGGTCGCAAGCCCCATGAAGCTGCCGGCGCGCGCGCGCGTCTTCTGGTATTCCGGCAAGTAGCGGCCGGCCTGGCGCATCAGCCACACCGGCGTGTGCTCGGTGGGCTCGCGTCGGAGTGCGCGCAGGAAAGTGTCGTTCTGGAGCATGGTCGCCTTCAGGGATGTCGGGCCTGTTGCTCAGCGCGGCAATAGAGACGATCCCATCAGGAATTCATCCACGGCGCGCGCGGCCTGGCGGCCCTCGCGGATCGCCCACACGACGAGCGACTGGCCACGCCGTGTGTCGCCGGCGGCAAACACCTTGTCCACGGAAGTACGGTAGTTGTCGGTGTCCGCCTTCACATTGGAACGCGCATCGCTTTCCACGCCCAGTTCCGCCAGCAGCCCTGCATGCACGGGCCCGGTGAAGCCCATCGCGAAGAGCACCAGGTCGGCCTTCAACTCGAACTCGCTGCCCGGGATTTCCACCATCTTCGGCGGAGCGTTGCCGTCGCGGTGCCACTCGACACGCGCGCCGATCAATTTTTCCACCTTGCCGTCGCGCCCTTCGAAGCGCTTGGTGGTGACGGACCAGTCGCGGTCGCAGCCTTCCTCATGGGAGGACGACGTGCGCAGCTTGATCGGCCAGTTCGGCCACACGAGTGGCTTGTTCTCGGTTTCAGGCGGTTGCGGCAACAGCTCGAACTGCGTGATCGATGCCGCGCCGTGCCGGTTGGACGTGCCAACGCAATCGGAACCCGTGTCGCCGCCGCCGATCACGACCACATGCTTGCCCGTGGCCTTGATCTGGCCGGGCACCGTGTCGCCGGCCACCACCGCGTTCTGCTGCGGCAGGAATTCCATCGCGAAATGGACGCCGTCGAGATCGCGGCCCGGAACACTCAAGTCGCGCGGGGTCTCGGCGCCACCGGCTAACACCACCGCGTCGAAATCGGCCAGCAGCTTGGCGGCGGGCAGGTCCACACCGACGTTCACGCCGGTACGAAACGTGACGCCTTCCTGCGCCATCTGCGCCATGCGCCGGTCGATGAGGCCTTTCTCCATCTTGAAGTCGGGAATGCCGTAGCGCATCAGCCCGCCGATGCGATCAGCCTTCTCGAAGAGCACCGCATCGTGGCCGGCGCGCGCCAGCTGCTGCGCGCAGGCGAGGCCCGCGGGCCCGGAGCCGACGATGGCCACGCGCTTGCCCGTCTTGCGCGCTGGCGGCTGCGGCACCACCCAGCCCTCTTCCCAACCCTTGTCGATAATGAAGTGCTCGATCGACTTGATGCCGACCGCATCGTTGTTGATGTTGAGAGTGCACGACGTCTCGCAGGGGGCGGGGCAGATGCGGCCCGTGAACTCCGGGAAGTTGTTCGTCGTGTGCAGCACCGTGAGCGCGTTTTGCCACTGATGGCGGTACACGAGGTCGTTCCAGTCGGGGATGACGTTGTGCACCGGGCAGCCGCTCTGGCAGAACGGAATGCCGCAATCCATGCAGCGGGCACCCTGCTTCGCGGCCTCGTCGTCCTTCAGCACGATGACGAACTCGCGGTAATGACGCACCCGCTCGGTCGTCGGTTGCGCGGCTTCCTGGATGCGCTGCAGCTCGAGAAATCCGGTGATCTTGCCCATGGCGTCGTCAGTTCGTTGATCGAATCGCCGCAGCCCGGTCGGGCAGCGGCAAATCATGGAGGATGGTGATGCGCGCTGCCGCGTCAGGCTGCAGCGCGCTGCTTGGCGAGGGATGTTGCACGGCTGGCGTTCTCGCGCTCGCGCATTTCGGAGAGCGCGCGCCGGTATTCATGCGGGAACACCTTCACGAACTTGGCGAACGCGCGATCCCAGTCGTCGAGAAGCTTCAGCGCCAGCGTGCTGCCGGTGAAGCGCAGGTGCCGTTCCACCAGTTCGCGCACCAGCACTGCGTCGGACTTGCCTGCATGCCGGTGCCGACCCTTGCCCGCCGCCTCGAGTTCGGCTTCCATTGCAGCCTGCGCCGCCTCGGTTTGCAGCGGCTCGATCGCCACCATCGCCATGTTGCAATGCGCGGCAAAGCTGCCGTCCGGATCGTAGACGTAGGCCAACCCGCCGCTCATGCCGGCTGCAAAGTTACGGCCGGTCTTGCCGAGGACGACGACCGTGCCACCCGTCATGTACTCGCAGCCGTGGTCGCCGGTCCCTTCGACCACCGCCGTGGCGCCGGAATTGCGCACGCAGAAACGTTCGCCGGCCACGCCGCGGAAGAAGCCTTCGCCGGCCGTCGCGCCGTACATCACGGTATTGCCGATGACGATGTTGTCTTCAGCCTTGGCCGGGCACGCGGGATCGGGGTAGACGACGATGCGACCGCCCGACAGCCCTTTGCCGACGTAATCGTTGGAGGCACCCTGCAGCTCGAATGTGATGCCATGGGCCAGAAATGCGCCGAAGCTCTGGCCGCCGATGCCGCTGAAGGCCACGTGGATCGTGTCCTCCGGCAGGCCTTCGTTGCCGTACTTCTGCGCGATGGCGTTCGACAGCATCGCGCCGACGGAACGATTGGCGTTGCGAATCTTCTGGGCGATGCGCACCGGCTTGCCGTGCGTCAATGCGGGCTCCGCCGCCGCGATCAGCTGGTGGTCGAGCGCATGCGCGAGGCCGTGGTCCTGCACCTCCTTGTGCGAGCGCGCGACATCGGCCGCCACCTTCGGCTGGTGGAACACGCGCGAGAAGTCGAGTCCGCGCGCCTTCCAGTGCGCAATGCCGGAACGCATATCGAGGAGGTCCGCCCGCCCGATCAGTTCCTCGAAGGTGCGAAAGCCCATGTGCGCCATCAATTCGCGCACTTCTTCGGCCACGAAGAAGAAATAATTGACGACATGCTCGGGTGCGCCCGTGAACTTGCGGCGCAGCACCGGATCTTGCGTGGCGACGCCCACCGCGCAGGTATTGAGATGGCACTTGCGCAACATGATGCAGCCAGTCACGACCAGCGGCGCAGTGGCAAAGCCGAATTCGTCGGCGCCCAGCATGGCGCCGATCACGACGTCGCGCCCGGTCTTCATCTGGCCGTCCACCTGGACGGCGATGCGCCCGCGCAGGCGGTTCAGCACCAGTGTTTGCTGCGTTTCCGCGAGGCCCAGCTCCCACGGCGTGCCGGCGTGCTTGATCGACGACACGGGCGATGCGCCGGTGCCGCCGTCGTGACCGGCGATCGTCACATGATCGGACTTGGCCTTGGCGACACCCGCAGCCACCGTACCCACGCCGACCTCGGAAACGAGCTTCACCGAGATCGAGGCCTTCGGATTGGCGTTCTTCAAATCGTGGATCAGCTGCGCCAGGTCCTCGATCGAGTAAATGTCATGGTGCGGTGGCGGTGAGATGAGGCCCACGCCGGGCACCGAGAAACGCAGTCTGGCGATGTATTCGGAGACCTTGTGTCCAGGTAACTGTCCGCCCTCGCCGGGCTTCGCACCCTGCGCCATCTTGATCTGGATCTGGTCCGCCGACGCGAGATACTCGGCCGTGACACCGAAGCGACCGGAAGCCACCTGCTTGATCTTCGAGCGGAGGCTGTCGCCCGCCAGCAGCGGAATGTCGTGCTCGATCTGGGCTTTGCCAAGCACCGTGGCCAGCGTGTCGCCCGCCACCACGCCACTCGAGCCTGTGCGCAGCTCGTTGCGATAACGCGCCTCGTCCTCGCCGCCCTCTCCGGTGTTGGACTTGCCGCCGATGCGGTTCATCGCCACGGCCAGCGTGGTGTGGGCTTCCGTCGAGATCGAGCCCAGGCTCATCGCGCCGGTGGCGAAACGCTTCACGATCGATACCGCCGACTCCACGTCCTCGATGGGAACCGGCGGCAGGTCCGTGCTCCTGAACTCGAAGAGGCCACGGAACGTCTTCAACTCGCGACTTTGTTCGTTGATCAGCTTCGCGTAATCGCGGTACGTCGAGAAACTGTTGGAGCGCGCCGCGTGCTGCAACTTGGCGATCGATTCAGGCGTCCACATGTGGGCTTCGCCGCGGGTGCGGTACTGATACTCGCCACCCGGGTCGAGCATTTCGCGCAGCATCGGATCGTTGCCGAACGCCGACGCATGCAGGCGCGCCGACTCTTCGGCGACTTCGAAGAGGCCGATGCCCTCGACGTTGCTGGCGGTGCCGGTGAAGTACTTGTCGACGAAAGCGCGCTGCAACCCCACGGCCTCAAAGATCTGCGCGCCGCAGTACGACTGGTAGGTGGAGATGCCCATCTTGGACATCACCTTGTAGAGCCCCTTGCAGATGGCCTTGATGAAACGCTTGCCCGATTCCTTCGGATCGATCGCCGGAGTAGACAACGACAATTGCGCCAGCGTCTCGAGCGCCAGATACGGGTGGATGGCTTCCGCGCCATAGCCCGCCAGCAACGCGAAGTGATGCACCTCGCGCGCCGTGCCTGTTTCCACGACGAGCCCGGTGGACGTGCGCAGGCCGTTCTGCACGAGATGCTCGTGCACGGCGGCCGTGGCCAGCAAGGCCGGAATGGGCAGGGCTTCGGGCGACACCGTGCGATCGGAGAGGATCAGGATATTGAAGCCTTGCCGGATCGCATCTTCAGCATGCGCGCACACGCTGGCCAGCGCGGCTTCCATGCCGTTGGCGCCCCAGGCAGACGGGTAGCAGATGTCGAGTTCGGTGGACCGGAACGCGCCCTCGGAATAGAGCTCGACATGGCGCAGCTTCTCCATGTTGTCCGACGTCAGGATCGGCTGCGCCGCCTCGAGCCGCATCGTCGGCTTGGTGACGCCGGCTTTGTAGTCGACCTCGAGCAGGTTGGGCCGCGGTCCGATGAACGACACGAGCGACATCACCAGTTCCTCGCGGATCGGATCGATGGGCGGGTTCGTCACTTGCGCGAAGAGCTGCTTGAAATAGTTGTAGAACACCTTCGGCCGGTCGGAGAGTACGGTCAACGCGGCGTCGTTGCCCATCGAGCCCAGCGGCTCCTCACCGTTCTCTGCCATCGGCGTCAGCACCAGCTTCACGTCTTCCTTCGTGTAGCCGAACGCCTGCTGGCGATCGAGAAGCGGCACCTCCGAGGCAAGCGCGGGCGCGGGCTCGGGCATTTCCTCGAGGCGCAGCCGGCAATTCTTGATCCACTCGCGGTAAGGCTTCTGCGTGGCCAGCGTGCGCTTCAGCTCGTCGTCGTCGACGATGCGCCCTTGTTCCAGATCCACCAGCAGCATCTTGCCAGGCTGCAGGCGCCACTTCTTGACGATGCTGGCTTCCGGGATGTCGAGCACGCCAACTTCCGACGCCATGACGATCATATCGTCGTCGGTAACGATGAAGCGCGCGGGCCGCAGGCCGTTGCGGTCGAGCGTGGCGCCGATCTGGCGGCCGTCGGTGAAGGCCATCGCGGCGGGGCCGTCCCACGGCTCCATCAGCGCGGCGTGATACTCGTAGAACGCACGACGATCCTCGTCCATCAGCGGATTGCCCGCCCAAGCTTCGGGGATCATCATCATCATCGCCTGCGACAGCGGATAGCCGCCCATCACCAGCAGCTCGAGCGCGTTGTCGAATGCCGCGGAATCGGACTGGCCGTCGTAGATCAGCGGCCAGAGCTTCGGCAGGTCGTCGCCCAATACGGTCGAGGCGATGGCGCCTTCGCGCGCGCGGATCCAGTTGAAGTTGCCGCGCAACGTGTTGATCTCGCCGTTATGCGATATGAAGCGGAACGGATGTGCCAAGTCCCACGTCGGAAACGTGTTGGTGGAGAAGCGCTGGTGCACCATCGCCAGCGCCGACACCATCGTCGGGTCGGCCAGGTCGAGGTAGAACTCGCCGACCTGATGCGCCAGCAGCATGCCCTTGTAGACGATCGTGCGTGTCGACATCGACACGACGTAGAACTCCTTGCCGTGGCGCAGGTGCAACGACTGGATCGCGTGTCCGGCGCGCTTGCGCAACACGTAGAGCTTGCGTTCGAAGGCGTCCTGGTCGGCTGTTTCCGGGCCGCGCGCGATGAACACCTGCCGGATCACCGGCTCGACTTCCTTCGTGCGCTCGGACAAGCCGCTGTTGTCGACTGGCACGTCGCGCCAGCCGAGCAGCAGTTGGCCTTCGGCATCGATTGCACGCTCGATTTCCTGCTCGCAGGCCATCCGGGAGGCCGGTTCGCGCGGCAGGAACACCATGCCCACGCCGTAGTGGCCGATGGCGGGCAACGTGATGCCGAGCTTGCCGCAGGCACGGCGCAGGAAGGCGTCAGGCAGCTGGATCAGGATGCCCGCGCCGTCGCCCTGTAGCGGGTCGGCGCCGGTCGCACCCCGGTGCGTCAGGTTCTCGAGGATCTCGAGACCCCGGCGGACTACTGAATGATCCTTGCGGCCCTTGATGTGAGCGATGAACCCGAGTCCACAGGCATCATGCTCGTGGCGTGGGTCGTACATGCCCTGCGCCGCTGGTGGCCAATGCGAAGAATCGTGCGCGTCCATCGTCCTCGAGTCCTTGAATCGGGGGGTTGATCGCCTGGTGCGACCGAAATTTGCTCCGCCGGCGCCCGCACACCGGAACCGGACCGAAACCGATCCATACTACTCGCGATGCTGCGTTGCGGCAATCGTGTCTGGGGCTGCACACGCAACGCGCCGCTGCTGTCACTTCCATGCCTACGGACGCAACAGCATCCGCCGAGCGGCAGGTTTTCCCGCAGGGCGGACTTGCGCCGTACCGCTACTTGGGCTTTAATCTGAACAATATTGGCTAGATGCTTGTTGCAGCATTCAATTCAGTCGCGAAGCCGCAACATTTTAGGACAACATCATCAGGAATCAATCATGGTAGAACCGCGCCTCTCCGCTTGGCTGCGCCCGACTCTCGCCCTCGTCGGGCTTGCCGGGATTCTGACACTAGCCGGCTGCGGCGGCGGTAGCGGTGCCCCCAACAATCCATTCGTGCCGCCACCGGTTGTGCCGATCCTGACGGTGCAGCCGACCAACATCACCGCTTACTCGGGCGTCCCGACCACGGTGACGATCACCAGCGGTCAGGGGCCGTTCACGGTGTTCTCCAACGACACTGCGGTACTCCCGGTCACCGCAAGCGTGGCGGGCAACACCATCGTCGTGCTGCCGAACCAGGTCACCGCCGACACCACGGTCCAGCTGACCGTACAGGATGCGTTGGGCAACACCAAGCCCGTCACCGTCAGCGTGAAGGCGGCACCCATCCTCAATGCGCTGGCCTTTGCGCCCAGTGGTTCGGATTGCGGCACCGACCTTTGTTCCGGACAAGCGGGTACAGCCACCGTGACCGCCACCGGAGCCGCCGGGGTTCCGCTGACCAACCGCACCATCCGCTTCGACATCGTGTACGGCCCGATCGGCATCATGACCAGCAATCCTGCCACGCCGGTCGCGCAGACGCTGACGGTGGTGACCGACACCAAGGGCGTGGCCACGGTCGGCGTCCTGGCCGTCGCCAATTCGACGACGCAGCCCGCGCAGCTCCGCGCCACCGATGTCACGTCGGGCAACCAGCAGATTGCCAATCTGACCGTGGTCAACAACACGGTCGCCGTGCAATCGCCGCTCACCGTCGTGCCGGATACCGCCACGATCACCGGCGCCTTTCTCAACGTGTGCTCCACCGGATTCCGGATCAACTACTACATCTACGGCGGCACGCCACCGTATTCGATTTCGTCGACGTTCCCCGCGAGCGTCACGCTGGTCAACAATTTCGTGGCCAGGAGCGGCGGTTTCTTCGAGGCGATCACCAACGGGGCCTGCGTCAATCCGCTGCAGTTCACGATCGTTGATTCGGCCGGCAAGCAGACCACCGCATCGCTGATCAACAGCCCCGGCACCGCGGCACCGCCGTCGGCACCTCCGCTGTCAATCGCGCCGGGCGCCGTGGCCGCCACCAGCTGCAGTGGCAAGACCTTCACCTTCCTGCCCACTGGAGGCACGCCTCCGTACAACGCCTACCTTGCCGGGTTTGCAGGATCGGCACCTCCCACTTTGACGCCCAGTGTCGTTCCGGCCGAGGGCGGCACGATCACCGTCAGCTTCACGGCCCCGGAACCGATCACCGGGGTGACGACGATCGTCGTCGGCGATTCGACCGTTCCGCAAAGAACCGTCTCGGCCACAATCACCTGCACGGCACCGATCATCCCGCCGGTCGTGGTTCCGCCGCTCAACATCACGCCGGGCTCCGCGGGCACCGCCACGACGTCGTGCGTGAACCAGATCTTCAACTTCTCGGTTACCGGTGGCACTGCGCCCTACACGGTGTCGTTCTCGGCGGTACCGCCTGCCAGCGGCCTAATCTCGCCCACGGCAATTGCAAACAGCGGTGGCGGCTTCACGGTCACTGGCCTGCAGGACACCGCAACCGGCGGCGCGAGACTGACCAATATCGCGGTGCGCGACTCGAGCTCGCCGCAGTTGGTGCAGATCGTGGGCATCACCTGCCAGTAGAACAGTCAATGCTCCCACACCAACGGCCGCTTGCGCGGCCGTTGGTTTTTATGAAGTGCGGATATGAAGTGCTTACTGTCAATGCCCGGCCGCCCTGCAGGCGGCGCCGGGACGGATGCTAGGTTGGCAGAATGGCCGCGAGGTCCGCGTCAGGCACCGCATCGGTGACGACGGCATCACCCAGTGCATCGAGCAGCACGAAGCGTATCCGCCCAGCCGCCACCTTCTTGTCGCGGCCCATCAGGTCGAGCCAGCGCGCCAGCGGCAGGGAAGGCGCCACGGTCGGCACATCCAGTTGCTGCAACAGCGTCACCAGCCGGTCGATATCGCCGACAGGCAACCCGCGCACCCGCGCTGACAATCGTGCCGCCAGCACCATGCCGGCCCCGATGGCTTCGCCGTGAAGCCATGCGCCGTATCCGGCGTGCGCTTCAATCGCGTGGCCGAAGGTATGGCCGAAGTTGAGCACCGCGCGCACACCAGCTTCGCGCTCGTCCATGGCCACGACCGCCGCCTTGATCAAGCAGCTGGTGTGAATCGCATGACGCAGCGCGTCCGGATCCGAGGCCGCCAGTTGCGCAACGTTGCGCTCAAGCCAGGCGAAGAACCCGGCATCGCGGATCGCGCCATGCTTGATGATCTCGGCCATGCCGGCTGCCAGTTCGCGCGGCGGCAGCGTGGAGAGGCATGCGGTATCGATCAGCACCATGCGCGGCTGATGGAACGCACCGATCATGTTCTTGCCCAGCGGATGATTGATGCCGGTCTTGCCGCCGACGGAGGAGTCCACCTGGGCCAGCAATGTCGTCGGTATCTGCACGAACGGCATGCCCCGCTGGTAGATCGCGGCCGCAAAACCGGTGACGTCGCCGACCACACCGCCCCCCAGCGCGATCAGGGTCGTGCTGCGCTCGGCCCGCATTTCCAGCAGCCGGGTCAGCACGTCGTCGAGGGTGCCCTGATGCTTGTGCGTCTCGCCGTCGGGAATGGTGATGGTATCGGCCGCAATGCCTGCCGCGCCCAGGCTTTGCCGCAGCGGTGACAACCAGTGGGCGGCCACGGTCGGATTGGTGACGACGATCACGCGGCGCATTGATTGCGCCTGCAGCAGCGGTCCGGCGCGATCGAGCACGCCGCGGCCGATGTGGATCGGGTAGCTGCGCTCGCCGAGCGCAACTTCAAGCGTCGTGGTCGTGTTGTCGGTCATGCCACGGAATCCAGGAACTCGAAGTGCCGCACCAGTCGCATGACTTCCGCGCGCTCCGATTCGACGACGTGATCGGCCACCTCGCGATAGAACGCATCGCGCTGGTGGTACAACTCGGTCAGCCGTAGCATGGGGTCGCCCGTCTGCAACAGCGGCCGGTTGCGACTGTGCCGTACCCGCTCCCACAGCGTGACCGGTTCGGCGTGCAGGTACAGAACGGTGCCGTTGTCCTTCAGGCGAACGCGATTGGCCGGCCGCAGCACGGCGCCACCGCCGGTGGACAGGACGATCCCGTGCAGCCGGGTGAGTTCGGCAATCGTCATCTCTTCGCGATCGCGGAAGCCTGTCTCGCCTTCGATCTCGAAGATCGTCGGGATGGAAACCCCGAGGCGATGCTCCAGCTCCACATCGGCATCGATGAAGCGCTTGTGCAAGCGTCGCGCCAGTTGCCGGCCCAGCGTCGACTTGCCGGCCCCCGGAAGGCCGACCAGAAACAAATTGCCCCGCTGCAGGGGCACCGGGGCAATTGGGGGTGGATTGCTGTCCGGTTTGCCCGTCGTTTCGTTCACCGCACCGAGGTTACCGTATCCCGGACGATGCGCGGCGTGAGGAAGATCAGGAGTTCGACCTTTTCGCTGGACGTGCCTGTTTGCTTGAACAGGTAACCCAGGATCGGCAGATTGCCGAGCCATGGCACCTGCGTCACGTCGTTGCGAATCGTTTCCTCGAAGATGCCGCCGATCACTGCCGTATCGCCGTTGTTGACCGAGATCTGCGTGACGACGTTCTTGGTGTCGATCGAGGGCACCTGGAAGCCACCACCTAGCGGCACGAACTGCCCCACCGAGTCCTTGCGCACCTCGACCACCATGATGATGCGGCCATCGGCAGTGATCTGCGGCGTGACTTCGAGGCGCAGCACGGCCTTTTTGAAGGCCACCGTCGCTGGCTGGTTGGCGCTGCCCGGCGTGACATAGGGAATTTCCGTGCCTTGCTCGATCGCCGCCTTCTGGTTGTCGCCGGTGACCACCCGCGGGCTCGACACGACCTTGCCGCGGGCATCGGCTTCAAGGGCCGACAACTCAAGGTTGATCAAGTTGCCGCTGCCGAGGTTGATCAGCGTGAGTGCAAGCTGGCCTGCCGCATTGGGGACTGGCAAATTCACGTTCAACTGCGGCGAATCGGAGTATCCGGCCGATGCGAGACCGGACGCGAGCTCGAACGGCGTCTGCGTACGCGTTTCGCGTATTAGTCGGTCGCCTTCCGTTCGCACCACGGGCGTCGTGTTGAGCGAGCCACTGGAACCGGCCGCGTACTTGTTGTTGAGCGTGAAGCCGGTCTGTTGCCCGAAGCGAACGCCCAATTGCTGGCTGAATTTGTCGTTGGCGATGACGATACGGGCCTCGATCAGCACCTGCCGGATGGGCGTGTCGATCTGCCGAATGATGCGGCGGACGTCCTCGAGCCGTTGCGCCGTGTCCTGCACGAACAGGATATTGGATCGTGGATCGACCACGGCCACGCCGCGCCGGCTCAGGATAGAACCCTGGCCGCCCGTGGTGGCGGTTTGCCCGGCACCCGCGCCAACTTGCTGCTGGCGATTGGTGGAGATGAGGCGCTCGAGGTCCGAGGCCTTGATGTAATTCAGCTGGAACGATTCGGACACCAGCGGCTCGAGCTCGCCGATCTGGATGGCGCTTTCAAGCTGCTGCTTTTCCTTCAGCGCCAATTCTTCCCGCGGCGCGATCAGCACGACATTGCCGTTCTTGCGCATGTCGAGGCCCTTCGTCTGCAGGATGATGTCAAGCGCCTGGTCCCACGGGATGTCCTTGAGGCGCAGCGTGAGGTTGCCCTGCACGGTGTCGCTGGTGATGATGTTGAGGCCGGTGAAATCGGCGATGACCTGCAGCACGGCGCGCACTTCCACGTTCTGGAAGTTGAGCGACAGCTTTTCACCCTTGTAGCCGCCACGGGAACCCTGAATGAGCTTGTTCGGGTCTTCCTGGATGGGCTTGATCTCGATGATGAAGCGGTTGTCGGTCTGGTAGGCCGAGTGTTCCCAAAGCCCGCGTGGCTCGATGACCATGCGTGCGTTGGAACCTTGCGGGAACGTCTCGACGGTGACCACCGGCGTGCCGAAGTCGGCCACGTCGATCCTGCGCTCGAGGTTGCGCGGTACGTTGGTCTTCAGGAAATCGACCACCAGCGTACGCCCCTGTTGCCTGATATCGATGCCGGCGGAACTGTCCGACATGTCGACCACGATCCGGCCTTCACCGTTGCGTCCGCGGCGAAAATCGATATCGCGCAGCGCATGCTGGGTCTCGCTGGGCTTGGCTTCGGCGAAGCGCTGCACGGCGTCGGACCCCGGCTTGACCGCTTCCTGGTCGTTCAGCGTGACGACTACGGCATTGCCTTCAACCACAGTCTCGAATGTCTGCGGTTTGTTGAGGTTGAACACGACGCGGGTGCGATTGCCCGCCGTGATGAAATTGAAGCTGCGCAATGCGGCTTCGTCCACCGTGCGTTGCGTGGCGCCGAGTCCATTGGCGGTGTCCATGAAATCGAGGGCGATGCGCGGCGGGCTCTGGATGGAGAACGTGGCGGGCGGATTCGCCGGCGGATTCTTCAGCTGGAACCGCACGACGGTGCGTCCGGAGCTGGCCTTGGAAACGGTGACGCCTTCAAGACTGTTGGCCGTTTGCGCAACCGCGGCGCCCGCGACGAGCCAAGCGCCAAGTGCCGCCAGAAGGACACTCCAGCCCCGGGGCCAAGTTCGCGCCGCGGGAGGTGTGGGGATGCCGGTCAAGGCGTTCATCGTCTGCGCTCCTGTGGTCGTGCGTCAGCCTGCTGCAACTGCAATGTGCTTGAGCGTTCGGTCCAGTCGCCGGCACCGTCCTGCACCAGTTCCTTCAGCTTCACTTCACTGTCACCGATCCCGGTGACGACGCCGAAATTCTGGCCGAGGTAGTTGCCCGCGCGCACCTGGTACACGTCCCGCTCCGGCGTGCGCACCAGCGCGAACACCGTCTTGTTTTTTTCCAGCGTTCCGACCATCAACAGCGACTCGAGTGGGAAGGCCTCGAGGGGCTCGCGACGGCGCGTCAAGTCCGGGGACAGCTTGCTGGCACCTTTCGTGGGCTCGATCTTGCGCGGCTTGAACGGATCAGGCAGGTCGAACGCGTTGTAGGCGAACGGATCGTAGGACCTGATCTGCGGCAACGGGTCGAGCTTGCCGCGCGCGCCCTTGCCCTGGTCGTTCATCCACGCCCGGAGGTCCTGGTGGCTTTCGCCACCGCAACCTGCGAGCACGAAGGCCGCCACGGTCAACGCCATTACGCGCGATGTATTTTCCCCCGAGCGGCGCTGCGCGCCGTCCCCCCCGTGGGGGCGATCGCCTTGGGTCGGCCCGTCGGCTCTCATTTCTTGCCCTTGTCCTTGGCCGCCTTGGCCTTGGCGATGGCCTTCTGCTTCGCGATCTCGTCTTCGTCGAGATAGCGGAAGGTCTTCGCTTCGGCGTCGAGCGAGAGCATGCCCTTGTCGTTGGCGATGACCACATCGTTCAGCGTGACGATGCGCGGCAGTTGCGCCACATCGCTCGCAAATGCACCCATGTCGTGGTACGTGCCCGTGATGCGGATCTTGATCGGGAGCTCGGCGTAGAAATCGGCCATCTTTTCCTGCGCGGCGGGCCGGAACAACTCGAACTGCAGGCCGCGACCCAGCCCTGCCTGATTGATATCGGTCAGCAGCGCATCGATTTCCGAGCGGTTGGGCAGCTGCTTCACCAGCGCGCCGAACGATTGCTCCACCTCGTTCAACTGCTGCACATACAGTTCGAAATTGATGGCCTTGGCTTTCTTCTGGCCGTACTGGTCCTTCAATTTCACTTCCTCGGCCTCGGCGACCTCGAGCGCTTCCCACTGGTCACGCCAGTCGAAGAAATAGCCGGCGACCAGGATCGCCACGAAGATGGCGAACAGGATGCCGATCTTGGGCAAAAGCGGCCAGTTGCCGACATCCCGGATATTGAGCCGGCGAAGTTCCTCGAGGTTCATGCGGGCCTCCGCGCTTCGGACAGCGACGCCTTGGCCGGTGCCGCCTTGGGAGCCGTGGCCGGCGCGGCGGGTGCAGGCGCGCCCTTGGCGCCGGGCGCAGCCGGGGCCGCAGGCGCCGATACCTTGACCTCCACCGGCGCGACACGCTTCACCAGGAAGGTGAGTACGAACTCGTTGATCTTCTGGTCGGAGGACTTGGCTGCGCCCGGCGCGGTGACAAGCTTGATCTCGACGAGCTCAGGATTGGTGAGCCACGGCGACGCCTCGATGTTGCGCATCAGCGTGGAGACGCGGGCGTTCGATTGGGCGTAGCCGGTGACCGTCACCTTGGCGCCCGATTGCCGCACGTTGCGCAGATAGATGCCATCCGGAAGTTGGCGCACGAGCTGGTCGAGGAGATGCACCGCCTCGCTGCGATTGGCCTGCAGCGTCTCCACCACCTGCTTGCGCGACAACACAGCCGAGATTTGTTCGCGCAGGCGATCGATTTCCTTGATCTGCTCGTCGAGTTTGGCGATTTCCTGCTTCAAAAGCGTGTTGCGGGCCCGCTGGTTGTCGATCTGAGCCGCCAGCACGCCGTGCACCAGGGCTACGACCGCAAGGCCGAGCACGGCCAGCGACAGCGCAAGCGAGATGAACTGGCGCTGGCGGGCCTGGCGCTTCTGCTCCCGGTGGGGCAGCAGATTGATGCGGACGCCGGCCATTATTCGAAACTCCGGAG
>JBBQEY010000022.1:0-23425 GCA_038321425.1 Burkholderiales bacterium | reverse complement strand
ACGGTGGGAACTACAGTGCGAGCTACCAGAGCGCCACAACGAAGAGAAATCCAGCCACGCCTCCAAGGGCGACGCCGACTACTGCGGCTATCATGATCGTCACCAAAAGATTGCCGATGAATCGCGCGAGCACTGGCACGGCATGTGCCGCAAGCAACGAGCGCCCACTTCTGGCGTACCGCGTGAAGTTTGGATAGACGACCATGGCAAGTGTTGATCCGGATCTGAAGTGGAATTCGACATACTAGTAAACGCCTCTCTTCCGTTCCGTCCGCCAACACCCCGAAATTGTGTAGGACGGACGCCAACCGCGGCGCAATGCACTTGCCGACCATGAGACTCATGGCTGCGACACGTGGCACGGCCACGGGCGGGATCTAGAATTTCAAGGAAGCGCTGATTCCGGCCATCCAGTTGCGAAGTGGTGAAGGCTCGAAGTACCGGGAATTGGTATCGTTGACGATCACGGAGCTGCTGTAGTTGCGGCCGGTGACATTATTCACCCGTACATACTGGGTGATTTCGAAACGTCCCGATGATTGCGCGAACCCTGCTCGAACGCTGCCGATGGTGTGCGCCGGCGCGAACGCCGTGTTGCGATCGTTCGCATACAATTTCCCGACATGCTGGATCTCGACGGCGGCATTGAATCCATGCATGCCGCCCGGGGTCCACGTCACGATCCCGTAGGCTTGTTGCGCCGGCACTCCGGGCAGCCGGCTTCCTGCCCGCACGACCACGGGCGGCAAGCCCGCGCCGAAGTCCTCGGCGAATTCTGCCTGCAGATAGGTGTAGTTGGCATGCACGACGAAACCTGCGCCCAGGTCAGCTTCCCACAGGGCCTCCACTCCGCGGCGCTTCGTCTTGCCGGCATTGCGGTAAGTGGTGCGCCCGCCCGTGGCGCTGTCGACGACGATTTCCTGGTCGGTGTTGGCCGCGAACAGCGCAAGGTTGATGCGTTGGCGCGACGACGGAAGCCATTTCATGCCGACCTCCCACGAGGTGGCGAGTGCGGGCGCAAGCCCGAGATTCGGTCCGGTAGCCAAGGGTCTGTACGCCAGTTCCGCAAGCGTCGGCGTCTCGAAGCCCCGCCCGTAGCTGGAATAGAGATTGATGTCGTCCGTGACATGCCACACGACGCCCGCCACCGGGCTGGTGTTGGCATAGCGGCGCGAGCCGCTGTCGTCCGGATTCTGGCTGGAGACATAACGATCGTCGATCGCATAGTTGACGCGACTGGTCCGCACGCCCAGCGTGACGGCCAGCGCCGGCAGCGCCTGCCACAACGCCTCGGCATAAAGATCTGTGCTGCGCACGGTGTCGTACTCGTCGCGCCGCAACGCACCCTGGACGCCGAAGTCGTTGACGAAACCCTGCCGCGTCTCGCCCATCCGGTCGCCATCGACGCCGGCCGTCAGCGTCAGTGGTCGACCGCCCAGCGTGAACTGCGTGATGATCCGGGCGCCGAGGCCGCCATAGGTGCGATCAAGATCCACGACACCGCCTGATGCAGTCGCAGCGGCGCCGGAGAACGCCAGATACTGAGTCACCTGCCGTTGCCCGCCGTAGCCCGTCACGCGCAAAGTGGTCGCAGGCATCCATTGATATTCGAGCGCAACGCCGCCCTGCAATTGCGTGACGGACTTGCGGGTGTTGAACAGTGTCGCCACCGGGGTCGCCTGACGCGGGTTGGCGTCCCATTGCGCTTGAGTAAGTCCCAATGGATCCTGCGACTCGGGCTGGTTCTGCGAACTGCCGATGACGGTGACCCGCAGGTTGGTGCCGGGGATGAACGTGAGCTTCGCGTTGACCACGTCGCGCGTCGCGGCGGAGTGATCGCGATAGCCTTCGGTGTCGAATCGGTTGGCGGCCGCTACGTAGCCGTTGTCGCCTGCCGTCCCGGTCGCCCTGACCCCGATGTTGGACGTGGCGTAGCTGCCGACATTGGCGGCGAATCCCACTGCCGGTACCCGCGCCGGCTCCTCCGTGAACACGGCGATCACGCCGCCCGAGGCATTGCCGTACAGCGTCGAAAACGGTCCGCGCAGCACCTCGATACGCTGTGCGGAAAGCAGACTGAAGCTGCCGGTCTGCCCCTGCCCGTCGGGCATCGTGGCCGGAATGAAGTCCTGGTATAGCCGCACGCCGCGCACACCGAACGTGGCGCGGGCACCGAAACCCCGCGAACTGATCTGGATGTCCTGCGCGTAGTTGCCGCGGCTGGCGGCGAAGATGCCGGGCACGCGAACCAGAGGCTCGGACAAGTCGATCGCGGGGGTTCCATCGCGAATCGTCGCGCCATCGATCACGTCGACCGACGCCGGCACGTCGAAGCTGCGCTGGAGGCTGCGTGTTGCCGTGACCGTAACAGGATCAAGTTCGATCCGCGCCGCGTCCTGCGCTAGCACCTCCTGTGCTGCGAATACACCTACCGCCAGCAACTTGAGGTGCAACATCAGGGCCGCGCAGAAGGCGCGATACGCCAGATGATGTTGCCGACGTCGTCGGCCACCAGCACGGCACCTTTCGAGTCGACGGCAACGCCTACGGGCCGCCCGTAGGCTTCACCGTCGCTGTTGACGAAGCCACTCAACACATCCTCGAGGCCGCCCGCCGGCTGCCCCTCCGCGAAGGGCACGAACACCACCTTGTAGCCGCTTCGCGGTTTGCGGTTCCACGATCCATGAAGGCCGATGAAGGCACCGCCCTTGAATCGCGCCGGCAGCAGATCGCCCTCGTAAAAAGTCATCCCCAACGGGGCCACATGGGACCCTAATGCATAGTCTGGGACCACCGCGCGCGCCACCAGATCGGGCCGGGGAGGTTCAACCCGCGTGTCGACATACTGTCCGAAGTAGCTGTAGGGCCAGCCGTAGAACGCGCCGTCACGAACCGAGGTCAGGTAGTCAGGGACCAGGTCGCTGCCTAGTTCGTCGCGCTCGTTCACCACGGTCCATAGTGCACCCGTCTGCGGTTGCCACCCCAGTCCGTTGGGATTGCGCAACCCCGACGCGAACAGGCGTGTCGCACCCGACGCTATTTCGATCTCGAGAATCGCGGCACGATCACGCTCGTGCGCCATGCCGTTCTCGCCCACGTTACTGTTCGATCCCACCGTCGCATACAGGAATCTGCCATCACGGCTCGGCAGGATGTTCTTGGTCCAGTGATGGTTGATGGCGCCGGCAGGCAGGTCCGCAACCTTCGTGGCGGGCGCCGCGATCTGCGTAGCTCCGGGCACATAGGGAAATTTCACCACGGCGTCAGTGTTGGCCACAAACAACTCATTCCCCACCAGCGCCATGCCGAACGGTGAATGCAGGTCCCGCAGGAAGACGCCACGTGTCTCGGCCTTGCCATCGCCATCGGCATCGCGGAGCAAAGTGATTCGGTCGGCGCTCGGCACGCCGGCGCCCGCGCGCTTCTGCACCCAGCCCATGACCCATGCGCGGATGCCGTCCGGTTCCTTCGCCGGCTTGTTCGACTCCGCGACGAGCACGTCACCGTTTGGAAGCACGTAAATCCACCGCGGGTGATCGAGGCCGGACGCAAATGCGTTCACTGCAAGCCCTGGAGCCGCCGCAGGCTTGGCGCCCTCAGGCCAGCGCTTGGCCGGCGCGATATTCACGGTCGGGAACAAGGACGTTTGCGGTGCGGCGATTGTGGGTCGGGGACCGGTGTCCGCATTGTCCGGAAGCTTCGCCACATCGCCACACGCGCCGAGCGTTAGTGCAATGACGACGGCCAACCCGGGGAGGTAACGCTTTGTCGGGTCCAATGGTAATACTCCTTCCATAGCCGGTTTTAGAGGCACGGCCACGCCGTTTCAGCACAAGCGAATCCGCTTGCCGTGGACGGGACGGATGCCGCGACTTTAAGGAATGCACGTGCCAACCAAGAGTCAGTGATTATCCGAAGCGTTTGTAGGACACTCACCGGTTTGCAAAAGTCTGTGTAGAAGGCAGCATCTGACCATTGTTCACAGTTTCCCTTGCCTTACATGTCGACACGGCCATCCGTCCTTCCGCATTTGGCCCTTCTGGGCCTGGCGCCCGCGACATTCGCCAGCGCGCACGACGGTACGGCTGCTGTTGCGGGCTCGGACTGGCTGCAATGGACAGGCAATTGGTGGGTCGCCGGCGCAATCGCGATCACGGCGATCCTGTACGCGCGTGGGTGCCGGCGCCATGCGCGCAGCGCCCCCCTTGCCAGGAATTACTGGCCGCAGTGGGCGTGGTGGACCGGCTGGCTCGCGCTTACATTGGCGTTGCTGTCGCCGCTGGACACGCTCGGCGCCGAGCTCTTCTCAGCGCACATGGTCCAGCATGAGCTGCTCATGCTCGTCGCCGCGCCCTTGCTGGTCATGGGCCGGCCGCTTGCCATGTTCGCGTGGGCATTGCCGGCGTCCTGGGCCACGCGGGTCGGTCGCATCTTCCGGGTCAAGTGGTGGCGACAGGGCTGGCGGTGGCTGACACTGCCGGCAATCGCATGGTTGCTGCATGCCGTGGCGCTCTGGACCTGGCACATCCCATCATTCTTCGAGGCCGGGCTTCGAAGTGCCGCAATCCATGACGTGCAGCACGTAAGCTTCTTCGGCACGGCGTTGCTTTTCTGGTGGGCGCTGGTCAGGCGACGCCGTCGCGCCGAGACCACGATTCATGTGTTCACCACGCTCATCCACACCGGCATGCTGGGAATGCTGCTGACGTTTGCGACCACACCCTGGTATCCGTTTTATGCGCAAACCGCGCCCTTCCGGGGCCTCACGCCACTTGAGGACCAGCAGCTGGGCGGGCTCATCATGTGGGTGCCGAGCGGTGCGTTACTGGTGATCGCGGGACTGCTGCTGGTTCATGCATGGCTCCGCCACATGGGTCGGGTGCAGTCTCGACCGGTCGAGTTCGTGAAGGACCCATGACGAATCGCTCGCCGGGCCCCTCCTGCGTCCGAACTACACGTGGCCTATTTGCCGTCGCGATCGGAATCGCCTGGCACCGCACGCTCCACCGAATCACTCAACCGGTCCCACGAGTCTCGCGTGGCGTTGCGGGCCCGGTCCCACGTCAGCGTGGAGGTTCCGCGCGCGGACTGCCAGTTGTCCCGGAGCTCCGATTCAACATCATCGAAACGGCGGCCCTTGTATTCCGGGAACGTGTAGACCCCGTAGCGATAGGCGGGGCCATATTCGTCGTACGTGGCACCGGCTGCAACGTACGAGCGAGTCGCGTAGTTGTCGCGCCAATACGAATCCTCCTCCGTCGGATCGATCATCTCGGCGACACCTGCGCCGGCGAATTCACCCACCACGGCACCGACCACCGCCCCTGCAAGGGCTCCTACGGGTCCGGCGACCGCACCCGCTGCCGCGCCTGCCGCGATGACACCCGCCGCCGCGCCGAGGCCGGCACCAACCGGATGGTCGCCAGGCGCGCCGGTCAGCGGTTCGCGGTTGGCCGTGGTCGCATCGTCGCGCTGCGATCGATCGATTCTCTTATTCATCATGACTCCTGAACAATTGGTCCCGGCGCCGATCGCGCCGGGTCTCGTGATTGTCGATGCTTCGACGTTCCGCTTCCATAAGCCTTTGCCAGAACATCGGGTAGGTCTTTTCTGACATTGAGGGTGCGAAACGAGCTTTGCAAATATTCGGTGCATGGGTCTTCCGCGCCGTGTCAGCCGCCGCTCGTTTCACCGCCCATCACCTGGAGGATCGTTCCAGTGATGTATGAAGAATCTGCATTGGACGCCAGGAACACATACGCGGGCGCCAGCTCTTCCGGCTGCGCGGGCCGGCCCATCGGGCTGTCAGCGCCGAATTTGGCGACCTTCGCCGGGGTCATGCCGGCATCGGACGGATTGAGGGGTGTCCAGACCGGCCCTGGCGCCACGGCGTTGACACGTATTCCTTTCTTCACGAGGTCTTGTGCCAAGGACTTGGTGAACGCGTTGATGGCGCCCTTGGTAGCGGAGTAGTCAGGCAGCTTGCGGGACCCAAGGATTCCGGTTTCGGAACTGGTCGCTATGATCACCGCCCCGCGTTGCATGTGTCGGAGCGCGGCACGGGCCAGACGCACGTACGCATACACGTTGGTTTCAAATGTTTCGACCAACTCGCTGTCAACGAGGTCCTCGAGCTGATCCTTGCGATTCTGGTGCGCGGCATTGCTGACAAGGATATCCAGCGACCCCCAACGTTTGAACGTCGCGTCCACCACTTCGTCGCAATACGCAGCGTCGGTGAGGTTCCCCGGCAACAGTAGGCATTCGCGTCCCGCCGCCTGGATGTGATCGCGGGTAACGATCGCGTCGGCCTCCTCCTCGGGGAGGTAACAGATGGCTACATGAGCGCCTTCGCGCGCAAACATCACCGCCACTGCCCGGCCGATTCCCGAATCGCCTCCGGTCACAAGCGCAACCTTGTCTCGAAGCTTCCCCGCAGGCAGGTACCGATCTGCTTTGAAGCGAGGCTTGGGACGCAGTCGCGATTCCAGCCCCGGCCCGTTCTGGTGCTGGCGAGGGAACGGTGGCTCCGGCTGGCGAGGAGGTGATGGCGTGTCGCGTTTGGCTGCCTTCTTCATGAACGACTCATTGGCCCGATCAGCAAAATTTCGACTGGCCACGCCCACGGGCGCGGCCAGTTCATGTGACGTTACTTTTTTCGTGACGTTGGTCGGGCTGGAGGACTTCGTCATCGAGTCCTTGGGGGCAGGTGCCGATCGAAATGCGGGAAGGACGTACATTGAAAGCGTTGGCATCAACCAACCGGCGAAGACGACCGTCTGCCATCGCTCTTTCCCTTTCCTGTGGTTCCTGTCGGCAACGTTGAAGGAATTTCCGACAGTGCAGTCGAATCGAGGATGTCCCGCGCCAACCTCACCCGGCGGTCTTCGCAACGGACCGCGACGAGGATCGCGCCCGCGCAAATGGCCTCCACCAGTCCATTGGCCGCGAAGGGACCAAGTCCCGCGTCCCGCAGCGCGTCTCCCACGGCCCATTCCGCGCCCCCGGTGATGCTTGCCTCGTCCGCACCCGCCAGCGGGCCCGCCACAAGCACCCGGCGCCGTTCTCCCGACGCACAGGTGATGGTACGGCTGGCGCCGTCGTCGACGACGACCGCGCCCGAACCAACGGGACCGGAGGCCACCGTCCGTTCCGCACCCATGATCAGGCTGACCACACGCCGATCGAAACCCGACACCACCAAATCGGTGATCGTTTGTTGTGCGTCGACCAGAGAGGGGTAGAGACCCACCACAGTCGTCATCGCGGAGTTCTCCTCGGCGCGGAGGCCCCGTCGACATCCGGCGGAAGATCGAAATAGGGATTGAACCCGGCAGCAGGCGGCGCCGGCGGTACCGCATTCCGGACGCGTTTGCGCCCAATCGTCGTGGGTGGCTGCTCGACTGCGGGCGTTTCACCCTTTACCGGTGACGGTTTGAGCAGATACGGCAGGTCGCGATACGGATCGTTCGCGTCAGGTCGGTTGGTTTTGGTCATCGCTTCCTCCGCAATTTGGTCTAGGCCGCAAAGAGGGTGTTGTTGCTACACCCCGTCCGGAGACAATTTATGGGGTTCGTCTGGGGGACGACATAGGGCTTCGGCGGATGCTCATGTCAGTGGGACACCGACAAGCCGGCACCGTGAATCAGTCCTGTTCCGACCAATCGAGTCCCACGCGCCCGGCCATCGTCTTGGTTACCTTCTGCCGAGTCTTCTTGTATCCGGCCCACGGGTCGGGCTGGTGACGCCACCGGTCGCGCACGTTGTGGAGATTGAAGTGGTCGAAACGCACATCGGTGCTCAACTCTTCCCAGGCAATCGGCGTGGCGACCGGGGCATTCCGCCGTGCCCGCACCGACCATGGCCCCACGGCCGTTGCACCCTCGGCATTGCGCAGGTAATCGATGAAGATTTTCCCCTTGCGCCTCTCCTTGGCCAAGGCGGCAGTAAAGCGCTGGGGAAACGTTCGCGCAAGCATCGCGGCCACTGCTTTCGCAAAGGCCTTGGCCCTGGGCCACGGCAAGGCCGGCCTGACCGGTACCACGACATGCAGGCCCTTGCCCCCGGTGGTCTTCAGGAATCCTTGCAGCTTGAACTCGTCGAGCATCGTGCGCAGAAGTTGCACACCCTCGACCAGCGCCGGCCAGCTTACGCCGTCGTCAGGATCAAAATCGAACACCAGCGTATCGCACGATTCGAGACGCGGGGCGGTCGCGCCCCACGGGTGAAACTCGATCGCGCCCCATTGCACCAGCGCCACGAGCGCTTGCCCGGAGTCGACCCCCATGTAGGTCGCGGAACCAGAGGACGTCGTGACCTCGATTCGACGCACGGCCTCACTGATATGGTCCGCGGCATTCTTCTGGTAGAAACATTGTCCGCCCCACCCGTCGGGACAGCGCACGAGACTCAATGGCCGCCCGCCAATGTAGGGCAGCATGGCCGGGGCCATGTCCGCGTAATACTGCGCCAAGTCCCGCTTGGTTACCCCGGCTTCAGGAAAGTACAGCTTGTCGGCGTGCGTCAGCGCGATTCCCGTCACTACAGAAGGCCCCGTGCCCGATTTTTTCGTGCGGGATGCCGGCCGTGCAGGTGCGCGCGGTTTCGCGACAGTGGCAGACGGGGATGGGCCTTCGACTTCGCGAACGACCTTAGCCGCCTCCTTGTCGGTCCGCAGTCCCTTGAATGAGGGATGCCGCAACGCGCCCGCTTCACTCCACTCCGTGAACGCCACTTCGGCGACCAGATCCGGACGCACCCAGCGGGCACCACGCCCATCGGCGCCGCGCGGCGGGTCCACGAACGGCGGTGTGGCCCGCTTGCGCGCACGCAGCAACTTCCCGATGGCGGCCAGTGTCGCATCGTCGAAGCCCGTGCCGACCTTGCCGGCATAGCGGAGTCCCGTCGCATCATGCACGCCGAGTAGAAGTGCGCCGAACTCCCGCCGCGTGCCTTGCGGTGGCGTGAAGCCGCCAATGACCATCTCCTGCCTGCGCACGCACTTGACCTTGAGCCAGTCGCGGGTGCGGGTGCCGTCGGCATACACCGATTCGAGGCGTTTGCAGATGGCACCTTCAAGACTCAGCGAACACGATTGCCGGAAAAAATCCGGCCCCTGTCCCACGACTTCAGGGCCTATGCGGACACTGCCCGCCCCGGTGCCGATCACCTCCCGAAGGTGTGCCTTGCGCTCGCGCAGCGGCAGGCGGCGCAGATCACGTCCGTCAAGGAAGGGCATGTCAAAGACAAAAAAGGTGAATGACACGTCGCTTGGCGCCGCCAGCGCTGCCTGCAACTTCTGGAAACGGGAACGACCATGTTCATCGAGAATCACCATTTCGCCGTCGACCCACGCATCCCGCAGCTTCAGCCGTGCGAGTTCGCCTGCCACCGCGCCGAACGTCGCGGTCCAGTCCTTGCCGCTGCGGGAAAACAACGTGCACTTGCCCTTGGCAATCCGCGCCAGCATCCGGTAGCCGTCGTATTTGATTTCATGCACCCAGTCGTCACCGGAAGGCGCTTTCGCGACCAGCGTCGCCAGCATCGGTTGCATGCGGGCCGGGAGCGCGGCCCTGGTGCCCGCGTTTTTCCTGTCGGGCGCGTGCCGGACGGGGGACGAAGGCGCGGTGACGCGGCGCTTGGCATTCTGCACCGGCGCCCGTTTGGAACGCCAGGCAGGCGAGCCGCTTGCCGCGATCTGTTGCATCGTGCGGCCGGTGCGGACGCTGTCCGTCGCTTCGTCGACGACGGCGCTGTTGGGTTGCGCGGACGCGTCTTTCGACTTGATGAGCAACCATGCCTGTTTGCCATCCCGGCCGCCGAACTTGCTGCCGGACGTGCGCACCAGCGACCATGCGCCGGTGAGACGCGCTCCTTGCAGCGAAAAGCGCAGGTGACCTTTGGTGTAACCATCGCGCGCGTTTCCCTCCGGGTGCCAAGTGCCCTCGTCCCACAGCATCACCGTACCGCCGCCGTATTCGCCCGCAGGGATCGTGCCCTCGAAGTCGCCGTACTCCAGCGGATGATCCTCGACGTGCATGGCGAGACGCTTGTCCGCTGGATCCATGCTCGGTCCTTTGGGAACCGCCCAGCTCAGCAACACCCCATCAAGCTCCAGCCGGAAGTCGTAGTGCAGATGCGATGCGGCATGCTTCTGGATCACGTACTTTCCGGTTGCGGTGCCGCGCTGCGCCTTGCCAGCAGGCTCGCTGGTGCGCTTGAAGTTGCGCTTGGAACGATAGGTCGCGAGACTCATCGCCAAACGGTCGCTCAGGCGCGCTTTCGCTTCGCCGCGGTCTTGGCGACCGGCGCGCGCTTGACGACCTTCAATGCGGGCTTGCGCGAAGCCGCGGCAGTCGCACCGGATTTCGCGGAACCCTTGCCACCGAGACTGCGTTTCAGAAGTTCGGCGAGGTCGATGATCTCGGCAGACCGGGGCGTGTCGTCGCCGTCCCCATCGGGCGGCGTGATCTCCTTCGTCTGACCGGCCTTGATCTTCTGTTTGATGCGCTTCATCAGGTCGTCTTGGTACGTACTGCGGAATGCAGCCGGCTTCCAAGCCTCCGTCATGTCATCCACCAGTCGCTTCGCGAGCTCCACTTCCTTGGTGGTCACGCCTGCGCCCTTCAGGCCGGCGGCAGGAAGCTCAAGGCCGTTGGTGTTGCGCAACTCGTTCTGGTAGCGGAGCGTATTGAGCATCAGCGCATTGCCGTTGACCACGACCGCAGCCAGGTGTTCGGTTTGCCTGATGACCACCTGAGCGATAGCAATGCGGGACGTGGCACGCAGCGTCTCGCGCAGCAAGGCGTAAACCTTCTGTCCACGTCCGGCCGGCGCCAGGTAATAGGGCGTTTCATAATATTCGGCGGCGAGTTCGCTGGCGGCGATAAACGCCTTGATGTCGATGGTCTGCGTTGCCTTGGGATTGGCTTTGCGGAAGTCTTCATCACTCAGCACAACGTACTGCTCCTTCTCGTATTCGTACCCCTTGACGATGTCCTCCCATGCCACTTCCTTGCCGCTGGTTTTGCTGTAGCGCTTGTATCCGACCGGTGACAGGTCACGTTTGTCCAGCATCGAGAATTTGAAGGACTTGCGGTCCTCCGCCGGGTAGAGTTCGACCGGTACATTGACGAGGCCGAAGGAGATAGCGCCCTTCCACAACGCGCGCGGCATGTCAGACACCCTCCTGCGGTGAAAGGGCATGTTCCTCGACCACCAGCAGGCAGGTCGCGCAGCTACCCAACGCATGACGCCGCATTGCAATCTCACCGCAATCCCAGCACAGTGCAAACGCTGTGGTGGGGGAGCGCGCGCAATGCCCGGATTGGCACTCCGCCATCACGCAGAAATCAATTTCGACCGGGCACAGGATCATGGGAACCTCGTGGGAGTTTGCAGGCAGGCGCCGCCGCTACGACCCCGTCTTCGCATCACACCGGTACGCGCGCGCGGTCGCGTAACCGGTGTTGAACATGCCGGAGTTGTCTAGTGTCAGGAACACGATGTGGGTCGCACCCATCGCAGCGGCCTTGCTGCGCGCATCTGCCATCGCGCCGTCCATGCGCGCGGCCTCGCCGCCGCCGAACACGCTGCGGCCGGAGACCGAGCCCAACAGCTTGCAATCGCGGTTGACGGTGGCCGGGTCGCCATTGAGCACCTTCTGCGTCAAGGACGACGGTGACGACGCACAACCGGTGAGCATGATCACCACAGCACACAACAAGGCAGGCAGGAAGCGCATGGTCGATCTCGGGTTGGGGGCACCGACTCGATGTGAATCATAGTCTGATCGCGGTCGGCGAGGGCGCAAACGAGCGGCCCTGCCTCAGCCCCCGACACCCTTCAGCAATGATGACATGTCGTCGGCGTGCTCTTCCTCCACTCCCAGGATCCATTCCAGCATCTTGTGCGTGGTCGAATCCTTGCCGTCAAGCCAGGCGATCATCTCGCGGTAACTTTCGATCGCGACGCGCTCGGCCACCAGATCCTCCAGAATCATGTCGCGCAGTGTCTTGCCTTCGACGTATTCAGAATGGCTGCGTCCGACGAGGATGGCGGGATTGAAATCAGGCTCGCCGCCAAGCTGCACGATGCGCTCCGCAATGGCGTCGGCGTGTTCCTGCTCTTCCGCGGCGTGCTGCTTGAACTCGGCCTTCACCGACTCCGCATGGATGCCTTCAGCCATGAAGTAATGGCGCTTGTAGCGCAGCACGCACACGATCTCGGTGGCCAGCGCTTCGTTCAGCACCTTGCAGACAAGCTCGGGATCGGCAGCGTAATTGGAGGTGACCGCACCTTCGGCGATGTGCTGCCGCGCGCGCTTGCGCAATGTCTCGACATCGGTCAGGAACGGGTTGTCGGTCTTCTTGTCGGCCTTGGCGGCGGCTGGGCTGCGCGATTTCATTCGTAAGTTTCCTGGTTGTTGAATAGGGGCGGACACTTCCGTTGCATTCGGCGTGCCATCGGACGTCGTCGCACGAATCGTGCAGGATCAGCCGCTTGCAAACGCACTGCTGCAAATCGGAAGCTGCAGCTTCACCATCGCGCCACGCCCGGCTGCACGAATGTCTGCAGTTGTCAGTATTGTCCTACAACATTTTGCGGGGCTGCGGCGTGGTAAGTCCTACGTCATCGCGGCACGATACGTAGACCGCTAACTGAGGAGTCACCATGAATCGCCCGTTCGCCTTTCTCGCCGTGTTGCTCATGGCCGGTGTCGTCACCGGCTGTAACGAAGCCTCGAAGCCTGCACCGGTCCCACCGCCCGTCGCAACCGCACCGGTGGTCCCGGCCGTGCCCACGCCGGCCCCCACTACCACGGGTGTCGCACCCAGCGAAACGGCGAAGGACAGCGCGTCGACGGGGCCGATGCAAAAGCTCTCGAAGGAAGAGGAATCGAAGTCGATGCCGATGGCCGGCCAGGGCAACAATCACTCGTCCCCGGCGCTCGACCCCGCGAAGAAGTAACCGCCGACGCTGGCCTGCACACCTCCTAGTCGCGCGCGATGACCAACCCGATATCGAAGGAGCCGTGATGAAGAAAATCCTACAGGCCGCCGCCGTGGCGGCCATCGCCGCAGCCGCGTCCTGGGCGATGCGCCGCTGGCTCGACAACCGCTATGCGCCCGCCCGGATCGCTCCCCGCAAGCCCGTAGAGACTTGGGAAAATGAAGGTGGTGCGCTCGCTCCTCACCCGGGCGCGCTCGAAACTTCGCAGGTTCCGCGGTAAGTGAGCGCGCGAGAAACTTGCGCGCACAAAAAAGCGCCGCGTAATCACGCGGCGCCTGAAATCCGCCCACCAAGAGTGGTGCGGAGGGGAGAGATTGCAATGTCTTCAATCCACTGCCGGGAAGATAACGCTGAGGACCGTCGGATTGTGTAGGATTGAAGCGTATACACCTGCAGGACGCACACGGACAACCCCGCGGCAGTTGGAGGCCCGAGAGGCGGTTGCGTATAGTAGGTTTCCCTTCCCTAGCCGTTGTGGGCGCCGCGCGTGAAATCCCCTTTCCCGATCAAGATCGTGGTCCCGCTGGTCATGGGGATCGTCGTTTCATTGGCGATTGCGGTCTACGCGGAGCTGAGCTACCGCAGCCTCGAGTCCGCCAACCGGCAGATGGCGGCTGCCGTCATCATGCAGTCCACGCTGCACGAGACGCTGGCGCTCGTCATCGACGCCGAAACCGGCCAGCGCGGTCACATGCTGACCGGCAAGGAGGAATACCTCGAGCCCTACAAACGCGCGCTGCCCCGTCTCGACGAGGCCTTCGGCCGCCTGCGCGAATTGTTGGTGGTTAACGGCACTTTGTCCCAACGGGAAAGTGTCGGCCGCTTCCAGGGCCTCGTCGGCAAGAAACTGGCGGAACTGGAAGCAACACTGGCGCTGTTCAAGTCCGACGGAGCCGAGCCTGCGCTGAAGCTCATGAATACGGGCATCGGCCGGCGCACCATGGAGCAGATCCGCGCCGAGGTGGAGGATATGGCATCGCAACACCGGGGCCAGGTCGACGCTGCGACGCGACAGTGGAATTCCGACATTGCGTTCGCGCGCTTCGGCATGCAGCTGATGACTGCGTTCACCGTCTCGCTGCTGCTGGTGGTCTGGCTGCTGGCCCGGCGGGATACGCGGCAGCGCGAAGAGCGCCGCCTCCAGCTGGCTGGCGAAGCCGCGCAACTGCAACAGCTGGTCGACGATCGCACCGCGCAGCTCTCCGACCTTTCCAATCACCTACAGGTAGTGCGCGAGGATGAAAAATCGAAGCTGGCCCGTGATATCCACGACGAACTTGGCGGCATCCTCGTCAGTGCGATGATGGACGTTGCGTGGGTCGAGGAACGGCTGACGAAGGAACATCCGGAGTACGCATCCAAGCTGGCGCGTGCGCAGTCTGCACTGGACGACGGCGTCGACATCAAGCGCCGCATCGTCGAGGACCTGCGCCCGACGATGCTTGACAATCTGGGGCTGGGGGCGGCGCTCGACTGGCAGATCCACGAAGTCTGCGACCGCGCTGGCCTTCAATGTACGATCGAGACACCGGACGACGACAGCGCGATCCCGCCGGGCACCGCTATTGCGCTGTACCGGATCGTGCAGGAGGCGCTCACCAACATCGTCAAATATGCTCGCGCGAAGAACGTCAACGTGGAGATGCTGGTTGGCGGAGACGAAATTTCGCTGGTGATCGACGACGATGGAATCGGTATTTCGGAAACCGACCAGGAGAACCTGCTCGCGCACGGTATCACCGGCATGCGTCAGCGCGTGCTCGCGTTCCACGGTGAGTTCTCGATCCGCAGGCGGGAGGAAGGCGGCACCCGAATCGAAGTCAGCGTCCCGCTGGTCCCGGAAGGAACCGCCGCCAGCGAGCAGGTATCCGCGGTGTCTGCCCCGTGAGGACGAAGCTTGACTTAGTGTGACCCGAGGCCCGATTACTCGGCCGTTGATACGGCCAGCTGGGTGACCACCGGGAGCGACATACCGTTGGCAGGGTCGTCTACAGCGGAGATCGTCACGATTGGCATGCCAGTGCGTACCGGCCCGAAGATGGTGGCGAACGACACATCTGCCGCATCGCGGCCCGTGCCGATCCGGATGAGACCCGTGACCGGCGAGATGCCAGAGGGGTCGAACACAAACCATGCCCCGCCGACGAATACCTCCACATAGGCATGGAAATCTGGCGGCCCCAGCTCGGGCGCCGCGCCGTAGTCCACACCCGTGACGAACCGCGCCGGATAGTTGAGCGCCCGGCAATACGCGATCATCACGTGCGCAAAATCCCGGCATACGCCGGCACGATCGCGCAGCGTGTCGAGGACCGAAGTGCACGACGACGAGACGCCGGGCGCAAAGCGCACGCCGGACTCTACCCAACCGCGGACGGCGGCAATTTGACCGTATCCCCGCGGCATGCTCCCGAACTGGTCCCACGCCGCCTGCATCACGAGATCGGCCTGGCAATAACGACTGGGGTAGAGAAAGCGCAAGGTCCGCACCGGAAGCGCCGCCGGACTCTCTGCGACAATATCGTCCGGGTTGCGGATGTCATGGGCAAGGTGCACCAGCGCGCTGTAGGTTGCGCGCATCGTGCCGACTTCGCCGTGGAATGCGGCAATGCGATTGCCGGTGGCGGGGTCCGCCTCGACCGTGATCGGAACCACGGGCTGAACGGAAAATTCTTCCTCCGCCACCGACTGCCGCGGCGTCACTGCCGCGTGTACATTGAGCAGGAACTCGGCCGGGCCATCGATTTCGTACGTCAGTTCGACGGCATAGCGGATGCCGACAAGGCTGCCGGTGATTTCCTGGGTACTGAATCGCATTGTGCTACGTGCCGCGTTTGATGACGCCTGCCACCAGGGAAACGATAAACAGAACCAGGAAGACGAAGAACAGAATCTTGGCGATTTCGGTGGCGCCGGCAGCGATGCCGCCGAAGCCGAACACGGCCGCGATGATCGCGACCACAAAGAAAATGACAGCGTAGCGGAGCATGAGAGACCTCGTCAGTTGATGTGAACAATAAAGTGGCCAGGCAGCGGTTGCGATTTTGCAACAATGCACGCCGATAGGGCGATCGGTCGACGTCCCATTTCGTTGTAGCGTCGAGTCCTACAGCGCCATCGGGCAAAAAAACGGGGTTGCGGCAGCAACCCCGGTACCACAGCTCCGACCACTGAAAGCGAGCGGTTCAATGGGGCTTGTTACCGTTGGTTGGTGAAATCTTCATCGCGGAACGTGCCGCCGAAAAGTTCCACCTGCTTCTCCGCTTCGTCCTTGCTGATGCCGTAGCTTTCCTGAATCTTGCCGACCAACTGGTCCTTGTTGCCGGCGATGACGTCGAAATCGTCGTCCGTCAGCTTGCCCCATTGCACTTTGGCCTTGCCCTTGATCTGTTTCCAGTTACCTTCGATGCGGTCCCAATTCATGTTGACTCCTTGCTTGAAACGCCGGGCGCCATTCGCCTGGCCATACCACCCCGTTCGCAACGCCCGTGCCATCCACCACGGCACGTGAAATCAAGGAGTTAGACAACGTCCATCCTGGCAAACATGCACGTTGCGCCCTGCAGGATGTAACCCACGACCACCCTGTAGGAAGCGGACGACAGGCCGACGCGGTGACTGTGCAGTGGCGCACTCGCGCAATTCACACGACGATCGCGTGATGAATCGATGGCACGCAGTGTTGTGGGCGGGGGTCGGCGGGGTGGTGTTGATGACGGCGGGATGCGCCGTCGTGCGCCTCGACCACGCCAGGAAACTCGCTCAGGACAGCGAACCCTTCACCGTCCGTCCGCCTGCGGCTACGGCGCGCCTGCTGGTGGTAGGCGACAGCACCGGCGTAGGCACCGGTGCGTCCACCGCACGCTACAGCGTGGCGGGACGGATTGCGGCGGACCACCCGCATCTCGAGATCGTCAATCGCGCGGGAGACGGCGCACGATTCGCGGATGTCGTCCGCCAGCTTGATGCGGCCCCTGCAACGCGCTTCGACATCGTGCTGATCCAGGCTGGCGGCAACGACGTGATCCGCTTCACCAGTGCGGAAACGTTGCGGGCGCACATCGACGAAGCATTGCGCCTGGCTGGCGAGAAGGCTAGGACGGTGATTGTCATGCCCAGCGGAAATGTCGGCAATGCGCCCTTCTTCTTCGCGCCGCTGTCATGGATCATGACGTCGCGGTCGCGCGAATTACATGCGATGGTCCGGGCATCGGCTGCCGCCAGTGGCGCCGTCTACGTCAACCTGTTCAAGGAAGCCGCGGACGACCCCTTTGTCCGCGATCCGCAGCGCCTGCACGCGGCCGACGGACTGCATCCGAGCGACGATGGCTATGCACTGTGGCACGCGCAACTGCGGTCCCAAGCAGCGCTGCCCGACCGGCTGCCGTGAACGGTTGCCGGTTCAGGTACCCGGACGGCGCGAGCTCTCGCCGCGCATCCGGCCGAGCAGTCGCGCCGTGCGAACGATCTCGTCCTCGACAAACGCCTTGGCGCGCGCGCCGCTGAGGCCCGCGTAGGTGAGGCCGGTTGCGCGCAACGCCTCCGCGTGCCGCCGTTCCAGCACCAGCACGCCGATGGCGCCCGCCAGGCGGGAATAAACGTCGGGCGGCAAACCGTGCGGGGCGACCACGCCCACCCAGACCACGAAAGATTCGCCCGGCCAGCGCTCGCCGAAAGCCGGAATGTCGGGAAGCGAGGGGATCCGCGTGGAAGACGTTACCGCGACAATGCGATGTCCGCCGCTCGGCGCCGCTTCGGCCGCATTGGGCACGCCATCGAAAACAAAATCGAGCCGGCCCGACGCCAGCATCGCGTACGCGTCTTCAGGGCGTTCGAACACCTGGTGTTCCAGGTTGGCGCGCTGATCGAGACGCAGGTAGCTGCCGGCGAGATGGCCCGCCGAACCCACGCCAAACGATGCATAACGAAGCGGGGTCGTCGATGTCCGCGCGGTGGCCAGCAGTTCGTCCAGCGAGCGTTCCGGCCGCGTTCCACTGACCACCATCGCATTGGGATAGGTGCCGAGGATGGCCAGCCACTCGAAGTCTTTGATCGGGTTGTAGGTAGCCGTTGGCGATAACAGCTGGACACCGATCATCGACGCGCTGACGCCGAGCCCCAGCGTCTTGCCATCCGCCTTCTGGCTGGCGATGGCGGCGGTGCCGGTGACGCCGCCGCTGCCCGGCACGTTGGATACGACGACCTTCGTGGCCAGGATTTCGGCCAGCGACTCCGCGGCCAGGCGACCGACACGGTCAGCCGAACCGCCTGGTGCATTGGGCACGATAAAGGTGATGGTGTCGCCGGCAGGCTGCGCAGCCGCCCATGAACTGACGACCAATGCGCCAGCCGTCAGCAGGCAAAGACGCCGATGTCGGCAAAAGCGAAAGACAGTGCGCGACTCGGGCACGGGATGTCAACGATGTTGGGAAGTGCGACATCGTAGTCCCTCCACGCCTTGTCCGACAAGCCCGGCGCAGGCGACAAACCATCACCCGAGCGGGTTATGCTTGCAACGAGTGCTCGCGATTAGCGCGGTCGTCGTCCTTCGCGCCGGTGCTTCGACGCATGCGGCTGCTTGAACGCGGTGCATTCGCTGAATTGCGCAACGATTGCGAAGTATTCGCTTTGCCATCCAGAGCCGAAAGCTGGGTCTTTTCTCCCAGGTACGACTGTGCCAACCGCGTGAGCGCGGCATCGTCGAAATAGTGGCCCAGCACCGTAAAGACGTCGTCCTGTTCGGCCTCGACGTGCCGCCGCAGCAGCGTCAGCAGCGACTGCGCGCGTGAGGCCCATTCCATGGATTCGGTCTTGCGGCTCTTGGCGAGCCAGGCCAGCAGGGCTTCAAGCGCCTGATGGTCGGCCATGCGTTCGTCGATCGTCGCCCGGGCGCGCCGCGTACCCCTCAGATTGCGGAGTGCCGGATAAACTTCCGAGCGAACCGCCTGCAGGTGTACCAACAGCGAGGGTCGAAGGCGACGCAACAGCATCCGCCTGCAATCCCCACCATCGGCATCGACCATATCGCGCGCAACCTGCAGCGCCTCGTCATGATCGAGCCGCAGTTGCGTACGCACATCGTGCGTATTCATCATTGGCGCTTGTAGAAGTAGTCGGATCTCATCTTGAAGAGTCATGATCAATTCCCGAGTTTGGAACGGGTCTGCCAACCGCGCGGCGGTGCCGCGCGGCGGGCTCAGTTGGGCTTGGCCTTCTCGGCAGCCTTTTCGACAGCGGCGCCAGCGGCCTTCACGTCCTGGCCAGCGCCGGAAACGGTGTTGCAACCGGCCAGCATCAGGACGCTCGCGCCAAACAATGCAATCATCAAAGTCTTCATGTGAAACTCCTCGTTGAAGTTCGAATGCGGCGCGCCAATCGCGCGCATCGTTCCCTACCTGTCGCAAGTGCCGTGCCTGCACGGGTCTCAACTGAATCAGACACTTGGAGCAACTATTCTGTAGTCCTGTCCCCGGACTACAAGCTGTTCGCGATAGTTTGCGCAACGCGTAGGACGTGGCCGACATCGCAATGCGATGGCGTGCGACAAGCGAGCTCGCGGACTCAAGAGTTCCCGCAGTGTCAACGCGTATGGAATGATATGCAGCACCCGCCGCGCGAGCGATGCGCCCGCCAGGCGTGCAAGTTTGCGGCGGTACGTGTCACCCGACACCAGCATTGAAAACGCCAGGGGGAACCCAACCAGCCGCTCGCCGATCACGATGGTGGCCGTCTAAGCCGCGGCGCGCCGTGCCATGGTCAAGGTACCGCTACATGCCGCAGCGTCAGTGCGCCACCGGCGTCGGACCCCGCGCCAAGCCAGCCAGCACTTCACGAACACGATGGAACTCGCGTGCCTTGTCGAAAAAGTAATCGGCGCCCAGCGCCAGGCTGCGGTCGCGGTACTGCGGGAACGCGTAATTGGTGAACACGATGATCTTGGCATTGGGCGGGCGCACGGCGCTGCCGAGTGCCTTCAGCACGCCCAGGCCGGTACCCTGCTTCAATTGTAGGTCGAGGACAGCCGCGCCCCAGCGCGGCTGGCGTAGCATGGCCACCGCGTCGGCCTCGGTCTCGACCTGACCGACGATATCCACATTGGGGATTTCCGCCAGAGATTCCACCAGGCGTGCACGTATCATCACCGAATCCTCGACGATCACCACTCGCAGTTTCGCTACGTCAACCATCGAATTGGGAACCGCGCGAACTGCACGATCCGGAGCAAATTCCGGTAACAGGTTTTCAATCATGAAAGTAAAGACCGCGCGTCCGCATGACTGTCGCGCGCTGAACGCCTAAAACAGTATCAGGTTGTTCGTGGCACGAATGTCGGCGTTTGTCTGACATGGGTTAGGGTGGCATCGCATCGGGCGGCGCATCGATCAGTCGATGAGGCCGTTCTTGATGGCGTAGTAGGTAAGGTCCGCGTTCGACTTCATGCCCATCTTCTCCATCACTCGTGTCCGATAGGTACTGACGGTCTTCACGGACAGGAACAATTCCTCGGCGATCTTCGAAACCGCGGCACCCGCCGCAAGCTTGCAGAAGATCTGGAATTCACGCTGGGACAGCTCCCCATGCAGCGGCTTGTCGGCATCGCCGGTGACGCCATCGGCCAGGATCTGCGCCAGCGCCGGACTGACAAACTTGCGGCCGCGCACCACGGTGCGGATCGCGCCCACCAGCTGCGTGGATGCCGCTTCCTTGTTGAGATAGCCGGCGGCGCCCGCGCGCAACAGGTTCACGGCGTACTGCTCCTCCGCAAACCCGGACAGCATCAGCACCGGCATTTCGGGACGAACCTGACGCAACGTTTTCAGCGTGTCGATGCCGTTCTTGTCCGGCATCGAGATGTCGAGCAACACCACATCGAATTCGCCGGCCCGCACGAGCGAGATGGCTTCGCTGCCGGTGGCAGCCTCGCCGGCTACCTGCATGTCGCTCTGGTCGGCAATGAATTGCTTCAAGCCTGCGCGCACGATGGCATGGTCGTCGGCGATAAGGATCCGGATCATTGGCTTGGGCGAGGGCGCGTGATTGACTGGGGAGGGGCCGAGGATTCCAGCGTCTTCATAGCACGGAGACGTTGACGGGTCCGCCGTGATATTCGTTCAGGCGGTTGTACAGGGTCTTGAGGCTCACCCCCAGCATTTCGGCACAGCGTCGCTTGTTGCCTTCGCAGAGATCGAGCGTCGCATAGATCGCCTGCCGCTCGATCTCGGCCAGCGGCGTACCGACGGGCACGCGCAGATATTCCCCCGCGGGTTCCGCGCAGGCGAGTCCGGCGAAGTCCAGCTCCACGACATCATCGGCCAGGATGAAGGCACGATGCACGGCATTCTTCAATTCGCGCACGTTGCCAGGCCAGCGATGGGTGCGGATGGTGGCGACGGCTTGCCGCGAGAACGTACGGGTGGTGCCCTCGTCGTCATTGTGCTGGGCCAGGAACCGCTCGGCGAGGAGCTCGGCGTCGCCGTCGCGCTCGCGCAGCGCCGGCAACGCAATCGGGAATACGGCCAGCCGGTACATCAGGTCTTCGCGGAGCTTGCCATCCAGGACAGCCTGCTGCGGATCGCGGTTGGTGGCGGCCAGGACACGAACGCGTGACCGCAACTCCTCCTCACCGCCCACCCGCGTGTAGCGGCCCGTTTCAAGTACGCGCAGCAGACGCACCTGCATTTCCGGCGCCATTTCGGTGACTTCGTCGAGAAACAGGGTGCCACCTTCGGCCCGTTCAAAGCAGCCGCGATGCTGGCGCGCGGCGCCGGTGAACGCGCCCTTCTCGTAGCCGAACAACTCGGCCTCGATCAGGTTGCTTGGAATGGCGCCGCAATTGACCGCCACGAATGGCATGCTGGCGCGGTCGCTGCGATTGTGAATGGTCCGGGCGACCACTTCCTTGCCCGTGCCGGATTCGCCAGTGATCAGCACCGTGGCGTTCGTCGGCGCCACTTTCTCGATGCGGCGGTAAATTTCCTGCATCGCAGCCGAACCGCCGTGGAGCTCGCCGAAGCGGCCCCGAGCCGGGGCGGAAGCAGCCATCGTTGCCGCAAAATTGGCGGTCACGACATTGGACACAGGTAAAAGGACGTTATGCATGCGGAGGATCCTGGTGAACGGCAGGTGCCGATGACGAATCATGGACGCGCGGGCCCGATCATAGGATTGACGTTCCGCCTAATTCCCTGTGGGACGATTCCTACAAGGTCAGCCCCTGCGGCGTCTGTGAAGTCCTACAGCGTCGGGAACGCGTGGCAACTGTCGGCAAAGACCTACAGGCTGGTCAGCGTCCGGCCTATCGAGCCAGCGTGCCTTCATGGCCATCATCCGCTCGCCGTACCACCCTCGCGCAGGAGAGTCCATGTCCTCCCCCCTGACCCGGTCCCTGGCCGATCGCGGCGTGGCCACCCGTGACGCGTTGCTCGACGCGGCGGAGGCGATGATCTCCGACTACGGCTTCAACGAGCCCTCGCACCGCACGATTGCGGGCGCAGCGGGCGTCCACGCTGCCCTCCTCAACTATCACTTTGGCAGCAAGGAGATGCTGTTCGAGGCTGCCGTGGCGCGTCGCGCCGACCGGTTGAACGAGGGATGGCGCACCGCGCTGGCGGAGCTTCGCACCCGTGGCACATGGGAGGTCGAGGACGTGCTGAACGCATGGTGGCACCCGTTCCACGCCATTCGCCGCGATGACAATGATGCCGCCTGGCGCAACTACGTGTGCGTGATCGCGCGCCTTGCCTCGGCCCATGACGGCGAAACGTGGAACCACCGGTATTGCGCGGACATCGATGCCGAATTCGTGCGGACGCTGGCGGCGGCGCTGCCGGCCATGGACCTGGCCGACATGGAAGCGGGCTTCAGGTATTCACGTGCGCTGCTCGGCGAGGCACTGCTGTACCGGTGCGGCAAGTCCGGGGGCACCTGCGCGCCCCGCGGCTATCGCGAGGATGACCTCGCCCGGATGCTCCGCTACCTCGCGCACGGCATGCGTGGCGTGCGCGCACCCGCGCCGGGGTTGTAGGCGAGGTTCCGGCCTCCCGGAGGCATCCTGGACATTGCTCGCGGTCAAGCAGCTTGCACGCCCGTGCAAGGCGATTTACTGCTTGTAGATTACACTATAGTGCGGTGCAGCATCGGCTTCACTGCGTCCTTCCACAAGGGCATCATGATTCGCCGCATGGCATACGTAAGCAGGCCCGTGCCTCAACTTGCGGTCACGGAGATTCCACGAATCGTGTCGGTCGCGCGCGCCCACAATACGCGCGATGGCCTGACCGGTGTACTCGTGTACACGGGCGCGGACTTCGCCCAATTGATCGAAGGCCCGGAGCCGGCCGTAGCCAGTCTGTGGGCGCGCGTGGCCGCCGACGAACGTCATCGCGACATCTCGATTCTCGTCGACGAGACTGAC
>JBBQEY010000021.1:0-23476 GCA_038321425.1 Burkholderiales bacterium | reverse complement strand
CCGCGCGCTGGTCGACGATCCGCGGATTGCGCTGGTGTCGTTCACCGGCTCCTCGGCGGTGGGGCGCGACGTCGCCACGCGCGTGGCGGCGCGCTTCGGCAAGTCGCTGCTCGAATGCGCGGGCAATAACGCGATCATCGTCGCCGCGGACGCCGACCTCGATCTCGTGGTGCCGGCCGTGCTGTTCGGTGCCGTGGGGACCGCGGGCCAGCGCTGCACCACCACACGCCGGCTCATCGTGCACACGTCCTGCGTCGACGCGCTGCTGCCGCGGCTCGTGCAGGCCTATCGCCAAGTGCGCATCGGCAATCCGCTGGCGCCCGATACGCTGATGGGCCCGCTGATCGACGCGGACGCCGTTCGCAACTACTTCGGCGCGATCGACGAAGCAGTCGCGGCCGGCGGCACGCTCGCCACGGGAGGGCGCGTGCTGCCCGGACCGGGGCACTGGGTTGAACCCACGATCATCGCGAATGCGCGCAACGACTGGCCTTGCGTCCAGCGCGAGACGTTCGCGCCGATTCTCTACGTCATTCCGTTCGACTCGATCGCCGAGGCCATCGCGCTGAACAACGGCGTGCGGCAGGGCCTGTCCAGCGCGCTTTTCACACGCGACCTGCGCGTGGCCGAGGCCTTCCTCGCAGCGACCGGCAGCGACTGCGGCATCGCCAACATCAACATCGGCACGTCGGGCGCCGAAATCGGTGGCGCCTTCGGTGGCGAGAAAGATACCGGCGGCGGCCGCGAATCGGGCTCGGACGCCTGGCAGGCCTACATGCGCCGGCAGACCAACACGGTGAACTGGGGCCGCGAGTTGCCGCTGGCGCAGGGTATCAAGTTCGGCTAGCGCGATACCGCGCGGCGTACGAAGTACGGCCGCTCCGCCACCCACCACGACACTGCTGCCGCCGCGACCGACAGCACGAAGCCGGCGCCAAAGATCACGACGGTTGCGGGTAACGCGCCCCATGCGTCGCCATGAGGCGTCACGGCGCGCGCCACCAGCACCACGATCATCCAGTGCAGCAGGTAGAACGAATAGCTGATGCGGCCGAGCAGCACCAGCGGGCGCGTCGCCAGCGCCGCGGCCAGGGCGTTGTCGCCGGCCAGCGTCTTTGCCAGCACCATTACGGCGACGAAGCCGAACGCCATGATGGCGGCGATCTGTGGCGCCAGATCGAACAGCGCGCCGGTCGTGACGGTGAGATAGGCCGCCACCACGACCCACACGGGAATGCGCGCCAGCACGGATGCCAGCCGGTCCCGCCACAGCGCCAGCGCCACGCCGGCGAAGAGCAGCGCCCAGCACAGCACCAGCGCATCCGCGCCAGCCAGCGCCAATCCGAGCGGCACGACGATGCCCGCCACCGGCACCGCGTACACCAGGCGCGGCGACGCGCGCAGTGCGGCCAACACCAGCAACGGGAACCCGAGATAGAACGTCATCTCGTAGAACAGCGACCACGTGACGATGTTGAGCGGCACGACGGTGGCGCCCGGCATGCCATTCAGGAAGATCAGGTTGCCGAGTACGCGCGGAAGATCAAACTCAACCATCGGCCCCGTGAAGCGCACGAACAGCATCGACGCGACGAACGAAAGCAGGAACGCGGGATAGATACGCAGCGTGCGGCGCCAAGCGAAACGCGTGTAGCTGGCCTGCGGGCGCGGCCACCACATGCGCCCGATCAGGAAGCCCGACAGCACGAAGAACAGGAACACGCCGTGATGCGAACGCTGCAGCCAGAACAGCACGCGTTGCGGCCACGTCGGCAATGACAGGAAGGACTCGTGGCCAAGGTCGAGGCCCGCGAGCACCGCGGCGGCATTGCCCGCCGCATGCACGCAGAACACCAGCAGCACGGCCACGCCACGGAGGCCGTCAAGCGCCGCGAGGTGGGTGGGCGCGCGGGCGGCGGGCGAGGGTCCGAAACGGGGCAACGATTCGCCTGCCGGACGCGGCGCTACGGCGTGCGTCGCTTCGCGGCGGGTTTCTTGGCCGCAGTTTTCCGGACGGTGGTCTTCGCGGGAGTCTTGGCGGCCGTCTTTGCCGCTGCCTTGGTGGCGGTCTTCGCGGCAGTGCGTGTGACAGGCTTTGCCGCCGTGCCGGCCGCCGTCTTGGCCGCAGTCGTTACGGATTTCGCGGCTGCCGGTGCCTTCTTGGTCTTTTTCACCGCAGATTTGGTGACGCGGGCACGGGTACTGGTGCCGGACTTGGCCGCCAGCAACGCCAGCGCTTCATCGAGCGTCAGGCTGTCGGCCTTCTCGCTGTCGGGTAGCGTGGCATTGACGGCGCCGTGCTTGACGTAGGGACCATACCGTCCGCTATGCAACTCCACCGGTCCGCGATCCTTGGGATGGTTGCCCAGCACTCGCAACGCAGTGGCGGGACGCGCGCGTGCGCCGCGCGCCTTGGTCGGGTCCTTGGCTTCGAATTCGAAGCCCACCTTGCCGTCTTTCTGTACGACGAGGAAGGCGGAGAACGGCCGCCGCGTGCGCTGCGACACAAATTGCAGCAGGTCGGTCTTGCGTTCGGCCAAGAGCTTCGTCATCTGCGCGGGTTCGATCGCGCGTTGCAGAATCATGCGGCCCGAACGGAAATCACAGGTGCGATCAGCGCCTACGGCTTTTTCGCACACATAGGACATGCCGTGCTCGAACACGCGGTTGCCGCACTTGGGGCACGTGCCGAGCGGCGTCTGCGCGGAGAAATCGGGGGCCTCGCCGTCATCGCTGTCGGCCGGATTGCCGAAGTCGAAGGTCACTTCGTTGGTGTCGGTGAGCTTCAGCTTGGCCGAGAACGGCCGGCCCATCTTGCTGCGGAAACCTTCCAGCGGCCCGATCTCGCGTTCCTTCAGCAGGATTTCGGCTTCCTGCGGCTCCATCTGCCGGCCGCCCATGATCTTCCAGAACGCGAAGTCGCACTTGATGCACTGGAATTTCTTGTACTTTTCGTGCACTTCGCCGCCGCACTTGGGGCACGGCGTGGTCAGCGTGGCGAAGTCGCCGGGAATGGTGTCGCTCTCGTAATTCTTGGCCTGGCCGACGATGTGCTCGGTCATCGCGACGATCTCACGCATGAACGTGTCGCGCGGCAGCTTGCCGTGCTCCATCTGCGCGAGCTTGAACTCCCACTCCGCGGTCAGTTCGGGCGAGAACAATTCCGGCACGCCTAGGCCATGCAGCAGCGTCAGCAGCGAGAACGCTTTGGCAGTAGGAACCAGTTCCTTGCCTTCGCGGTACACGTAGCGCTCCGCGATCAGGCCTTCGATGATGGCCGCGCGCGTGGCCGGCGTGCCTAAGCCCTTTTCGCGCATCGCCTCGCGCAGATCGTCGTCCTCGATCAGCTTGCCCGCGCCTTCCATGGCGGAGAGCAGCGTTGCTTCGTTGAGGCGCGGTGGCGGCTTCGTCACCTGCTGCACCACGTCGACCTTCTCGGTGGCCACGGTTTCGCCGGGCTTGACTGCCACCAGCGAGGACTCGTCGCCCTGCGCTTCCTTGCCGTACACGGCGAGCCACCCCGGGTTGACCAGGATGCGGCCCTCGGTCTTGAACGGCTCTTCCGCCACCCGCGTGATGCGCGTGGTGACGAAGTGCTCCGCAGCCGGATAGAACACCGCCAGGAACCGGCGCACGACGAGGTCGTAGAGCTTGCCCTCGATTTCGTTCAGCGTCTTCGGCCGCACCAGTGTGGGAATGATCGCGAAGTGATCGGAGATCTTGCTGTTGTCGAAGACGCGCTTGTTGGGGCGCACCCACTTGCGCTTGATGATCTCGCGCGCAAAGCCGCCGAAGGCGTTGGACTCCGCCAGCTCCTCCAGCGTGGCGTTGACGGTACCGATGTAATCCTCCGGCAGCGCGCGCGCGTCCGTGCGCGGGTACGTCAGCACCTTGTGCTTTTCATACAGCGCCTGTGCCAGCGAGAGCGTCGTGCGCGCGGAAAACCCGAAGCGGCCGTTGGCCTCGCGTTGCAGGCTCGTCAGGTCATACAGCAGCGGCGGGCTTTGCGTGGTGGGCTTCGACTCATCCGTTACGGTGCCAGGCTTGCCGGTGCAAGCCACCGCAATGGCACGGGCGCGCGCTTCTTCCCACATCCGGTCGGCGCGGGCATCGGGGTCGTCCTCGCTCTTCCGGAATTTCTCGTCGAACCACTTGCCCGTGTATTCACCGGCGGCCGCGCGGAACGTACCCACGGCTTCCCAGTAGTCGCGCGGGCGGAAGGCACGGATCTTGGCCTCACGGTCCACCAGGATGGCCAGCGTTGGCGTCTGCACGCGGCCTACCGTGGTGAGCTGGAAACCGCCCGACTTGGAATTGAACGCGGTCATCGCCCGCGTGCCATTGATGCCGACGAGCCAGTCGGCCTCCGAACGGCACACGGCAGCATCGGCCAGCGGCAGCATGGCCTCGTCGCTGCGCAGCTTGGCGAAGCCGTCGCGGATGGCTGCGGTGGTCATCGACTGCAGCCACAGCCGCTTGATGGGCTTGGTGGATTTCGCGAACTGCGCGATGTAGCGGAAGATCAGCTCGCCTTCGCGGCCTGCGTCGCAGGCGTTGATCAGCGCGCTGACGTCCTTGCGCTTGATGAGCTTCAACAGCGTTTTCAACCGGTTTTCGTTCTTCTCGATCGGCTTCAACGCAAATTTGGTGGGGACTGCCGGCAGGTGCGCGAACGTCCACTTGCCGCGCTTGACCTCTTCCTCCTCCGGCATCCCGATCTCGAGCAGGTGCCCGACGGCCGACGAGAGCACGTAGGTGTCGCTCTCGAAGTAGTCGTCGTGTTTCGTGAAGCCGCCCAGCGCCTTCGAGATATCGGTGGCGACGGAGGGCTTCTCGGCAATGATCAGGGTTTTGGACAAAGGGACTTAGAGGCGCAGCGCCGGGTCAAAGGGACGCCGATACTACCCGTGCTGGCATGACCGGGGCAAGAAACCTGCAGTAACGCGGCGCCCCAACGCGCGCAGGCGCGCGCACGGGTACGCCCCCGCGCGCGAGGACTGGCCGGGCGGCTCATGCCTTCCGCCGCTGCTGCCAGCGCCCGCCGGGCAATACGATCACGCGGCCGTCGAGCTCCAGCAGCACCAGTGCTTCAAGCACGGCGGCTGCGGGCAGCGCGGTGCGCGCACACAGCGTATCGACATCGGCGGGATCGTCCCCAAGAGCCTCCAGCAGCGGATGCGCCGGTGTTTCCAGAACCGCTGCTGGCGGCACGCGCAAACCGGACTTGAGCTCATCCAGGATGTCCTGCGCCGTTTCCACGAGCTTCGCACCATCGCGGATCAACCGGTGACAGCCGCGTGCCAATGGCGAGTGGATGGAACCCGGAATAGCGAAGACCTCGCGCCCCGCCTCGCCGCCCAGTCGCGCCGTAATCAATGATCCCGACGACAACGCGGCCTCCACCACCAGCACGCCGCGCGCCAATCCGGCGATGAGCCGGTTGCGCCGTGGAAAGTGGGCGGGCAACGGCGGCGTGCCGGGTGCGAATTCGGACAGCAGGCCGCCCGCGGCGGCGATGGCATGCGCCAGTGCCCGGTGCTGCCTGGGATACACGCGATCAAGGCCGGTGCCGACCACGGCAATCGTGGAGCCCGCGCCGCGCATCGCACCGACATGCGCGGCAGCGTCGATGCCGATGGCCAATCCTGACACGATGGCGAAACCGGCGTCGGACAGCGCCTGCGCGAATGCCGTGGCATTGTCCTGTCCCTGCGGGGTCGCATTGCGACTGCCGACGATGGCCAATGCCGGGCGATTGAGGATGGCGCGCTGGCCCGTGAAATAGAGCACAGGCGGCGCGTGCCCAAGTTCGAGCAGCGACTGCGGGTAGTCCGGGTCGTCCCAGGCGATGAGCTCGTTGCCCGGTACCGCCAGCCACGCGAGCGTATGCGAGAGCATCTCCTCCGGAATCGGGGTGAGCAGCCGATCGACCGCGCCTGCAGGCAACACGACCGACAACTGCGCGCGCGACGCCGCCAGCACGGCCTCGGGCGCGCCAAAGGCGCGCAGCAGCAGCGCCATGGCGGCCGGAGGCAATCCCTTGTGGGCGAGCTCGGCCCAGGCCGCGGCGGAAGACGCGGTGTCCATCACACGCAGACGATGCGCCGGCGCGCGAGGTGCCGGCAATCAGACGAAACGCTTAAGCGTGCGCAGAACGCGCCTACGGTTTGCGCGCCCAGTCGCCGGGGCGCACGGGGTCGGTGGAGTTGATCACGAGGCCAAAGGAAACACGATCGAACGTGCGGAACACGAACACCAGGCCGGTACGCTCGTCGGCGGGTTGCACGTATTCGCGCGGCGTGAACACCGTCGTGGGGTCGAGGAAGCGCAGGATGACCGTCTGCTGACTGGAGGGCCGCGGATCGACGATGGGCGGGATCACGCGATACACCGCCAGCACATGGCCGGGTTCGATGCCGTCCGCGGTGCCCTTGTCCAGCGTCACGATGCCGCCGCGACCCGTCTCGATGTTGTCGAACGGCACGCGGAGGATGCGCGCATTGACCGGCTTGTCGGGCGCTCGCGGTACATAGTTCACCAGCACTTCGCGCGGCGCCGGGATCAGGCGGTCGCCGATCTGAATTTCCTGCACGGCCGACTCAATGCGCACCGTGGACAGGTCGCCGAATTTCTCGACGCGCGCAGTACCGAGGAAGCGATTCTCGTAACCGAGCACTTCGCTGCTGTCGATGTTGAGCACGACGCCCACCGGGCGATAGATGTACCAGTAGTCACCCGCGTTCTGGTCGATCCCGAGCACATACACGACGTCGCCGGTGCCGCGCACGACGCGTTCCTGGTCGCGCCCGCGCAGGATCTGCGCGGCGTTGTCGAGGCCACCCTTGCCCGTGATCAGCGGCTTCGTGAGGAAGGGCTCGATATCACGCGGGGGAATGCTGGGAATGGCTTCAGCGTTGAGCTGCGTGACGCGCGTAGTCGGCGTCACGACGACCGTATTGAGGTTGCGCGACAATTGCAGCGTCGGCTGGCCGTCGACCATCACGAGACGAATCTGGTCACCCGGATAGATGAGGTGCGGGTTCTTGATCTCGTCCCGGTTCATCTTCCAGATTTCCGGCCAGCGCCACGGGTCCTTCAGGAACTTGCCGGAGATGGCCCAGAGCGTGTCGCCCTTGACGACCGTGTAGCTTTCCGGAGCCTTGTCGGCCAGCTGCGGCGATTGGGGCGCCTGCGCCAAAGCACTGGGTGCGCCGGCCAGCATGGCTGCGGCAGCGAGGACCAGAGTGAAGCGTTTCCCTGTGGTAAACTGTTGAAGCATAACGCCTCTTCTGTGTCGGACGCGCAACTGCTCCCGCTGAACCGGCGCCGCGCGCTGCCTAGAGGGCGGTGTCTTAAAGACATCGTCCTAAATCGCCGCAAAATAAGGACTTAACACGGATTCTGCATCCGGCACCTGCATTTGGCAAGCTATGGCGCTCCTATCCATCCTCGAATACCCCGATCCGCGTCTCAAAAAAGTCGCGGCCCCGGTCACGGCGTTCACGCCGGAGATCGTTCGCCTTGCCCGCGACATGGCCGAAACCATGTATGCAGCGCCAGGGGTCGGCTTGGCGGCGACGCAGCTCGATGTGCATAAGCGCGTCATCACGATCGACATCTCGGAAGATCGCAGCGGCCTGCTGGTGCTCGTCAACCCGGTCCTCGTCTCGGCTCGGGGCGAGGCAGAGTGCGAAGAGGGCTGCCTGTCGGTTCCCGGCTATTACGACAATGTCACCCGTGCGGCGGAAATCACGTTTCGCGCCTGCACGGCGGAAGGCAAGCCTTTCGAGCGCACGGTCGACGGCCTGCTGGCGGTGTGCGTCCAGCACGAGATGGATCACCTGATCGGCAAGGTCTTCGTCGACTACCTGTCGCCGCTGAAACGCGCGCGGCTTGCGGCCAAGCAGCGCAAGAAGCAACGGCTCGTCGGCTAGTGCCGTGGCGTTCCCTTTGAGCGGTCGTCCCGCATGGTGACGCGCGCGGCGATGCGCGTCGGCTTTGCCGGCACGCCGGGCTTCGCCGCCGCGGCGCTCGAATCCATCCTCGCGGCGGGTTTCGCCGTGCCCCTGGTCCTGACCCAGCCCGATCGTCCGTGCGGCCGCGGCATGCAGGTGGAAGCCTCCGCCGTCAAACGCTTGGCGGAGCTGCATGCCATTCCGGTCCAGCAGCCCGCCACCTTGCGCCACGACGACGCCCGCGCCGCCGCGCTGGCCGTGACCCTCGACGTGCTGGTGGTGGCCGCCTACGGGCTCATCCTGCCACCGCCCGTGCTGGCCTGGCCGCGCCACGGATGCCTCAACATCCACGCGTCGCTGCTGCCGCGCTGGCGTGGTGCCGCGCCGATCCCGCGCGCGATCGCCGCCGGGGACACCGAGACAGGCGTCACGATCATGCAGATGGACGCGGGCCTCGATACCGGGCCGATGATCGCCACCACGCCGGTTCCCATCGCGCCGCGCGACACGGCAGGCGTGCTGCACGAGCGCTTGGCCGCGGCGGGCGCGACCGCGATCGTCGAGGTTCTGCACCGGTTGGCCCGCGACGGCGCGCTGGCCAGCACGCCGCAGCCGGCGGCTGGCGCCACCTATGCCGCCAAGCTCGATCGCGCAGACGCCACGATCGACTGGACGTTGCCGGCGACGGCGATCGACGCCCGCATTCGCGCCTTTGACCCCGTCCCCGGCGCGCTGACGCACTGGCGCGACGAGGCGGTCAAGGTGTGGTCGGCGCAACCCAGCAGCGCTCGCGCCGGAACGCCACCCGGTACCGTCTTCGGCGTCGGCGCGGAGGGCATCGATGTTGCCTGTGGCGAAGGCGTCCTGCGGCTCACGCTCGTGCAGCCGGCGGGAGGCAAGCGCATGGACGCTTCAGCTTTCGCCGCGGGCCGCGCACTGCGGCCGGGCATGCACTTCGGCGCATCGGCGTCCACCGGTTAGCCCGCGCGATGCAACACGAACAACGACTGGCCGCACTGGCGGTGCTGCGGGTGCTGGCAGGTGAACCCTTGCCGGTGGCGCTGGCCGCAGTGGCGGATGGGGCGCCGACACGCGGACACAGCTTCGTGCAGGAACTGGTCTACGGCACGCTACGACACTGGGGGCGCCTCGATGCCTTGACGCAGGCGCTGACGACCAAGCCGCTGACTGACCGTCCGTTGGCTGCACTCATCGCAGTGGCGCTGTACCAACTCGACCACACGCGCGCGCCTGCCTTCGCGATCGTCGACCAGGCGGTGGAAGCGGTCGTGTTGGTGGCGCGACCGCAGGCCAAGCCGCTTGTCAATGCGCTGCTGCGCCGGTATCTGCGCGAGCGCGACGCGCTCAACGCGCAGGTGGCCGCCGCCAGTCCCGTGGCGCGGTGGTCCTACCCACGGTGGTGGATCGGCAGGGTGGAGGCCGATTTCCCGCAGCATTGGGAGGCGATCCTCGCCGCCGGCAACGAGCGGCCGCCGCTGACGGTTCGGGTCAACCGCCAAGTCACCTCGCGGGAGGCGTTGGCGGCGCAGTGGGCGCTTACTGGCATTGAAACCGCGCCTGTGGGTACGGAAGGGTTGATCGTGCTGGTGCCCCGACCGGTCACGGACCTGCCCGGCTTCAGTGAAGGGGCCTTCGCCGTCCAGGACGCGGGAGCGCAACTTGCAGCACCGCTACTCGCCCTGGAAGACGGCATGCGGGTCCTCGACGCTTGCGCCGCACCGGGCGGGAAGGCGGCCCATCTCGCCGTCATCGCCGCCATCGAACTCACCGCGCTCGACAACGACGCGGCCCGGCTGCTGCGCGTTGCGGACAACCTGGCGCGGCTGCGCGTCGCCGCGCCGCGCGTGCACACGCTGGTGGGTGACGCCGGCGATCCGGCCGGCTGGTGGGATGGCCGCCCCTTCGACCGGATCCTGGCCGATGTCCCGTGCACGGCATCGGGGGTCGTGCGACGCCACCCGGATGCCAAGTGGCTGCGGCGGCGCAGCGACATCGAGTCCTTTGCTGCCCAGCAGCGGCGGATGTTGCCGGCCCTCTGGCGGATGCTGGCGCCGGGTGGCCGGCTCCTCTACGCCACCTGCTCCGTCTTCGCCGCGGAAAACAGCAATCAAATCAACACTTTCCTGCAAGACCATCCGGAAGCGTTGCGGGAAACCATCACGGTTCCCGACGAATACCCGCACGTCGAGGGGCAACTCTTGCCAGCGGCGAATGGTGCAGTCCACAATCAGGACGGCTTCTTCTACGCCTTGCTGCGCAAGGCCTGATGTCCCGTCCTCGAGCCTGTTGCGTTCCGGAACCAGGCCGCCCCGCCGCCGGACCCTGTGGCCATGATCCTCGCCGGCATGCCGTCACCCTTCCCTTCCTGCACGCCTCTCCCGCTTTGCCGCCCGCCCTTGTGGTGGGCCGTGGTAGCGCTGCTCGTCGTCGGCCTCGCGCTGCTGACGCCGCACGCGCACGCGGATTCGATCCCGGTCAAGGCGGCGGAACTGCGCGCGATCGACGGCGAGGTGGTGCTGAACGCCGAATTCGACTTCGTCCTCAACCCGACGCTCGAAGACGCGCTGCAGAACGGCATTCCACTCTACTTCGTGCTCGACATCGAGTTGTCGCGCGCGCGCTGGTGGTGGCTCGACGAAAAAGTGGTACAGACCGCGCTGACCTATCGCGTGTCCTACAACGCGCTGACGCGGCAGTACCGCGTGGCGAGCGGCCTGCTATCGCAAAACTACGGGTCGCTCGATGAGGTCCAGCGGTACATCGGGCGCATCACGTCGCGACCGGTGATAAGGCTCGATGCGCTCACCTCCGGCGCGCGCTACGACGCTGCCGTGCGGTTGCGCCTTGACGTCAACCAGTTGCCGAAGCCCTTCCAGGTGAACGCGCTCGCGTCGCGCGAGTGGACGCTCGCCTCCGAGTGGCAACGGTTCACGTTCGTCGCGCCATGAGCCCGCACGGCCGACCGAAGGGCGAATGCCGGAGCGCGGAGCGCGCAGGCAGGTCCTTGCGCGCGCGCAGGTCATGAGCGCCGTGCCAGGCAGACGCGGATTGCGCTGGCTGCTTTTGGTGTCGGCATCGCTGTCGGCGATCGCGCTGTTTCTGCTCGCCACCGCCACCGCCAACACCGCCCTCTTCGCGCAAGGCTACGACGTTCTGCTGATCGGCAACGGCGTGCTGATCGCACTGCTGATGTTCGTCGTCGGCTGGCAGTTGTGGCGGCTGCGCCGCAACCTGAAGGCGGGGCTCTTCGGCTCGCGGCTGGCGGTGCGCCTCGTGTTCCTGTTCGCGCTGGTGGCGGTGCTGCCCGGCGCGCTGGTGTACGCGGTGTCGGTGCAGTTCATCGGGCGCAGCATCGAAAGCTGGTTTGACGTGCGCGTCGATCGCGCGCTCGAAGGCGGTCTCAATCTCGGTCGCAATGCACTCGACTACCTGCTCAAGGAAACACAGGGCAAGGCAACGCAGATGGCGACGACGATCGCCGAGACCCCGAGTAATCTCGCGGCGGCGCTCAATCGCGTCGCCGAACAGGGCAATGTCTACGAGGCCGTGCTGTTCTCGCCCACCGGCAGCGTGCTGGCCGTGGCGGGCACCGGTGGTTCGCGCGCCACGCCGGAGCCCCCGCCCGCGCAGGCGCTGCGCCTCGCGCGCATGCAGCAGCCGTTCGCCAAGATCGAGCAGCAGGCCGATGGCAACCTGCTGCTGCGCGTCGTGGTTCCCGTCAACACCGACGACAGCCTCAATCCGCTGAAACTGCTGCAGGTGATCGAGCCGGTTCCGGTGGCGCTGGCGCAGGACGCCGAGCGGGTAGAGGCGGGTGTGCGCGACTACAAAGAGCTCTCGTTCTCGCGGCAGTCGTTGACGCGTCTTTACGCGCTGACGTTGACGTTGACGCTGCTGCTGGCGCTCACTTCGGCGCTGGGCCTCGCGGTGGTGCTGTCCGAGCGCTTCGCCGCACCGCTTGGTTTGCTGGCGGAAGGCACGCGCGCGGTCGCACAGGGCGACTTCACGCGCCGCCAGCCGGTGGTGTCGCGCGATGAATTGGGTGTCCTCACCGAGTCGTTCAATACGATGACGGCGCAGCTCGCCGAGGCGCACGGCAAGGCCGAGGACGGCCGGCGCGCCACCGAAACCACGCGTGCCTATCTCGAAAGCATCCTCGGCAATCTATCGGCAGGTGTGCTGGTATTCGACGAGCGGCACCGGTTGCGCACGGTCAATCCCAGCGCGGCGGTGATCCTGCAGCAGCCGGTCGCCGATCTCACCGGCATGGCGCTGGCCGACTGGGGCCGCCGGTTGCCGGCGCTCTCACCATTCGCGGAGCTGGTCACCGAAGGTTTTCGCAGCAGCCGCGAGGGCCAGTGGCAGAAGGAAGCCGCGCTGGCGGTGGCCAACCTGTCGCGCACGCTGCTGATGCGCGGCACGCGGCTGCCGGGCACCGCCACCACCGGGGGCTACGTCGTGGTGTTCGACGATGTGTCGGAGCTGATGCAGGCGCAGCGCGATGCAGCGTGGGCGGAGGTGGCGCGACGGCTCGCGCACGAGATCAAGAATCCGCTGACACCGATCCAGCTGTCCGCCGAACGGCTGGCCATGAAGCTTTCACCCAAGCTCGAAGGGGCCGACCAGGACATCCTGCGCCGTGGCACGCAGACGATCGTGTCGCAGGTGGGCGCGATGAAACACATGGTGGATGACTTCGCGATCTATGCGCGGCAACCGCGCCCGGGGCAGATGCAGAACGTCGATCTTTCGGCCCTCTTGCTTGACGTGCTGGCTCTGTACGACAATCTGCGTCCCCACGTTAGGCTATCCTTGCCGGAAGCGCCCGTCTTCGTCCAGGGCGAACCCACCCGTCTGCGCCAGGTGTTCCACAATCTGCTGAGCAACGCGGTCGATGCCCAGGCCGACGTCGCCGATCCCCGTTTCGCGATCACGCTTTCTGCCACCGCTGGCGAGGTCGTTCTCGAATTTGCCGATGGCGGTCCGGGATTTGGCACCGCGTTACTGGCGCACGCGTACGAGCCGTATGTGACGACGAAGGCAAAGGGCACGGGGTTGGGACTGGCAATCGTGAAGAAGATCATCGACGACCATGGCGGCCGCGTTGCGCTGGATAATCCAGCGTCCGGCGGCGCACGCGTCACAATTACATTTACGCAGGGTCCGGCCGGCAGCAGAAGCGCCGCGGCAACTGTCTAGGGATCCGCACCAATGGCGCATGCAAAGGAAATCCTGATCGTCGACGATGAAGTCGGCATCCGGGAACTGCTGTCGGAAATTCTGCAGGACGAAGGATATCGCGTCGCGCTGGCTGAAAATGCCGGCGAAGCCCGCGCCTACCGGCAACGGCAGCAGCCCGCGCTGGTGCTGCTCGACATCTGGATGCCGGACACCGATGGCGTCACGCTGTTGCGCGAATGGGCGGCCAGCGGCCAGCTGACGATGCCGGTCGTGATGATGTCCGGCCACGGCACGATCGAGACGGCGGTCGATGCGACGAAGGTAGGCGCCTTCGATTTCCTCGAAAAGCCCGTGGGCCTGCAGAAGTTGCTGTCCACGATCGCGCGTGCGCTGAAAAGCGCCGCGGCGCAGGAACCGCGGCGCGTGTCGCTGGCGGCCCTGGGCGGCGGCGCGGCGGTCCGCGAGACGGAACGTGCGCTCGATCAATTGCTGGCCGGGCGCCGGCCCATGCTGGTGTTGGGTGAACCCGGCACCGGCCACGATCTCGCGGCTCGCGCCTTGCAGACGCCCGATGCACCATGGGTCGCGCTGCAGAACGGCGCACGCCTCACCGCCAATCCGTTGGCGCTGCTGGAGGAGGCCCGCGAAGGCGTGCTCTATTGCAGCGAGATCGGCCAGTACTCGAAGGCGGAGCAGAAGGGCCTCGCATTCCTGCTACCCAAGCTCGACAAACAGAGCGTGACGCTGGTGTGCACGAGTGTCGAACCCCTCGGCAACCTCGCCGCGGAAGGCAAGTTCGATGCGCAACTGCTGGCGCTGCTGTCCGCAGGCGCGGTCGTGCTGCCGCCGCTGCGCAAGCGCCGCGAGGACATTCCGCTCCTCATCGAGCGTTTCTGGCGTGAGAACACCGGCGATGCGGCGGCGCCGCCGTTGCTCGCGGCATTGCCGCCAGCCGCCCTGACCGCCCTGTCCAACGCCTACTGGCCGGGCAACCTCGATCACCTGGCCGGATTCATCCGCAACCTGCTGCTGCTGGGCGGGGAGATCACCACCGAGCACGTCAAGCGCGTGCTCGGTGAAGCCGCCTCACCCAACCCGTCAGTGGCGCCCGAGATCACGTCGCGCTTCTTCGACATGCCCTTGCGCGAGGCGCGCGAAGCCTTCGAGCGCATCTACTTCGAGCAATTGCTGGGCAAGGAACAGAGCAACATGAGCAAGGTTGCGGAGAAGGCCGGGCTCGAGCGCACGCATCTCTATCGCAAGTTGAAGCAACTCAACATCCGCTTCTCGCGGCGCGTCGACGATAGTGCCGCGTAACGATCCAAGCCGGTTCCAACCCCCTTGAGTACCACCGCCGATCCGAAACCTATTACCGCGCTGATGGTGGGCGCCATCGGGGTCGTCTACGGCGACATCGGCACCAGCCCGCTCTACATGCTGAAGACGGCGTTCAGCGGCGAGTATGGCCTGGCGCTCACCACGGCCAACGTCTTCGGCGTGATGTCAGTGGTGTTCTGGGCCCTGATGATCATCGTCACGTTGAAGTACATCACGCTGATCCTGCGCGCCGACAACAACGGCGAGGGCGGCATCCTGGCACTGACGGCGCTGGTCTCGCGGGGGTTGGCGAAGCAGGAGCGCCGCCGCTGGTGGCTGGTGGGCTTAGGCATCTTCGGTGCGGCGATGTTCTATAGCGACGGCATGATCACGCCGGCCATCTCGGTGCTGTCCGCGGTGGAGGGCATCGAACTTGTCGCGCCGGGACTGCATCCCTTCGTCGTGCCGGTGACGCTGGTGATCATCGTGGCGCTGTTCGCGATCCAGCGCCACGGCACGGCCAGCGTGGGCGCGTTCTTCGGTCCGTTGATGGTCGTCTACTTCATTGTCCTGGCGGTGCTGGGCGCGCTGCAGATCCTGCGCTATCCGGAGATATTGGCGGCGCTCAATCCGGTCTATGCGTTCAGGTTCTTTGCCGACGCGCCCGTCGCGGCGTTCCTGTCGCTGGGTGCGGTGGTGCTGGCCGTCACCGGCACCGAGGCGCTCTATACCGACATGGGGCACTTCGGCAAGAAGCCGATCCGTCGCGCATGGCTGGCGTTCGTGATGCCGGCGCTCCTCATCAACTACTTCGGACAAGGTGCGCTGATCCTGCACGATCCGTCGGCGGTGAAGAGTCCGTTCTACCTGCTCGCGCCCGACTGGGCGTTGATCCCCCTGGTCATCCTGGCGACTTGCGCGACCGTCGTTGCGTCGCAGGCCGTGATCTCCGGTGCGTTCACGCTGACCCGCGCGGCCATCCAGATGGGTTATTGCCCGCGATTGAAGATCCTGCACACGTCCGAGAAGCAGATCGGGCAGATCTACGTGCCGTTCGTCAACTGGATCCTCTTCATCGCAGTGATCCTGCTGGTGCTGACCTTCCGCACGTCGTCGAACCTCGCCGGCGCCTACGGCATCGCGGTGACGATGGCGATGCTGATCGACAGCATCCTGATCTTCGTGGTGATGCGCCGGCTGTGGCACTGGTCACCATGGCTGGCGGTGGCCATCGCTGCGCCGCTGACGCTGATCGATCTCACGTTTTTCGCGGCCAACGCGCTCAAGATCCCCAATGGCGGCTGGGTGCCACTCGTGATCGGCGGCGTGATCTTCATGCTGCTGACCACCTGGAAGCGCGGCCGTGCAGTGCTGATGGACCGGCTCTCCGAAGACGCGCTCCCGCTCAACCTCTTCATCGAGAGCATCGAGGTTGCGCCGCCCATCCGGGTGGATGGCACCGCGATCTTCATGACCTCCACGCTCGATAGCGTGCCGCATGCGCTGCTGCACAACCTGAAGCACAACAAGGTGCTGCACCAGCGCGTCGTGTTCCTCACCGTGATCATGCGCGACGTGCCGTTCGTCGACGAGGCGGAGCGCATGGAGGTGCGCACGCTGGGGTGCGATTTCTACCAGTTCCTCGCCTACTACGGCTTCAAGGAAGACCCCGATATCCCGGAGCTGCTGGAAGAATCCGGACGCCGCGGCTTCGAGTTCGAGATGATGGAGACATCGTTCTTCGTTTCGCGCGAGACGCTCATTCCCACCGGCAAGCCCGGCATGGCGCTGTGGCGCGAGCGGCTGTTCGCGTCGATGTCGAAGAACGCGGTCAAGGCCTCCGAGTTCTTCCAGATCCCCACCAACCGTGTCGTGGAGCTGGGCACGCAGATCGAGTTGTAGCGCGTACTGCCTTGAATGGAAAACGCCGGCACGTAGCCGGCGTTTTAATGTTGCAGTTGCCGTTCCCCGCGATCAGGCCGCGACCATCTGCGCCCGGATCGTCTTCATCGCCTTGCTTTCGATCTGCCGGATGCGCTCGGCGGACACGCCATACTCCGTCGCGAGATCCTGCAGTGTCAGTGTCGAGTCGTCTTCCTTCAGCCAGCGCGCTTCGATGATCCGGCGGCTGCGATCGTCCAGCCGGGACATCGCGCTTTGCAGGCTTGTCGTGCGGTTATGGGCCGTCTGCGCGCGTTCGACGATCTTCGACGGCTCGTCCTCGGTGTCGGTCAGGTAGGCGATCGGCGAGACGAAGTTCTCTTCATCACCGGGTGTCGGGTCGAGCGCCAGGTCGTGGCCCGTCAACCGCGTTTCCATCTCGACCACGTCCTCGGGCTTGACGCCGAGATCCTTGGCAATCCTGGCGGCGTCAGCCACCGACAGCGCGGCTGAACTGGCCTTCATGCTGCGGAGGTTGAAGAAGAGCTTGCGCTGCGCCTTGGTGGTGGCGACCTTCACCAGCCGCCAGTTGCGCAGGACATATTCGTGCATCTCGGCGCGAATCCAGTGCAGCGCGAACGACACGAGGCGCACGCCGCGCTCGGGGTCGAAGCGCCTTACGGCCTTCATCAGCCCGACATTGCCTTCCTGGATCAAGTCGGCCTGCGGCAGGCCGTAGCCCACGTAATTGCGCGAGACCGCCACCACCAGTCGCAGGTGGGACAGCACCAGTTCGCGGGCGGCACCAATGTCGTCCGTGGCCTTGAGGCGCCGGCCGAGCGCCGTCTCCTGTTCCTGCGTCAGCAGCGGGAACCGGTTGACGGCCTGAATGTAGTGATCGAGGCTTCCCAGCGATGCGGGGGTGGGGAAGGCCAGGGCGGTATTGGTCATGCCACGTCTCCTTGTAGGGCGTCGTGTGGGGCAGACCTTGTATGTTGACGACCTGCCTGCACCCGACGCTATTTTAGCACTCGACCTCTTGGAGTGCTAAGCCGGAAGGGAAGTTCCCGACTGGATTACTCAGGTTTGTCGAGCCTTGGGGGCGTTGAGGGCAGAACCTGGCGTCGCGGCTAGCGCGTTGCGACCGGTTCGCGTGCAATCAAGGACTTAACCTACCAGCATGGGCCTCGGGTGGCACCCCCGATGCGACGGCCGGCGGCTCCGTCGGACCACCGGCGACCGGCCCGGACGACTGGCGTCCAGGGGTGGAAATGGTCAGGCCGGGGGCGGGGACGCCTCCGGCAGCAGCGCCTCGACGAACTCTCGCACCACGAAGGGCCGCAGGTCGTCGACCCCTTCGCCGACCCCGATGAACGTCAGCGGGACCGGGTGCTGCTTGGCAATGGCGGCGACCACGCCGCCCTTGGCGCTGCCGTCGAGCTTGGTCACGATCAGTCCGGTGAGCCCCACGGCCGCATCGAAGGCCTTCACCTGCGCCAGCGCGTTCTGGCCGGTGTTGGCATCGAGGACCAGCAGCACGGCGTGCGGGCCGCCCGGCTGCGCCTTGGCAATGACGCGCTTGACCTTGCGCAACTCCTCCATCAGGTGGGCCTGCGTCGGCAACCGTCCGGCGGTGTCCGCCAGCACGACGTCGATGCCCCGCGCGCGGGCGGCCTCGACCGCATCGAACACCACCGAGGCGGCGTCACCGCTCGCCTGCTGGATCACGGCCACGCCGTTGCGCTCGCCCCATACGGCCAACTGCTCGCGCGCCGCAGCGCGGAACGTGTCGCCTGCCGCCAGCAGCACGGACAGCCGTTGCTGCTGGAGCCATTTGGCGAGCTTGCCGATCGACGTGGTCTTGCCGGCGCCATTGACGCCGGCCAGCATGATCACGAACGGGCGTTCGGGGCCGATTATCAGCGGCTTTTCGAGCGGGCCGATCAGGTCCACCATCGCGTCGGCCAGCACGGCGCGCGGTTCGGCCGCCTCGCCGGCGCGCTTCCAGCGCTGCCGCAAATCGGTCAACAGGTGGTCGGTGGCGTCGACGCCGACGTCCGCGGTCAGCAACGCCGACTCGATCTCCTCGAGCGCGGCGTCGTCCAGCGTACGGCGCGAGAACACGCCCGCCAACGCACCGGACAGCTTGCCGCGTGACAGGCCGAGGCCGGCCTTCAGCCGTTCGGTCCATGACGGCGCCGGCACGGCGGGCGTGGCAGACTCGGGGGGCGCGGCGGGCGCCGCGGGCGCCGGGTCCTGCTTTTTGCGGAACAGATCGAACAACGTGGACCCCGGTCATGCGCAGCACGACTTCTCGTACCGGGCGTAAAGACACCAATTCTACCGGGTACCCCCAACGACGACCTTTCATGCCGACGCCCTCCCCCCAACGCGTGCGCATCATCGGCGGCCGCTTCCGTGGCCGCGTGATCCGTTTCCCCAAGTCCGCTGACCTCCGCCCCACGCCCGACCGCGTCCGCGAGACGCTGTTCAACTGGCTGGGCCAGGATCTGCACGACCTGACGGTGCTGGATCTGTACGCAGGTAGCGGCGCGTTGGCGCTCGAATCGCTGTCGCGCGGCGCGGCGCGGGCCGTGGCAGTGGACCGTGATCCGGCACTGGTACGCGCGGTCGAGGCCACCGCGGCCGAGTTCGGCGCGGAGGGCCTTGAAGTCCATGCCGGCCTGGCGAAGAGCTTTCTGCTACGCGAATCCCGGCGATTCGACGTCATCTTCCTCGACCCCCCGTTCGCGACCGACGAATGGGCGTGGTTGTTGCCCGCGTGCGTCGCGCGCCTGGCCGGGGGTGGCGCCCTCTACGCCGAAGCGCCGCGGCGGCTGGAGCCGCCGCCAGCGTTGACCGTCTTCCGGCACGCGCGCGCCGGACAGGTACATTATCATCTGCTCCGCCACGCGGACCCACCACTCGAATCCCCATGATCAAGGTCGTCTATCCCGGCACGTTCGATCCCCTGACGCGGGGCCACGAGGATCTCGTCCGCCGCGCCGCGCACGTGTTCGACCAGGTGGTGGTCGGCGTGGCCGAGAGCGCCGCCAAGCGGCCGATGTTCACGGCCGCCGAACGCGTCGACATGGCACGCGAGGTGCTGGCCCCGCTGCGCAATGTGCAGGTGCTCGGTTTTTCGTCACTGCTGATGGATTTCGTGCACGCGCAGAACGCGAAGATCATCCTGCGGGGCCTGCGCGCCATCTCCGACTTCGAGAACGAGTTCCAGATGGCCGGGATGAACCGTCATCTCTATCCGGACGTGGAGACGCTGTTCCTCACGCCGGCGGAGCAGTACACGTTCGTGTCCGCCACGATCATCCGCGAGATCGCGCGGTTCGGTGGGGACGTCTCGCACTTCGTGGATCCGTCGGTGGCGGCGCGGCTGCGCGCGCGCGTGGCGGAGGGCTGAATCATGGCGCTGATGATCACCGACGCCTGCATCAATTGCGATGTCTGCGAGCCGGAGTGTCCCAACGACGCGATTGCGCAGGGGCTTGAGATCTACGTGATCGATCCGGCCAAGTGCACCGAATGCGTCGGGCATTTCGATGTGCCGCAGTGCCGCGAAGTGTGCCCGGTGGACTGCATTCCGCTTGACCCGGACCACAGCGAGTCGCACACGCAGCTGATGCACAAGTACGAGGGCTTGATGGTCATCAAGGTGGCCGCCCCGCAAGGTTGACGCCAGATCCGTGCGCGGTGTCGGCACCCAAAATGAAACGGGCACCAGGAGGTGCCCGTTTCGTTGGTACCAGCCCGCGGCTAGTTTTTCGGGAAGTTGAGCTGGATGATCGCGTTGCAGGCGTTGCCGGCGCAGCTGACGCCACCCGCTCCGCCATTGATATCCGGGCTGAAGTTGCGGAAGTTGAAGTAGTACGTCTGTCCGGGAACGAGCGCCACCGGTTGCCCGCCGACGTTCCAGTTGATGCGCGCCGACGTCCCGTACCCGAGCGAAAACGGGCCGGAGACGCCGGTCGGATCGACCGGGCGGAAATCGCAGGCGCTCTTCGACAACGTCATGTGCCGGAACGTGGGCGGGCCGTTGAATTCGGCAATATCGGTGGAACCGACGCTGCCGTAGGACGACGGCGAACTGGGCACTGTGAACTGCACGACGTAGGCGCCGTTGCTGGAGAACCCGCCGTTGCTTTGCGTGTAGATCGGGTTGTTGTCTTCCCAGTTCTTGGTTACGCGCTGCGCATCCGGGAACGATCCGCAGAAATCGGCGCCGCCGGTGGACTGCTGCCACGTCACCGTGGTGGACACCGGCGTGCTGGCACCCACCGCGTTGGCGGCCTGAATCGTGTAGACCTGCGGGCCGGTGGCGGAGGCTGCGGCCGTGCACGTTGGCTGGTTGCTGTTGCAGTTGGTCCACGCATAGAACTGCGGCGAGTTGTTGCAGGTGGCCGTCAGCAGCACCGCTTGGCCGACGAAGGCCGTGGCGCTGCTGGAAGTGACCGTGCAGACCGGAACCGCGGTGGGTGCACCTTGCCAGTTGACGACGATGGTGGCCGTGCCCTGGCCGGCACCGTTGGTCGCCGTGAGTCCGTAGGTCTTGGCGCCGGTAGCGGTGGAGGCATCGCTGCAGTTGGCGCTGGTGCCCGCGCAACCGGTCCACGCGTAGGTACCGGGGCTGTTGGTGCATGACGATGCGATCGTCACCGTCTGACCCACCGTGGGCGTGAGGCTCGATGCGGTCAGCGTGCATGCCGGCGTCTGCGGTATCGACGCGCCACCCCAGTTGATGGTGATGAACGACGCCGCGCTGGTGCCGGCCGAGTTGCTGCCGGAGACCGAGTATGTCTGCGGGCCAGTTACCACAGACGACGTGGCGCACTGCACTTGCGAACACGTCACATTAGTCCACGAGTAGCTGGTCGGATTGTTGAGGCAGGACGCGGTCAGCACGATCGACGTACCGACGTTCGGGTTCTCGTTGCTGGCAATGGCCGTGCAGACCGGCGTCAGCACCGGAGCGCCGCCGCCGCCGCCACCGGCGGGCTTCCATTCGACGTCGACCGCGCCGCGCGCACCGGTACCCGACGCATTGGCGCCGGCGACGGCATAGCGTGCAAAGCCGGCCAAGTTCGACGAAATCGCGCAGGACGTGGACGAGTTGGAGCACGTCGGGATGATTGCGCAGATGCCCTGGATCAGCGAATTGCACTCCAGCCAATCGATGCGCGTGGGCGACTGGCTGCAGTTGGCGGAAAGCGTGAGCGTGCTGCCGACGGTAGGCGTGGGATTGTTGGCGCTGATCGAGCACACCGGCATCGGGCCGATGGCAATCCACGTCACGTCAATAGGAAGCGGTGTGCCCGGACCCGCCGCGTTGCTGGCGGTGACGACGTACTTGGCGGCACCGGCCGTCGTGCGCGTGACCTGGCAGCTGTTGCTGGTGCTGGTGCAACCGGTCCATGCAAAGGCAGTGGGACCATTGGTACAACTGGCCGTGAGGATCAGCGTGGAGCCCACGGCGGGCGTGGCCGAGTTGACGGCCAGCGTGCAGGTAGGCGTGCCGGCGGCAGGCGGCGGTACAGTGGACGCGCCGATCGGCTGGCAGAACGCAACGGGCTGCGCCGGGTTGCCATCGCCCTCGGCCTTGTAGCCCTTGGCGATCATCGCGTCGTAAATCGACTGCTGGTTGGTGTAGCGGTGATTGACATCAGCGCGCTGGTTCCACAGCCGGTATACGGGCGAGGTGTCGACCGGGCAGAGGCCGCTATTCGGGTCCACGGCGAACGCACGGAAGACCTCGGCGGCTTCGAACTGCCATTGCTGCGGAAACTTGATCTTGACCTGCTCACACTCGTCGGCCTTGGAGGAGTAGAAGTGCGAATCGATGCCGGCCTCCGGGAGGCCGTAGAAGCGGCACACCGGCGACGTGCTGGGCACATCGGCGCCGTTCTTCACGACCGGGAAGCCGAAGCCGGTGCGAACCCATCCGGGGGTGACGCCGGAGTCGAGGTTCGCGATTTCCTTCGGGCCAATCGTGATGAAGTAGTGATCGAGGCTCTTGTTGTAGAACTCGACCAGCTCGTTCTGGTCGGTGCTGGCAAGCGCTGCGGCCGCGGGGCCGAACGTGGGGAATGCAACGGCCGCGAATAACAGGCCAAGCAGTAGGCATTTGCGCATGTTGAATCGCCGGGAATGACCCCGGCGCGGTGAGTATAGGAGTAGATCCATTATAGGACATGTCCCACGTCCGAATGGTTCCTGCGCCGACATACGCGCGCGATGTGCGGCGGAGCGGACAAGTTGTCGTGATGCAGCGACAATCTCGCGCATCGCGCGTCCTACAAAAACATCAACCGTTTGCAGCGAGCGGCATCGCGTCAGGTTGATCGACAATGAGATCGATCGACGCTACCTGAAGTTGCAGCCCCTTGATCTGCAGACGGATCGCGGACTCCTGCTGTTCGAGCTCCACCACGCGCTCCTCTAGCTCGCCACTGGCCTGATGGATGCGCTTGATGCTGTCGAGGCGCCGGCGCAACTGCAGATGATGCTCGCGCACCTGGGTCTCGAGCGGGGACATCACCGCCTTCAGCCACGCCTCGAGATCGCGGTTGGCCACGACGTACACGTGCTTCACGCGCGACGCGATCGTCTCGAAGAAGCGCTTCATCAACGAGAACTTGGCCTTGCTGACCATGTTCCACAGCGTGTTGAAGTGCGTGTTGTACGCGCGTTCAAGGCGCTCGATTTCCTTCTGGTATTTCAACACCGAGAACGCGGGCGGATTGAAGGGCTCGAGGCCATGGTCCTTCGCGAAGCGCGCGTACATCGCGCGCATCATCTCGTGCGTTTCCATCGACTGCCGGCCGGCTGCCGCGAAGTCACCGCGGATGCTGCCGAAGAAATCGTTCATCGCGCCGCGCACGCCTCGGGTAAAGGGGCTGTCCTCGATGTGCCGGCGAGTCTGCTGCGCATTGGCGCGCAGCGTTTCGAGGCCCACGCGGTCGAAGAGCTCGTTGGTCTGCTGGGTGAACACGTTGCGCAGCGCGGTGAAGCGCGCCAGCCCGCGCTCGAAGACTTCCTTCTCCTCGCGCACGCGGGCCATCATGTGGCCGACCACGTCCTGATTCTTGCCGCGCAAGGCCTTCAGTTCG
>JBBQEY010000020.1:0-23634 GCA_038321425.1 Burkholderiales bacterium | reverse complement strand
GGAATGCCCTTCGACACCGAATAGCCGTGCGTATCGGGACGCTGCACGGTCTCGATCAGCTTGTCGACGATATGTTGCGGCGTAGGGCCGTCGGGGTTGCCCATGCCGAAGTCGATGATGTCCTCGCCGCGTCGGCGCGCGGCCATCTTCAATTCGGATGTGATTGAAAAGACGTAGGGAGGCAGGCGCTCGATGCGCGAGAATTGTGTTGCCGGGGGGGTGGCCATGCGAGTCCTTGCGTAAGCGCCCGGAACCGTCCGAGCGACGTAGGTTTGATGCGAAGGGGTGCAGCGCGGTGGATTTTACCGCGTATGTTGCGACGCGGCAATTGCGTTTATCATCGCGAACTGCGGCGTGCCGACGGTACCCGCCCGGTGCGCGCATCTAATGAAATTCCATCTCCAGCCCCCCTCTTCCTCGATCGTCACGGCCTTGGGTCCCGGCTGGATCAGGATCGGCACCACCGAGTACCGCGACAACATCGTGCTGACCACCGACGCGGTGATCGAAGGCTGGGCGCCCGCAGGCTTCGCCGCGCTGACGGAATCAGACTACGCGGGGTTGCGCGACTACGCGCCGGAACTGGTGCTGCTCGGCACCGGCGAACGCCACCAGTTTCCCCGACCCGCGCTGCTGCGGGCGCTGACCGACGCGCGCATCGCCGTCGATCCGATGGATACGCGGGCCGCCTGCCGCACGTTCAACATCCTGGTGGCCGAGGACCGGCGCGTCGTGGCGGCGCTGATCGTGCGCTGACGCGTCACCAGTAGGGCTTTACTCCCCAGTCTGCAGCAGCGTGCCGTGGTCCCGCGCGTGATGGATGGCGGCGCGGAACAGCAGCGCGCCGATGGCGAGATACACGGCATCGAGCCCCAGCGCCCACCAGAAGGAATGCCACGGCAGCACGCCGTGCAGCAGCAAGGCGCGCATGCCCTCGAAGACATGCGCGGGCGGCATCGCCAGCGCGATCGCCTGCAACGACGGCGGCAGCACGCTGATCGGGTAGTACACGCCCGACACCGGCGCGATCAGGAAGATCGCAGCCCACGCCAGTTCCTCGGCGCCGAGCCCCCAGCGCAGGATCAGCGCCGACACCGCGAGGCCGATGGCCCAGCCGAAGGCGATCAACAGCGTGAAAAAAGCAATAAGCGGAAAGCCCATCGAGAAGATCGCGTAGCGGAACAAGAGCCACGCGAAGATGCACGCGCCGCCCACGCCAATCAGCGTGCGCAGGATGCTCATCGCGACCTGCCCGGCGATGAATTCGCGCAACCGCAGCGGGCTCACGAAGAGGTTGGCGAGGTTGCGCGCGTAGAGTTCCTCGACGAAGGTCAGCGATACGCCAAGCTGTGCCCGGAACAACACCTCCCACAGCAGCACCGCGCCGATGAAGAAGCCGGGGGCGTCGCGCAGGAAGGTGTTGGTAGGCTGCAGGTACAGCGTGAGGAATGCCCACAGCACCATCGTGACCGTGGGGTAGTACGCCATCGAGATGATGCGCGGCCACGATTTGAGCAACAGGTAGGCATGGCGACGCACCATTGCGCGCACGCGCCGCCCGGAGGCTGCCAACCCCTGCTGCGGGTGCAGCACCGCGGCGTTGACGGCCTGGCCGGGCGCCGGCATCAAAGCGCCCCCGGTCTGGCGTTGGTGAAGTCACCGGTGCCACGCGCGATGTCGAGGAACACCTGCTCCATGTCCATGCGTCCGTAGCGCGCCACGAGGTCGCTCGGCGATCCCCGGTCGACGACCTTGCCGGCGCGCATCATCACGACGTCGCTGCACATGCGCTCGACCTCGCCCATGTTGTGCGACGCCAGCAGCATCGTGCAGTGGCTCTCGCGCTGGTAATCCTCGAGGTACGTGCGCATCCGGTCGCCGATGTCCGGGTCGAGCGATGCAGTCGGTTCGTCCAGTAGCAACAACTCCGGATAATTGAGCAGCGCCTTGGCCAGGGACACGCGCGTGCGCTGGCCGGCAGACAACTGTCCGTAGGGACGCTTGAGCAAATCGCCAAGTTCGAACTGCGATGCGAGTTCGGCGATGCGCCCCGACGGATCGACGAGCCCGTAGAGATCGGCGAACACACGCAGGTTCTCGCCGACCGTCAGGCGCTTCGGCAGGTCGACGTAGGGCGACGTGAAATTCATCCGCGGCAGCACGCGATAGCGCCGCCGCAGCATGTCCTCGCCCAGCACCTCAATACTGCCCGCCGTAGGGCGCAGTAGTCCCATCAGCATCGACAGCGTCGTCGTCTTGCCCGCCCCGTTGCCGCCCAGCAGCGCGGTGGTGGAACCGCGCGGGATCGCGAACGAGATGCCGCGCACGGCCTGCACCTCGCCGTAATTCTTGCGCAGGTCGGCGACGATGATCGCAGGATCGCCGTCGGTGCGCAGGGTTGGCTGGTTGGTCATAGGCACGCGCGCAATGGTGCTGGCGCCACCGCGGTCGTGGCTTCTAGCGCGGCGCGCGCCGCGTAGTCAGCACTGGATCGTCGACCGGCAATAGCTTGCAAGTTCGCGCACGATGGCCATACCCGCCACCGGCCGCCTGGCCTTGCCATCGCCGTACTCGAGGGCCAGCTTCAGGCGGTACTTGTCGAAGAACGCGTCGAACTGCTCGGCCCCGACGGTGCCGCTGGCGTAGAGAGCATCGGTGGATTCATCGTATTCGAGCACGATGGCGGCCAACGGTTGTGGCGCCGGACCCGACACCACCCGCGCGCCCGCAGCAGGATCGTAGACACTATGGTCCGCGCAGCAATGGATGACCTGCGGACCCGATGTCGGCGAGCGCTCGCGCTGGTACCGGATGAAGGTCACTTCGCGCGTCGGGTAGGCCAACTTGTGCGCGCAGATGGCGGAGAACGCCACGATGTTGCTGTCACGGCCCACGCCGCCCCGCCAAGCGTAGACGGAGCCATCCTGGCGCGCCAGCGACGCCGTCGTCCTGACCGGCTGCGACAGCTTCAGCAACAGGCACGGCGTGGCCACGAACGGGTAGTGGAAGAGATAATTGGTCTCGACCGCGAGATCGGCCGGCACGAGCGGCCTTCCGTGCACGTCGACAAGCCGCACGCGGGCGTGCCGGCGCGGCGTGTCCTGCGCCCAGGCGTCCGGAAACACCGGCAGCGCCGCAGCGCCGCCGACGATCGCACAGGATTCGAGAAACTCGCGCCGCTTCATGGGTCACTCGCGCTCCGGCCCCGGACCGGGGACTTCGAAAGCGATTCTACCGGCGCGGCCGGCGGACGCAACCGGATCGTGCCGGCGGACGAGCCGCGGGCCCCTGCAAATCGGCGTGCTGGTGCTGGCGTTGCCGGGCGCGAGGACGCTGCCCCGGCGCCGCCAGCACCACCTACCCGACCGACAGTTCGCGGACATGCTCGGTGGCGCTGCGGCCCAGCGCCGACAGCGCATAGCCGCCTTCCAGCGTCGACACGATGCGGCCTTCCGCATGCCGCGCGGCCACGGCCACCAGTTCGCGCGTCACCCACGCAAAGTCGGCCTCGGTGAAGCGCAGTCCCGCCAGAGGATCCTCGCGATGGGCGTCGAAACCGGCGGAGATCAGGATCATCTGCGGCCGGTGAGCTTCGAGTGCAGGCAGCCAGCGTTCGAGCACCGCGGTGCGGAACGCATCGCCCCCTGAGCCTTCGGCCAGCGGCACGTTCACCATGTTGGCTGCCGGCAGGTCGGTGCCGCAATATGGGTAGAGCGGATGCTGGAATGTCGACACCATCAGGACCCGCTCATCGTCGCTGAAGATGTCCTCGGTGCCGTTGCCGTGATGCACGTCGAAGTCGATGATCGCGACGCGCTCCAGGCCGTGCGCGTCCAGCGCGTGGGCCGCGCCTACCGCCACGCTGTTGAAGAGGCAGAAGCCCATTGCGCGGCGCCGCTCCGCATGGTGACCGGGCGGGCGCACCGCGCAGAATGCGGTGCTGCATTCGCCGCGCATCACGAGATCGACTGCCAGCACTACCGCCCCGGCGGCGTGGCGCGCGGCCGTGAGCGAATGCGGATTGAGCGCCGTATCGGGGTCGATGAAGTGCAGCCCAGACTCCGGAACCGCCCCCTCGATGGAGTCGATATAGGACGTGGAATGGACGCGCGCCAGCTGGTCGCGCGTGGCGGCCGGAGCGGTGTAGTGGGCAAGATACGCATCGATGCCGGAGGCGATCATCCGGTCGTTGATCGCGGTGAGGCGCTCCGGACACTCCGGATGGTAGGGTCCCATTTCGTGCAAAAGGAACGAAGGGTGGGTAATGAAGGCAGTAGTCACGACGACGAGCGGAATATGGTCCGGTGAACTTTAGGGACGGTGGAGGGCCGAAGGCAAGGGTCCGGGCACGAAGGTTGCAACTTGCAGCAGCGAGGTCCCACCCCTGCCGTCCGCCAAGCGGAGTGTAACCCGCGCCCGCCGGAGGTGACGGCGGGCTTCACTACAGGCTAGATTCGGCACAACCCCCAACCAGATTCCACAAAGCCCCCCCCCATGACCGTGCGCCCTGCCTCCCAACCCATCACCCCGGCCGCCGCCCGCCTGCAGCAGGTTTTAGCGCAATTGGCGCGCATCGTGGTGGGCAAGGACGATGTCCTCCGCCTGGCGGTAGCCTGCCTCATCGCCCGCGGCCACCTGTTGATCGAGGACATCCCCGGCGTGGGCAAGTCCACGCTCGCCCAGGCGCTGGCCGCAACACTCGGCCTGCGCTACTCGCGCGTGCAGTTCACGAGCGACCTGCTGCCCGCCGATGTGCTCGGCGTGTCCATCTTCGACGAGCGAGCACAAAGTTTCCGCTTTCATCCTGGCCCCATCTTCAATTCGGTGGTGCTGGCCGACGAGATCAACCGCGCCCCGCCCAAGACCCAAAGCGCGTTGCTCGAAGCGATGGAGGAGCGCCAGGTGTCGCTCGACGGGCAGACGCGCAAGCTCCCCGACCCCTTCTTCGTGATCGCCACGCAAAACCCGGTCGAGCAGATCGGCGCGTATCCGCTGCCCGAATCGCAACTCGACCGTTTCCTGCTGGCCATCGAGATCGGCTATCCGGATGCGGCGGCCGAGCGCGAGCTCCTGGCGGGTGGAGATCGCCGCGCGCGCATCCTCGAGACACCCGCCGTTGCGGACCCTGCCACGCTAGCCGAATGGCAACGCGAGGCAGCCGAGATTCACGTCGCGCCGGCGCTGCTCGACTACGTGCAGGCGCTGCTCGCCGCATCGCGTGGCCACTCGGCCACCACCAGCAACGGCGACGCCGGTGCGCGCCGCGGCTTGAGCCCTCGCGCCGGCCTGATGCTGCTGGCGGCCGCTCGCGCATGGGCGCTACTGGCCGGCCGCCCGATGGTGCTCCCGGAAGACGTGCAGGCCGTGTTCGCCTCGGTGGCGGGTCACCGTCTGGCCGGCGGCACGCGCGCGGGCGCCGCGCAGGCGCAGGCGCTGCTGCGGGCCGTGCCCCTCCCGTGATGCCGGTTGCAGCGCGCGGGTGGCACTTGGGGCCGCCGGCGGCGCCCTCGCGATGAACCCGGCCCGGCTGCCCTTCAGCCGCGCCTGGCGCGCGCGCACGCGCCAACGGTTGTTCCGCCACGCGCCCACCGACAACCAGCCGGTGGTGCTGCGGCACTCACGCATCTACCTGCTGCCCACCCGGCGCGGGCTGGCGCTGATCGCGACGCTGCTGACGATGTTGCTGGCCTCGCTCAACTACGGTCTGGCGCTGGGTGTTGCGATCACGTTCCTGCTGACCGGCTTGCTCGCCGCGGCGCAGCTGCACACGTTCCGCAACCTCGCCGGGATCGAAATCGCGCCGCTGTCCGCCGGCGAGAGCTTCGCCGGTGGTGATATTGCGTTCGCGCTGGCGGTGCACGCGGGGTCGGCGGCGCGCACGTCGATCCAGCTGGCAACAATCGACGGCCCGGCCGTGGAGCGCGGCAATGTCGCCGCCGGCGCCTCTCTTACCGCCACGCTGACGCGCCCGGCGCTGCATCGCGGCAAGGTTGCGTTGGGGCGGGTGACGCTGTCCACCGACCATCCCTTCGGCCTGTGGCGCGGCTGGTCCTATGTGCATTTCCCGCTGGAGGGCATCGTGTTTCCTGCGCCGGAGGTGTCCGCACCGCCACTGCCACTGGGGCATGGTGGCACGCAGGCGGAAGCCGCGGGTCGCGGCGACGATGCCGATCTCGCCGGCTTGCGCGCGTACCAGCCGGGTGATCCGCCCCAACGCATTGCGTGGAAGGCCGTCGCCCGTGGCGCGGGCTGGTTCAGCAAGGAATTCGACGGCGCGGGCGGCGGCGGCCCGCTGATGCTGTCGTGGACGAGCCTGCCCGCCACGCTCGATGCCGAAGCGCGACTGTCGCGCCTGACGGCCTGGGTGCTGGCAGCCGAACGCGCGGCGCGGCCCTTCGCGCTGGCTATTCCCGGGACGATGCTACCGCCGCAGCAGGGCCGCGACCATCGGCGCGCGGCGCTCACCGCACTGGCGCTCTTCGACGCGCGGCGCGCCTGATGCGTTGGCCACGACTCTTCGGTGGCCAGGACCGCGACGCGGCGCACATGGTGCCGCTGACGGCGTCGCAAACGCGATGCATCGGCGCACTGCTGCTCGCGGCGCAGTTGCCGCAGGCGCCGCACCTGCCAATCTGGGTTGCGGCCGCGGGGGTGCTGCTGGTGGCGCTGCGTCTCGCACTGCTGCGCCGCGACCGGGCGCGCCCCCTCGCGCCACCAGCCCGGATTCCGTCCTGGACGCTGGTGCTGTTTGCCGTCGCCGCGGCCTTCGCCGTGCGCGGATCGTTTGGCTACTTGGTGGGCCGCGATCCGTCGGTTGCGTTCCTGTTCATCCTGGTCGCCATCAAGTTCCTGGAGACCCGATCGCGGCGCGACGGGACCTTGCTGGTGTGCCTCGCCTGCTTCCTGCTGATCACGCCGTTCTTCTACAGCCAGTCGATCGTTGCCGCCATCGCGGCACTGCCGGCCATCCTGCTGGTCGGTGTCGCACTCGATGCGTTGTCGACCGACGAGCGCGACTCGGATCGGCCATTCGCATGGCGTGCCGCGATGAAGCGCAGCGGCGTGATGATGTTGCAGGGACTGCCGGTCGCCTTGCTGCTCTTCGTGCTGTTCCCGCGCCTCTCCGCACCACTGTGGGGGTTGCCGACTGATTTTGGTGCGCAGACGGGACTGTCCGACTCGATGTCGCCCGGTCAGATCAGCGAACTCTCGCTGTCGGATGCCGTGGCGTTTCGCGTCGACTTCGAGACGGAGCCACCACCCGCGGGCCAACGCTACTGGCGCGGCCCGGTGTTCTCGCGCTTCGATGGCCGCACGTGGAGCGCAGGGCTGACGCAGTTCGGCGGCGAGTTCACTCCCAACGATGCGCCGGCGATCACCTATACGGTCACGCTGGAGCCCAATTTCAGGCCGTGGCTTTTCGCGCTCGACCTGCCGGCGGCACTGCCGCGCCTTGCCGCGGGGGCCTCCACCGGGGCCACGGTGGTGCTGACGCGCGACCAGCAGTTGTTGTTGCGCGCGCCGGTAACCGATTCGGTGCGGTATACGCAACTCTCCATCCTGCGCTCGTCCTATCCCGCCGGGGCCGGTGAAGCTGCGCATAACCTGGCCGTGGGCCGCGGCAATCTGCGCACGCTGGCATTCGCGCGTGAACTGCGCGAGCAGCATCCGGACGACAGGGCCTACATCAGGGCCATCCTCGAATGGTTCAACCGCGAGGCCTTCGTCTACACGCTGGCGCCGCCCTTTCTCGACCGCGATCCGGTCGACCTGTTCCTGTTCGACGAACGCCGCGGCTTCTGCGAGCACTATGCCAGCGCGTTCGTCGTGATGCTGCGCGCCGCCGGCATACCGGCCCGCGTGGTCACGGGCTACCAGGGGGGCCAGATGAATCCGCAGGGCGGGTACCTGATCGTCCGGCAGTCGGATGCGCACGCGTGGACCGAGGCGCTGATCGACGGCAGGTGGCAGCGCTTCGATCCGACCGCAGCGGTGTCACCATCACGCATCGAACTTGGGCTGGGCGGCGCCATGCCGGCAGGCGAGCCGGTACCCTTCCTCGCGCGACTCGACGGCACGTGGCTGCGGACGGTGCGCCTGGGCTGGGATGCGTTCAACCACGATTGGCGGCGCAACGTCGTCGGGTTCAACTACGACCGCCAGCGTTCGCTGTGGCGCGATCTGAAGCTCGACCGTTTTGCGGCATGGCAGATCGTCGCCGGACTCGCGGCCATCGTGTTCGTCTGGGGCGCACTGGTCATCGGCTGGCTGATGTGGAAGCGGCGCCGGCAGGAGCGTGCGCTGGTGCTGTGGGATGACTTGAACCGGCGGCTGGCGCGCGCTGGTTTGCCGCGGCAGCCACATGAAGGACCACTCGCGTTTGCCGATCGTGCCGCCACGCGCTGGCCGCAGTTTGCCATTGCCTTCGCCGCCATCGGCAAGTCCTACGCCACGCTGCGCTACGGCGCGCCCGCGGCGACGCGCGAGCGTGACGCGTTGCTCGCGACCCTCGAGCGCGCGATCGAAGTGTTGCCCGCGCCCGCCGCACTGCGCAGCGCCGAGTAGCCGTCGCGCCGGCGACACGCGCGCCCGACGGCAGGATCAGAACAACGCGTCGCGCGTATAGCCGCGGCGTTCCAGTTCCGCGCGCAGCCGCTCGAGTGCCTCGCTCTGGATCTGCCGCACGCGCTCGCGGGTCACCTGCAGTTCGACGGCCAGCTCCTCGAGGGTGGCCACCTCGGCGCCATTCAAGCCGTACCGACGCTCGATCACCACGCGCTGGCGTGGATTCAACTCGAGGAGCCAACCGGCCACCGACGATTCGATCGCGCTGTCGTGCAGCAGGATCTCGGGTGCGCGCGCCTCGTCGTCAGCAAGTCCGTCGGCGATCGTGTAGCCCGATTCGCCGTCGAGCGGCGCATCGAGCGATAGCACATGTTCCTGGTGGCGCAGCAGCCGCTCCACATCCGCGCGTTCCCTGCCCAGCAGGTGCGCGACGTCGTCGAGTGAGGTGTCGCGCCCGTCCACCGGCGCGTGCGTTTCGAGGTGGCGCATGGCGCGAAGCACCACGTTCAGTTCCTTGACCACGTGCGCAGGCAGCCGGATGGTGCGCGCCTGGTTCATGATGGCTTTTTCGATCGACTGCCGCACCCACCATGTGGCGTAGGTGGAGAAGCGGAAGCCGCGCTCCGGATCGAATTTCTCGAGCGCATGGATCAAACCGAGGTTGCCTTCCTCGATGAGGTCGGGCAACGCGAGGCCGCGATGCAGATAGTGCCGCGCGATGCTGACGACGAGGCGCAGATTGCACTCGATCATCACCTGTCTGGACGCGAAATCGCCGGCGCGCGCGGCGCGCGCGTGCGCCAACTCCTCGGCGGGCTTCAGCAGCGCGTGCTGGCCGACCTCGGTGAGATAGAGCTGGGTGAGGTCGGTGACAAAGTCGCCGGACAGTCCGCGCGGCGGCTCGTCGAGCGCCAATCGTCCCGACCAGCGATCGGGGGGCGGCAGTGGCGCCACGTCCGGGGGCACGTCATCATCGTCGGCGGCGCGCTTGCGGGTAACCATGCGGGCGTGTCGCGCGGCCGGGCGCGCTAGGTCAGGCGGGCGGCAAGTAGCGGACTGGATCCATCGGTTTGCCCAGCCGCCGAATCTCGAAATGCAATTTCACTTCCGTGGTGTCGGTGTTGCCCATTTCCGCGATCTTCTGACCGCGCGTGACCTGCTGCCCTTCCTTGACGAGGATGTCGCGATTGTGCGCGTAGGCCGACAGGTACGTCTTGTTGTGCTTGATGATAATGAGCTTGCCGTAGCCGCGCAACCCGGTGCCGGCGTACACGACGGTGCCCCCCGCACTCGCCATGACCGGCGTGCCGGCCGCACCGGCGATGTCGATGCCTTTCAGGTTGGCCGTTTCGGAGAAATTGCCGACGATCTTGCCCTTGGCGGGCCATACCCAATCGACCTTGTTGTCATCGTCGTCGGTGTCGACAGCGGGGGTCCGCGGCAACTCGGCCTTGGGCTCCACGCGGGGCGCAACCGTGGGCGGTGCGACGGCGACGACGTCCGGCGGCGGTCCCTTCGCCACTTCACGCACCGCCTGCTCCGAATACGGTTCCTTCACGGCCTTGGGCGAGGACTTGAAGTTGTCGCTGTTGCGGCTCACGGCGGCAGCAGGCGGCGGCGTTCCCGCGGGCGCGCGGCTTTCGGTGACCACCGGTGCCGGTTTCAGCGGCGTGGTCACCACGCCCGTGGACGCCGCCGCCGTGGCATCGCCCGGCGCCGTCAGGCGCAGCACCTGGCCGACGCGGATCAGATTGATGTTCTCGATGTTGTTCCACGCGGCGAGTTCGCGATAGTCGAGACCATGGTCGAGCGCCACCTGGTAGAGCGTGTCGCCGCGCTTGACCGTGTAGGTGGCCGGGCGCCAGTCGGCTTCCATCGATCCCGGAGCTGCCGGCGGCGTCACAGTGACCGCGGGCGGTACCACCGCTGCAGGGCGTCCGGGCGGCGAGCTGCGGTCTTCGACGGGGGCCCGCGTACGCGACGCGCAGCCGGCCAGCAGCAACGCCAGAAGTGCTACGGCAAGCCAGCGCAGCGGCGCATGATGGCGCGCAAAAAAGGAGAGATGGAGAAGGAGCATCAGCGATCGACCACGAAGGAGGCCCGGAGGTTCACGCCAGGCCGGACAGCAGCGGCACAAATCTTACCGCATCGAGCGTGGTCTCTTTAAGACCGGTGGACGCCAGCTCCAGCACCGTCAGGCGCTGGGTGCCGCGCGCCTCCCCGGGCTGCGCCAGCGGCAGCACCATGCGTCCGCCTGGATTGAGGTAACGCAACAGTGGTGTGGGCACGTGCGTGGCGGCCGCGGTGATCAGGATTGCATCGACCGCCAGCGCCTCGCCGAGTTCGTGGCTGCCGTCGCCATGCTTCAGCGACACGTTCTTCAATTTCAGCGACTGCAGGTGCCGACGTGCCTTCGCCACCAGTGCGCCGATCCGCTCGACGCTGTACACGTGGCGCGCCACACCGGCCAGCACGGCGGTCTGGTAGCCGCACCCGGTGCCGATCTCCAGCACGTCGCCAAGCTCACGGCCATTGCGCGCAAGCTCCGTCATCCGCGCAACGACCCACGGTTGTGAGATGGTCTGGCCATGGCCGATCGGCAGCGGCACGTCGTCGTAGGCGCGGATCGCCAACGCTTCATCAACGAACACATGGCGCGGGATTTCCATCATCGCCGCCAGCACCAGTTCGTCCTGGATACCCTGCTCGCGCAGCCGCTCGACCATCCGCGTGCGCGTGCGCACCGACGTCATGCCGATGCCGGCGCGTTGTCGTTCGTTGTCCCCGAGCGTCCCCATCGCCCGCGTTCCGCGCCGCGCCGCCGCGTCAGCGCGCGAACCAGCCGGCAACTTCCGGCATGCGTTCGCGATGGGTGAGGTCGATCTGCAACGGCGTGACCGATACGTGATCGGTGCCCACCGCATGAAAATCGGTGCCTTCGCCGGCGTCCGCGGCCGAGCCGGCGGCACCAACCCAGTATACCGTCTCGCCGCGCGGGTTCTGGCTGCGGATCACGGCCTCCGCCTTGTGCCGGCGGCCAAGGCGCGTGATCACGACACCGTTCAGCGTCGCGAGCGGCACATCGGGCACGTTGACGTTGAGGAGCCAGGCGCCTGCGGGCATCCGCGCATGACGCTCGACGATATCTACGGCCACCTGCGCGGCGGTTTCGAAGTGCTGGGCGTTCTTCGAGGCCAGCGAGATGGCCACCGACGGAATGCCGAGCAGGAAGCCTTCGGTGGCGGCGGCCACGGTGCCCGAATAGATGGTGTCGTCGCCCATGTTGGCACCGAGGTTGATGCCGGAGATCACCATGTCGGGAAGCTCGTCGAGCAATCCGGTGACGGCTAGGTGAACACAGTCGGTGGGCGTGCCGTTGACGAACATGAAGCCATTGGGCGCGCGCCGCACATACAGTGGCCGGTCGAGCGTAAGGGAGTTGGAAGCGCCGCTGCGGTCACGCTCCGGGGCGACGACGGTGATGTCCGCATGTCGTGCCAGTGCCGCCGCAAGGCGCTCGATACCGGGCGCGAAGTAGCCAACGTCATTCGAAATCAGGATCCGCATCAGGGAAGCAATTTCCGGTGAATGGGCCGCGCTGCCTGTCGCGTGCGCAACCTGCAAAATTATAACCCGCGCCTATCACGAAGCGCGGGCGGCGGCACTGGCGTGCATGCGCATCCTATAATGCCTGCGTGGGTAACGCGAACCATTCCGATTGCCATCGGCAATCCATCCGCCAGCGTGAGTACCTTCGTGCAGGGTAACCGCCGGGGCTTCACGGCGCTTGCAGTCGTGCTGGCCCTGCTCGCAGTGTTGCCGGTGGCCGCGATCGTCGCGCGCGGGGCTACGTGGGGCGCGGGTGCGACCTGGTCGCACCTTGCCTCCACGGTGCTGCAGGATTACGTGTTCAACACGTTGTCGCTGGTGCTGCTGGTCGGCGTGGGCGTGGGTGTCGGCGGCACTGCGGCCGGATGGCTGATCGCGCGGCACCGCTTTCCGGGCAGCACCTTGTTTGCATGGGCGCTGCTGTTGCCGCTGGCGATGCCGTCGTACGTGATGGCCTACGCCTATACAGACTTCCTGCAGTACGCCGGGCCGCTGCAGACGGCGTTGCGCCACGCATTCGGGTGGTCGCACGCCGATTACTGGTTCCCCGACGTGCGCTCGTTGCCGGGCGCGGCGGTGATGTTCATCTTCGTGTTGTATCCGTATGTCTTCCTGCTTGCACGCACGGCATTCCTTGAACGGCCGCCGGCGCTGATTGAGGCTGCGCGCACGTTGGGTCTTGACCGCCGAGCCGCGTTCTGGCGCGTCGAGTTGCCTCTGGCGCGCCCTGCCATCGCGGGTGGCATCGCCCTGGCGCTAATGGAAACGCTGGCCGACTACGGAACCGTGGCCTACTTCGCCGTCGACACGTTCACCACTGGCATGTATCGCGCGTGGTTTGCGCTCGGCGACCGCACGGCGGCGGCGCAGCTGGCGGTGGTGCTGCTGGTGTTCGTCGTGGGCGCGATCGCGCTCGAACGGACGTCACGCGGTGCGGCGCGCACGACCGGCGGTGCCCGCGGCCGGAACGTCGTGCGCCAGGCGCCGGAACCATTGTCGGGGATCCGCGCCGGTTGTGCCACGACGTTTTGCGCCATTCCGCTGCTGGTGGGATTCGTGCTGCCGGTGCTGCTGCTGATGCGATTGCTGGCCGGCGAGCCGTCGATCGGGTGGTCGATGCGTTTCCCGGAGTGGGCGTGGAACAGCCTCCGCGTCGCGCTGTTGGCGTCGGTAATCGCCGTGTTGATTGCGGCCATGGTGGCCTATGCGATGCGTCTCGCCCCCGGACGGCTGACGCAGGCCAGCAGCCGCCTGCTCACGCTGGGCTATGCGGTACCGGGGACGGTGCTGGCCATCGGCGTGCTGCTGCCGCTCGGTGTACTCGACAATCTATTCGCAAGGTGGCTGCATGATCTCACCGGCCGGCCGATGGCACTCCTGTTGACCGGCACGCTGGTCGCGCTGCTCTACGCCTACGTGGTGCGCTACTTCGCCGTGGCGTGGAATGCGATCGAGCCCGGCTTCGCGCGCATCACGCCCTCGATGGATGCGGCCGCGCGCAGCCTGGGCGCAGGCGCGTGGGCCACGCTGCTGCGCGTGCATGCGCCACTGCTGGCGCGCAGCGGCGCGGCGGCGCTGCTGCTGGTCTTTGTCGATGTGATGAAGGAATTGCCAGCCACGCTGGTGTTGCGGCCGTTCAACTTCGATACGCTGGCCACGCAGACGTACCTGCTGGCCAAGGACGAGCGACTGGCCGAGGCCGCGCTGCCTTCGCTGGCGATTGTCGCCGTGGGTCTCGTGCCGATCGTGATCCTCGCGCGCATGGCACGCCGCGGCACGGGCGCACCGGCGGTGCGCGGCGCGGAACTCCCGGGCCGAGTCGAACTGTCGGTCTAGCGCCCGTTGACCCTATGTTCGCATGAGCGGCGCGGTGCTTGCGACGAAGGCCCCGGATCACCGCGCCGGTCGTCGTCACTTCCAGCCGGAACGATCAGCAAGACGCTGCGCGTCGGCGGTGTTCTTGCCGAGCGTGGCGATCGGCAGCGGATCGACTTTGAACTTGCCGAGCGCATCCAGCGCCGGATTGGCGACGGTAGCCGACGCCACGACCGGCCACTCGTTGTTGCCGTCGGCGAAGTAGCGTTGCGCGTCGTTGCTGGCCAGGTACTCGAGGAACTTGATCGCGTTTGCCTTGTGCGGCGCGTTCTTCATCACCCCGGCACCGGAGATGTTCACGTGCGTCCCGTTGCCGGCCTGGTCGGGCCAGACGACACCCGTCTTCGCGACGACCTGGAGTTCGTCTGGCTTGGTGGACCGCATCAGGCGCGCGTAATAGTAGGAATTGGACAGCGCGATCGCGCACTCGCCGGCTGCGACAGCCTTGATCTGGTCGGTGTCGCCACCCTTCGGCGCGCGCGCCATGTTGGCGACGACGCCCTTGGCCCAGGCCTCGGCCTTGACGGGCCCGAGATGCGCGATTTCCGATCCGAGCAGTGAGAGGTTGTAGGGATGGCTGCCGGAACGGGTGCAGATCTTGCCCTTGTTCTTCGGGTCGGCCAGCATTTCATACGACGCGATGTCGGCGGGATTGACCGTGCTCTTGTTGTAGACGATGACGCGCGCGCGGTAGGAGAAGCCATACCAGTTGCCGGCGGGATCACGGTACTTCGCGGGAATGCGCGCTTCGAGGACCGCGGACTTGACCGGCTGGAACAAGCCTAACTGTTCGGCCTGCCACAGGCGCGCCGCATCGACGATCAGCAGCACGTCGGCGGGGCTGGCGGCGCCCTCGGTTTTCAGACGCTCGACCAACTGTTCGTCGCCCGCCTCGATCCGGTTGATCTTGATGCCGGTGGCCTTGGTGAAATTGTTGTAGAGCGCCTCGTCCGTCTGGTAGTGGCGGGCCGAATAGAGATTGAGCACGGACTCCTCGGCGGCCCAGGCGGGCGTGGCGAGGGTCAGCGGCAGGACACAGGCGCACAGGGCGCGGGAGAGGCGATTCGACACGGTCATTCCCGGGGCTGTAGGTGGAGAGCTGAAGGATAGCCAGCGGGATCAAGGATGTCAATACAAATGCGAACTATTCGCATTTTGATAAATGATGTCGCCCGTATTGGCAAGGCTTGAGTAGTGATGGGCGGCCCGGCGCGGGGCGAGGCCTCACTCAACCGCTGTTGCGCAGTCCCGCGGCGAGACCGTTGATGGTCAGGTGAATCGCGCGCTTGGTGCGCTCGTCGGTCTGGCCGGCGCGATAACGTCGCAACAACTCCACCTGCAGGTGGTTGAGCGGATCGAGGTACGGGATGCGGTTACGGATGCTGCGGGCGAGTGGAGGATTGTCGTCGACCAGATCGACGCGACCGGTGATGTCGAGCAACGCGCTTACCGTGGCCATATGCTCTTCGGCAATGCGGGTGAACACCGGGATGCGCACGTCCGGATCGACCACCAGTTCGGCGTACCGCGACGCCACCGCGAGGTCGGTCTTGGCCAGCACCATCGACATGTTCGACAGCACGCTGCGAAAGAAGGGCCAGCGTTCGTGCATTTCCGCCAGCAGCGCGGCACCGTCGGGGCGGCCGTCGAGCCATTGCGAGATCGCTGTGCCGAAGCCGAACCAGCCGGGCAGCATCAACCGGCACTGGCCCCAGCTGAACACCCACGGAATGGCGCGAAGGTCCTCGATTCGCGGCGACGCGGTGCGCGACGCCGGCCGGCTGCCGATGTTGAGCTCGGCGATCTCCGCGATCGGCGTGGCACCGCGAAAGTACGCATTGAACACGGGGGTGTCGTACACCAGCGCACGATAGACAACAAAGGCCAGGTCGGACAATTCGTCCATCGCGGCGTGGTACACGGCGCCACGATCGCCCAATTGCTCCGCATCGACGAGGCTCGCTTCCATCGTCGCGGCGACGAGGGCTTCGAGGTTGCGCCGGCCAAGCTCGGGATCGGAGTACTTGCTGGCAATGATCTCGCCCTGCTCCGTCACGCGCAGCCCGCCGGTCACGCTGCCTGCGGGCTGGGCAAGGATCGCTTCATACGACGGCCCGCCGCCGCGCCCGACCGTTCCACCGCGGCCATGGAAGAGCCGCAGCTTCACGCCATGTTCCGCGAAGACGGCGACAAGGCGCATCTCGGCGCGATACAGCGCCCAGTTGGCGGTGAGATACCCGCCATCCTTGTTGCTGTCGGAGTAGCCCAGCATCACTTCCTGCCACTCGTCGCGGCTGCGCAACCAGTGGCGGTATTGCGGCAGCGCGAACGCGGCACCCATGATCGTCCCGCACCGCGTGAGGTCGATGATCGTCTCGAACAGCGGCACGATGTTCACTGCCAGGTGCTCGCCGCGCAGCAGCCCTACCTCCTTCAGCAGGATGCCCACTTCCAGCAGGTCGGAGACCGACTCGCATTTCGAGATCACGTAGTTCGGCACCGCCATGCGGCCATACCGTTCGTGGGCGATGGCGGCGACGCGCAGGATGCCCAGTTCCGACATCGTGCGCTCGCCGTAGTCGAGGTGCGGCGAGTACAGCGGGCGCGGCGTCGCAAGCTCGCGGCACAGCAACGCTGCGCGCTCGGCTTCGGACAGCGCGAGGTAGTCGGGTGCCAGGTCCGCGCGTTGCAGCAGCTCGGCCACAACTTTCTCGTGCACGTCGGCGTTCTGCCGCAGGTCGAGCGATGCCAGGTGAAAGCCGAACACCTCCACCGCGTGCAACAGTGGCATCAGCCGTTGCTCCGCCAAGGTGGAGGCACCGTGGGTGGCCAATGAATCGCGGATGACGAGAAGATCGGCGCAGAAATCCGCTGGCAATGCGTAGGGGGCCAATTCCACTTGCGGCGCGCGCGCCGGTGCCCGCGCGCCCAGCGCCACCGCCGTCGCGGCGACCCGCGCATAGACGCCAGTCAGCGCCTGGCGATAGGGCTCGTCCTGCCGATGTGGGTTGCTGTCGTGCGCGGCGTTGGCCAGCGCCTGCAGATCCGCGGTGGGCGTGACGAGGCGATGCGACAACGACAGTTCGGCACCCAGTCGGTGCACGGCATCGAGGTAGTGTTCGAATGCCGCGCTGGCCTGCGCGCGCAACGCGTAGTCGAGCGTATCCGCGACCACGAACGGATTGCCGTCGCGGTCCCCGCCGATCCACGATCCCATCCGCATCACCGGCGGCACGGACAACGGTTTGCCGAAGGTCAGCGCGATGCCATCGGTCAGCGTCTCTCGCAAACGCGGAACCTCCGCAAGGAACGTGTATCGGTAGTACGCTAGGCCGTTATCGATCTCGTCGCGTACTGTGAGCTTGGAGAGCCGCAACATCGCGGTCTGCCACAGCGCGAGAACCTGCCGCCGCAGGCCCGCCTCCACGTCGGCGTGTTCGTCGGGGGTCAGCAACGTGCGGTCGCGCCAGGTGAGGAGACGCACGATCTCGCGCTCGCAATCGAGGATGCTCTTGCGCTGCACTTCGGTGGGATGCGCCGTCAACACGGGGCTCACCAGCGCGTGCGCCAGCCACTCGGCCAACGCTTCCGGTTCAACGCCATCGGCCGCCAGCTTGGACAGCGCACCGAGCACGCTGCCCTGCTGCGGCGGCGATCCCGCCCGCGCATGCGCACGCCGGCGCCGGTTCTGGTGCACGTCCTCGGCCTGGTTGGCGAGGTGGGAAAAATACGAGAACGCCCGCACCACGTTGAGCGTGGCCGGGATCGACAGGTCGTTCAGCAGGCCGGAGAGCTCGGTGCGCGAACCTGCTGCATCCGCCGGGTCGGCGCGGCGGAAGCGGATCGCGGTCTGGCGGATGGCCTCGATGCGTCCATAGGCATCGTCGCCGGTTTGCGCCCGCAGCACGTCACCAAGGATGCGGCCCAGCAGCCGCGTGTCCTCCTTCAGCGGCAGCTCGCGGTCGATCTCGGCATCGGGCATCGGTGCACTCGCAGTGATTTGTTAGGTTTCATGGGCTTGACCATGCGCGGGCGCTCCGACCGCCGCCGACGAGATCGACACCGACTTGAAGTATAGGACCTCTGCTGCGCCGCAGCAATTACTCGACGAAGCGCAGCGGCTACAGGGCCGGCGGCCGCAGGACCTGGTCGCCACGCGACTCACTTCGCGGCGCGAATTCGCTCCGCCAGCGCCCACACCGCCGACGCATACAGGCGGCTGCGGTTGTAGCGCGTGATCACGAAGAAGTTGGGACAGGCGATCCTCAGGCTGGTCGCCGCATCGCCGATCGCGCTTTCTTCAAGCAGCAGCAGGCCGATGGGCTCGGCAGACAAGTCGGGCGGCAACTGCGCAGGCGTGACCCCATCGGCGGCCCACGAGGCCAGCGGCCGGCGCTCGCTGATGCCGCCGTCGACGCGTCGAAGCACCGTATCGCGAGCCTCGGGTGCCACCACGGCGGGCAACAGCACCGGTTGACCCGGCAGCCAGTCGTGCCGCGCGAGGTAGTGCGCCACGCTGCCGATCACGTCGGCCGGACTCGACCACAGGTCGGTGCGACCATCGCCATCGAAGTCGATCGCGTAGCGCCGGTAACTCCCTGGCATGAACTGCGGCAACCCCATCGCACCGGCAAATGACCCCTTGGGCGAAAGCGGCGACACGCCCTGCTCCTGTGCGAGAACGACAAATTCCTTCAACTCGCCGCGGAAAAACGGCGCGCGGCGTGGATAGTCGAAGGCCAGCGTCGCCAGCGCATCGATCACGCGAAACGAGCCGGTAACGCGGCCGTAGAAGGTTTCCACGCCGATGATCGAAACGATGATTTCGGGTGGCACGCCGAAGCGAGCCTCGGCTCGCGCCAGCGCCTCGGCGTTGGCGCGCCAGAACTTCACGCCGCCTTCGACGCGCTCGGCAGAGATGAAGGGGGGCGCGTACTCGAACCACTTGGGTGGCACCAGCAACGGCCGGTCCATGGCCGCGACGATCTTGGGCTGGAACCGCGCCGCCGCGAGCCAGCGCTCGAGTGCGCGCAGATCCATGCCTGTTTCTGCCGCGACTTCGGCCGCGAACGCGCGCACGTCGCTGCGTTGCCCGTAGGCAGGTGTGGCAGCATCGCGCGGCTTGGCCGCATTGGCGGGGCCGGCGGCCATCGCCGCATCGGTGACAACGTTGCACGCGAGGAAAAGCAGCGAAAGGGCGCAGAGGAGGCGGCAAGATGATCGCATCGCAGATGCTATTATCGCGCGGCTTTCGAGAGCGGGCACTACCCACGCATGCATAAATTCTATCCACTCGCCCGTTCATTCCTGTTCGCGCTCGACCCCGAGACCGCACACGACCTCGCGTTCGCGAGCCTCGATCGCGCCGCGGCACTGGGCCTCGCGCAATTGGCCGCGCCCAGGCTGCCTGCCGCGCCGGTCACCGTGATGGGCGTGCGTTTTCCCAATCGCGTGGGTCTCGCCGCCGGCCTCGACAAGAATGCCGCGCACCTGCCTGGCCTTGCCACGTTGGGCTTCGGGTTTCTTGAGGCTGGCACCGTGACGCCGCGCGCGCAGCCCGGCAACCCGAAGCCACGGATGTTCCGGCTGCCAGCGAGGCAGGCGTTGATCAACCGTCTCGGCTTCAACAATGGTGGTGTGGATGCCTTCGTCGCCAATGTCGAGCGCTCCGGCTACGACGGCGTGCTCGGCATCAACATCGGCAAGAATTTCGACACGCCAAACGAGCGTGCGGCCGACGACTACAAAGCCTGCCTGCGCGTCGTGTATCGGTACGCGAGCTACGTCACGGTCAACATTTCATCACCCAACACCAAGGGCCTGCGCGACCTGCAATCCGAGGCGGCGCTGGGCGCACTGCTGACGCTGCTTAAGCAGGAGCAATCGGCGCTGGCGCAGCAGCATGGCCGCCATGTGCCGCTGACCGTGAAGATCGCGCCCGACCTCACCGACGACGCGGTGCGCGGCATTGCGCATCTGCTGGTCGCGCACGGCATCGAGGGCGTGATCGCAACCAACACGACGATCGCGCGCGATGCCGTGACGGGCCTTCGTCACGCGGAGGAAACTGGTGGGCTTTCGGGCGCGCCGGTGCGCGAGCGTTCCACCGCAGTGATCCGGCTGCTGGCCGCGGCCCTCGATGGCGCGCTGCCGATCATCGGCGTGGGCGGCATCATGTCGGGCGAGGACGCACGCGAGAAGGTGGCGGCCGGCGCGGCGCTGGTGCAGGTCTACACCGGACTCATCTATCGCGGACCGGGTCTCGTGGCCGAATGCGTCGAGGCGCTGGCGCGCCCCTGACGTGTTCAGTGCGGACGATTGAAGACGAGGATCTTTCCCGTGGCATTCGTCGTGACGACGCCATCCTGATTGGTGGCCGTCCCCTCCATCGTTGCGATACCGCCACCCTGCTTCGCCTTCGGGATCAATTCGACAATCGTCCACGCGATGGCCAGCGTGTCGCCAGGCCGCACCGGGGCAGCGAAGCGCGCGTTGTGCTCGAGGTAGGCAATGGCGGTGCCGTAGAAATGCATGCCCACCGGCCCGCCCATCAGGGCGGACGTCATCATGCCGTGCAGGATCCGTCCGCCGAAGCGCGAAGCACGCGCGAAGGTTTCGTCGACGTGCAGCGGGTTGTAGTCACCGAGCAAGCCGGCGCTGGTCACGAGGTGCGCCTCGGTGATCGTCACCGCGCGGCTGAAACGATCACCGACCGCGAGATCGTCGAACCAGTGGCCGCTGCCGTCCATGGCAGGATTTCGTGCGTGATGCCGGCGTGCGCTAAGGCGCGACCGGCACCGGTTCCCAGCGGAAACCCGCGGCCTCGACGCCTTCGCGCAGATGCGCGAGTCCCGCGTCCACCATCGTGGAATCACCCTTGACGCCCAGTTCGATCCGGCGCTCGTCGGGCGTGCGCATTGACGGCAGGCAGAAGAGCTTGAGCGTCATGAACCGCGCGACGTTTTCCTCCATCAATGCCAGCAGCTGGCTTTCGCCGGCACCATAGACGAGGATCGAACGCTCGGCGACCGGCACTTCGCGCAGTTCGGGGTACCACTGTGCCAGCGCCCAGTCGAACATCGGCCACGCCATTTGCGGGAACCCGGGCAGGAAGATGTGATCGCGAATTGCGAACCCAGCGACCCGATTGACGGGATTGGGAATGATGCGGCTGCCTTCGGGAAAATCGGCCATCAGCACGCGATTGGGATACGCCTCCGCGCCAAAGCGCGCCTCAAGTTCCGCAACGGCCTCGTGATGCCGCACCAGCGGCACCCCAAGGGCAGCGGCGGCCGCTTGCCGCGTGTGATCGTCCGGCGTGGCGCCAATGCCGCCGAAGGTCACGACCAGATCGTCACGCGCAAAGGATTCGCGCAGCAATGCCGTCAGGCGCTCGCGGTCGTCCCCCGCGTAGTGCGCATAGTCGAGCCGCAAGCCGCGCTTGCCAAGGGTTTCGATCACATGCGGCAAATGGGCGTCGGGCCGCTTGCCCGACAGGATCTCGTCGCCGATGACATACGCACCGATGACCTTCTTCACGACCGTGCGCACCGCGACTGGATCATGAGGCGAGCGCGGCCTCGTCGGGAAACTTCTGTTCCATCTGGTTCATCATGCTGGAGAAAGCGCGATCGATCAGCGGCTCGGCCTCGACGAGTCGCGCGGTGTCCGCGCGGAAACGTTCCGCCAGGTCCTCGGCGGTCATCGACAGCGCCTTCTGGCCCTGCCGGTTGGTGAAGAGATAGGTGCCGCGCAGCGGACTGACCCAAGCCAACTTGGCGAATGCCAACTGGCCGTCGTCGGATTCGAACTCGATCCACATACCGCGCTCGAGGCTGCGCGCAATCTCGAGGTAGTCGTCGTCGAGCACTTCGCGCTCGGGTTCCACCGGCTCGGGCACCGCCTGCGTCATCGCGACAGCCAAGGCCTCTGCCTTGGCGGCCAACGCCTCGTTGCCTGCGGCCTTCGCCATCTCCGCCTGCGCCATCGCGGCCTCGGCCACGGCCGCCATCGGCGACGCCACGGTCGCAAACGCCGGCTTGACCGCTGCGGCGTGCGCCTCGACTAGGTTGGCCATGAAGCCGTCGCGCTGTTCCGGCAGCCAGCCACCGGCACCCACACCTGCCGCCAACCGCTTCAGCAGCGACGGGAGCAGGGCCACGAGATGGCGCCGATCCTCCGTCGACCGCTTCGGTTGCACGCTCCAGACGAGATCCTCCAGCGTGTTCACGCCCGCGCCCCAGGCCTCGCTGCCCTCGCCGTCGTTCATGTACACGCGCTCGAGCGTGCCGCGCCAGTTCTGGCGCAGGAACGACGCGAGGAAGTTAGGGACTGGCGCGCCTTCGATGCGCTTCTCGATCTCCGCCTTGGCGACCACCGCGGCGATCTGCTGGCGGTCCTTCTGGTTGATCTCCTCGGCCGTCGAATTGATGTTCGCTTCGGCGTGCTCTTCTTCTTCGGCGAGGAAGGCCGAAAGGACTTCGCGCTGCTCGTCGAAGATCGCGAGGTCGTCGGAGAAGTGATCGAGGATCTGGTGGACGATCCCGCCGAGGCACTTGTAGAGCGGGTCTTCCTGGCCCATGGCCGGCGACCAGCCAAGTCCGGCCTGCGCCAATTCGTTGACCAAGAGCCGCGACGGATGCGACTTCTTCGCGAAGAACGCGCCGTCGAGCATCGCCGCCTTCAGCACCGGTATCTGCAGGCGCGCCAGCAAGGCCTTGATGCCGTCGGGGAGATCGCGCGTCTCGAAGATGAAGTCGAAGAGCATCGCGACCATCTCGATGGTCATCGACTCGATCTGGTTCGCCTTCGCGCCGAGCGGGGATTCCTGCAGGTCGCGCAGGACGTTGTGCAGGCCGTCCGGGATGCCGGAGAACCCCACCGCAGCGCCGCCGACATCGAAACCCGACTGGCCGGCCTGCAGACGTGTCAGGCCCTCATGCAGGTCGGCGGTGGAGATGATCGGCGCACCGGGCACGTAGCCCGATGGCGTGGGCTGCATCGGCACAAAGGTGCGTTGCGACGCCATGCCCGGCATGCTGATCATCGGCAGGTCACCGTCGCCCATCATCGGGGGACCGCCGGCACCTTGATCAAGGCTCTGCGGGAACATGTTCTGCGCCGACGGCGGCGCGGCCCGTTGCGCCGGTGCGCTGCCGTACATGCGCTTGAACATCGCCATCACGTCCATCTCCGGCGGGGCCGCCGCTTCCTTCGCCGCCTTGGCCGCGGCACGATCCGCGGCGCTGCTGCCGCGATTGACAATGTTGGGACGGCTGTTACCCGGGACGACGTTCAGCTTCAGCAGGTGCGTATTGAGGTCGGCGTAGATCGACGCGATACCGGCCAGGGGCGCCTGGTTCAGGTCCTTCATGATCTGGAACTTGATCCGGCGCTCGGCCTTGAGCGACTGCACCGCCTGCGAGAACGCATCGACGATCGTCGCGGGCGCCCATGGATTGGCATCGGTGGACAGTTGCGGATTGCCCAGCAGGTGGCCCATGCCGCGGTTCAGCATCAGCAGCTCGTCGTGGCAGGCGTTCTCGACCACGCGCGTGATGTTGCCGTTCAGCACCGACTCGTCCA
>JBBQEY010000019.1:0-23843 GCA_038321425.1 Burkholderiales bacterium | reverse complement strand
GGCGAGAAGCTGTTCGGACGCGGCCAGGCGCAGGCAGCGATGGCAGACGTAAAGGCCGCGCCGCAGGATGAGGCAAAGATCGCCGCCGCCAACGCGGCCGCGGGTGACGCGATCCTCGACTACGTCAAGGCGCAGAACCTGTCGGCAACGGCTCTGACCGTCACCTTCGATGGCGCATCGTCAACGGTATCCGTGTTCGGCGTGGCCAAGGACCAGGCGACGATGGAGAAGATCGTGCTGTGCTGCGGCAACGTCGCCGGCGTGGGCAAGGTCAACAACATGATGTCGGTGGACCAGAGCGAACCTGAGGCCACGTTCTACACGGTGGTCTCCGGCGACAACCTGTCCAAGATTTCGAAGGCCAACTACGGCGATCCGAACAAGTACATGGTCATTTTCGAGGCCAACAAGCCGATGCTGACGCACCCGGACAAGATCTATCCGGGCCAGGTGTTGCGGATTCCGGCGCTATAGAAAACCGCCATGTCCACCTTCGCGGAGTACGCCGAGGCCTTGGAGGAGCCGATCCCGATCGGCGAGCCCGATGACGGCGACTACGCGGAGGAGGACGACGAAGGCGACGACGAGGACGAGTTCGACGACGATGAGTAGTCGTGTGGGCGGTTTCCTTTGCCGCAGGGCAACATTTCTGCTATAATCAGCAGCTTGCAGCTTGAAGTTCAGTAGAAACTGAGTCTCAAGCTCGGTAGCCCCCTCGGCCCGTTCCGTTGGGGCGCACGATCATCGAAACCTAATCATCCGGCCGCGCCTTCCGTGCGTGGCCCGTCCCGGCAGTGCATCCCGCACCGCCGGCGGCAGTTTCCGGTTAGCGACGATGGCAGCAGTGTCGACCCGGTCACGGCCAGGCTCCTGGACATGGCGGCAGCGCAAGGTGGGTTTCCCCGCCGCGCCGGCGCGTCAAGGTCCAACGCCCGATCCCCATCCGGATTTCTAATGGTGCAGGCCGCAGGTGCGCGCCCGCTCGGCAGTAGCGTTGCCAACGCGGCACCCGCGAAGGGTCTGCGGCGGCATGCTTGATCTTGGACAAAATGAATATGACGTTTGCAGAACTGAATCTCGCCCCGGCCCTCCAGACGGCGCTTGCCGCCTGCGGTTACGACACCCCGACGCCCATCCAGGCGCAGACCATCCCGCCGCTGCTCGAAGGACGCGACGTGATCGGCTCGGCCCAGACCGGCACCGGCAAGACCGCCGCGTTCGTGCTGCCGGCCTTGCACAAGCTGTCGCTGACCCCGCCGCCGCCCGCACCGAAGCACCGGATGCCCACGCAACCGCGCGTGCTCGTGCTGGCACCCACCCGCGAACTCGCGCAACAGGTTGCCGAGCAAACGGTGCGCTACGGTCAGAATTTGCGGATGCGTGTCGTGTGCCTTTACGGTGGCGCGCCCTATCCCGTTCAGAACCGGCAGTTGCAGCGCGGCGTGGACATTCTCGTCGCCACGCCGGGGCGCTTGCTCGACCATATCGATCGCGGCCGTATCGACCTATCGCAATTGCAGATCCTGGTGCTGGACGAAGCCGATCGGATGCTCGACATGGGCTTCATCGACGACGTCGAGCGCATCTGTGCGCTCACCCCTTCCACGCGCCAGACGGTGCTGTTCTCGGCCACCCTCGACGGCGCCATGGGACGTCTTGCCGCCAAACTCACGCGCGATCCGGTGCGGGTGGACGTGAAGGCGCTGGCCTCGGAGCCGATCATGATCGAACAGCGCGTGCACTTCGCGGATGATCGTTCGCACAAGTACAAGCTGCTCGACTATCTGCTGGCCGACGTTGCGATGCGCCAGAGCATCGTGTTCATCGCCACCAAGCGCGATGCCGAAGCACTGGCCGTCAAGTTGCAGGGCGAAGGCCACGCGGCTGCCGCACTGCACGGCGACATGAACCAGCGCGAACGCAATCGCACGCTGGCTGATTTGAAGCGCGGCAGCGTCCGCACGCTGGTGGCCACCGATGTCGCCGCGCGCGGCATCGATGTGCCGGGCCTCTCGCACGTGATCAATTTCGATCTGCCGCGGCAGGCCGAAGATTACGTGCACCGCATCGGGCGCACCGGCCGTGCCGGTGCGAGCGGTGTCGCCGTGTCATTCGCCAATCACGCCGAGCGCGGCACGATCCGCACCATCGAGCGCTTCACGGGTGCTGCCATTCCCGCGCACGTGATTCCGGGCCTCGAGCCGCGCGCACGTGCCACGCACGATGCCCCGGCAAGGCGGCCTGGCTTCGGCGCCAAGCCGGCGGCGCGTGGCCGCACCTGGCATCCCGCACCGACAGGAACGCGGGGCGCCAAGCCGGCATCGCATGGCGAGTATCGGGGCAACAACTCCAGCTTCAGCCGCAAGCCAAGCCGCGACCGCTGATCGTCGCCCTCCTGCGACTGGGCCACGGACGCGCGCAACCGTCCGGGGCCCAGTACGCGGATGCGGCGCGGCGCAAGGTCGATCAGGCCCTCCTTACACGCCACTAGAACCTACGCCGCAGGCAACCCCCCGAAGCGTGACCGGAAGGCCGCGCTGGCGGGTGGCAGTGACTCGGCGGGCGTTGCCAGCATCGCGGCCAGATGTCGCTCGGCACTGCGATGCGTGAGGCGGTAGAAATCCCTGCACAGCGCATAGGCGGCAGCACCCGGCCAGTCGATGGGCAACAGCGCCGCCGGCAGCATGGGGTCGCGCAACAGCACGCGCCGATATTCGTGGATCAGCAGCGTGCGCACGACAAAGCAATGCTCCGGTGAATGTTCGTCGTCGGCGCGAAAGCGCTCGATCACCGTGCCGAAGTGCAGCAGGAAGCGGCGATAGTCCGCGGCGAGTGACCGCAGATTCCAAGCCTCGTTTGAGGCATCGGCCAACGTGCCTGGTCCGGCTGCGTCCACGGTCTGTGTCGTGATCGCGCGCCCGGCAATCCCGCGTGCGGCCATGATCGACGGCGGTGTCTGGCCAGTCACGCGGGGCCGCACGAAGGTTGTGGGACCGAGTTCGCCAAAGCCCGCCCAGTGCAATTCATCACGCAACGCGCCGCGCAAGGCTGTCGCCACGCGATCGGCCAGCACCAGGTCCCACGTGCCGCTCCAATCCTCGGGAGGCCGGGTGTAGATCCTGCGGTGCGCGTCGTCGAAGCGCCGGGCGCCTTCGCGCGTCAGCGCATAGCGGCTCATCCGGCCGACGGTCGTGGCGGCCAGCCAGCCGTCGCGCGCCAGCCTGAACACGCTGGTGCGCACCGAGCGCTCGTTGATCCCGAACGGGGCCATCAGGCGGATCAGTCCCGCCAGCCAGACCGCGCCCCCATGGGGCGACAACGCATCGCCCCAAACGGTGACAATCAGCGAGCGCGCGCGCGGCGGATCCGCCGCCAGCGTGCGGCGGATCCAGCGGGTGACTACGGGGTCGGCACGACTCGCGTGAGGCGCCGTCGCGGGTACCGTTGATCGTGATACAGAAACGGCTTGACGCATCCGCAGACTGTATCATAATGACGGCACACCTGCGTAGTCGCCGCCGGCCTCGATCCGGCGGCACAATCGCAGACCGCCGCTTCGAGGAGACCCATGCATGTACGCCCAACTGGTCGAGACCGGACAGAAGAACCTGCGCCAGCGCGAGGACATGGCTCCGGACGAGCGCGCGTTCCAGGATCGCATCGATGCGGACATCAAGGTCGAGGCCAAGGACTGGATGCCCGACGCCTACCGCAAGACGCTGATCCGGCAGATCCAGCAGCACGCGCATTCCGAGATCGTGGGGATGCTGCCGGAAGGCAACTGGATCGGCCGCGCGCCCACGCTTCAGCGCAAGGCCATCCTGATGGCCAAGGTGCAGGACGAGGGTGGGCACGGCTTGTATCTGTACGGGGCCGCGGAAACGCTCGGCGTCTCGCGCGACCAGATGGTGGCCGACCTGCACGCGGGCAAGAGCAAGTATTCGTCGATCTTCAACTATCCGACGCTCACATGGGCGGACATCGGCGCCATCGGCTGGCTGGTGGACGGCGCGGCGATCATGAACCAGATCCCGCTGTGCCGCTGCTCGTACGGGCCGTATGCGCGGGCGATGGTGCGCATCTGCAAGGAAGAATCGTTTCACCAGCGGCAGGGCTACGACATCATGCTGAAGCTGTGCGCAGGCACGCCCGAGCAGAAGGCGATGGCGCAGGATGCGCTGACCCGCTGGTGGTGGCCGTCGCTGATGATGTTCGGACCGCCGGACGCCGATAGCGTGCACAGCGCGCAATCGGCGCAATGGAAGATCAAGCTCCTGTCCAACGACGAGCTGCGCCAGCGCTTCGTCGACCAGACAGTGCCGCAGGCCGATCATCTCGGCATCACGATGCCGGACCCCGATCTCCAATGGAACGCCGACAGCGGGCACTACGATTTCGGCGTCATCGACTGGACGGAGTTCCACGCCGTGCTGAAGGGCAACGGACCGTGCAACCGCGAACGCCTCGCCGCGCGCGTCAAGGCATGGGACGACGGTACGTGGGTGCGCGATGCCGCGGTGGCGCATGCGGCGAAGCGTGCTGCGCGCGCCGTGCAGGCGGCAGCATGAACCGCATGATGGGCGCGTGTCCGCGCTGGCATCGAGGAGAGCGACATGTCCGCTGAATGGCCGCTGTGGGAAGTCTTCATCCGGTCGCAGCATGGCCTCGCGCACAAGCACGTGGGCAGCCTGCACGCGGCTGACGCCGCCGGTGCCGTTCGCAATGCGCGCGACGTCTACACGCGGCGCAATGAAGGCGTGTCGATCTGGGTGGTCAAGTCCACCGATGTCGTCGCCACCAGCCCGGGCGACAAGGATGCCCTGTTCGAGCCCGCCAACGACAAGATCTACCGGCATCCGACGTTCTTCCCGATGCCGGATGAAGTGAAGCACATCTGATCTTGCGCGCTCGACCATGACCCGCGATCAAGCCCTGTTCGAGTTCCTGCTGCGCCTCGGTGATACCGACGTGGTGCTGGCGCAGCGCCTGGGCGAATGGATCGGCCACGGGCCGGTGCTGGAGGAAGACATCGCGCTCGCCAATGTCGGGCTCGACCTTTTGGGGCAGGGCCGGCTGTGGCTAGGCTACGCCGGCGAGGTGGAGGCGCGCGCCGGCGTGCCCGGTCGCGACGAGGACCAGCTTGCGTTCCTGCGCGAGGAGGGCGCCTACCGTAACGTGCAGTTGGCCGAGATGCCCAACGGCGATTTCGCGATGACGATGGCGCGGCAGTTCTATTTCGATCACGCGCACCTACTTTCGCTGCATGCGCTGACGGCCTCCGCCGATGAACGCGTCGCCGGCATTGCCGCCAAGGCCGTCAAGGAAGTCACCTATCACGTGCAGCGCAGTGCGCAATGGGTGATTGCGCTAGGCGATGGCACGGCGGAGTCCCATGCGCGGATGCAGCGCGCGCTCGATTTCCTGTGGCCGTACACCGGCGAAATGTTCATGCAGGACGACGTCGACCGGCTGTTGCGTGACGCCGGGGTCGCCCCGGACATGCCGGGGCTGCGCGCGCCGTGGCTCGCGTCCATCGACGCGGTGCTGGCAGAAGCCACGTTGAGGCGGCCGCAGGGCGAATGGATGCAGGGCAGCCACGACCGCGGCGGTCGGCAGGGCGTGCACACCGAGCATCTCGGCCACCTGCTGGCGCAGATGCAGCACCTGCAGCGCGCGCATCCGGGGGCGCGATGGTAGCGGCGATCGCAACGTCCATCACCCGCGCGGCCATCTGGCAGGCGCTGTCCACGATTCCAGACCCGGAGGTGCCGGTGATCTCGATCGTGGAACTGGGTATCGTTCGCGACGTGGTGGTGGACAACGACGGCGTGCGCATCGTGCTGACGCCCACGTATTCGGGCTGTCCCGCCACCGAGATGATCGCCACGATGGTGCGCGAAGGCATCGCCGCTGCGGGCTGCGACGACGTTCAACTGGTCACGCAGTTGGCGCCGCCGTGGACGACCGACTGGATCGCGCCGGAGGCGAAGCCGCGTCTCGCCGCGTTCGGCATCGCGCCGCCGCATCTGCGCGCGCCGCGCATCGACGTCAGCGGCATCAGTCCGCTGCGCCGTGCCGAGGTCGTCGTGCCATGCCCGCGATGTACTTCGTTGCATACTCGCCTCGTGTCGCAGTTCGGCTCCACTGCCTGCAAGGCGCAGTATCGATGCGACGCGTGCCTCGAACCCTTCGACTACTTCAAGCCGCATTGATGGCCGCAGTCTCGCTACTGCGATGAGCAAGTTCCATCCGCTGACGGTCGCACGCGTCGACCGCGAGACGCGCGATGCCGTCGCCATCACGTTCGCGGTGCCGCCGCCGCTGCGCGAGCCGTTCCGCTACGCGCAGGGCCAGCACCTCACGCTGCGCACGACCCTCGGTGGTGAGGATGTCCGACGCTCGTATTCGATCTGCGCGTCCGTGCAGGAAGATTGCCTGCGGATTGCCGTCAAGCGGTCGCCGGGCGGCGCATTCTCCACCTGGGCCAACGATGCGCTGAAGGTGGGCGACACGATCGAGGTGATGCCGCCGCTGGGACACTTCAATGTCGCGCTCGACCCCGCGAAGGCGCGGCACTACCTCGCGTTCGCGGCTGGCAGCGGCATCACGCCACTGTTGTCCATCATCAAGACCACATTGGCCACTGAGCCCGCCAGCCGCTTCACGCTGGTGTACGGCAACCGCGCGTCGGGCACCGTGATGTTCAAGGAAGAGTTGGCGGGATTGAAGGACACCTACCTTGGCCGCTTCAACCTGGTGCATGTGCTGTCGCGCGAGGCGCAGGATATCGATCTGATGCACGGCCGCATCGACCAAGCCAAGGCCGCGGCGCTGCTGGCGCGGTGGGTGCCGGTCGCCGATGTCGACACGGCGTTCGTCTGCGGCCCGGAGGGCATGATGGACGCGGTGATCGCAGCACTCAAAGGTGCGGGCATGCCCGAGTCGCGGATCAAGATCGAGCGTTTCGCCGCGAGCATTCCTCGGCACACGCACGTGGCGCACGTCGCGCCCCCGCCCGGGCACACGGAGTGCGAGGTCACCGTCATCCTGGATGGCGCCACGCGCACCTTCGTGTTGGAGAAGACCAAGGACAACATCCTCGAGGCGGGCTTGCGCAACGGCATCGAGTTGCCGTATTCGTGCAAGGGCGGCGTGTGCTCGACGTGCCGGTGCAAGCTGGTGGAGGGCGAGGTGGACATGGACGTCAACTTCGCGCTGGAAGACTATGAAGTAGCGCGTGGCTTCATCCTGTCGTGCCAGAGCTATCCGGTCACCGACCGGGTCACCGTCAATTTCGACGATACCGGTACCGCGTAAACTGGTGGGCTACGGGCCTGCCGGGCCCGCCAGCCGCGCGACCCGCGGCGCGAATGGGGAGAACTGCTGTGTCGCATCCGTTCTATGAACGCCATCGGGCCACGCTCGATCGTGCCGTGCAGGCCATTGCCGAGCGCACCTATTGGAGCGCGTATCCCGAATCCGCCAGCCCCAAGGTTTACGGCGAAGGCGCGGCCGAGGCCGGTCGCGCCGAGTTCGAGGGCCTCCTCAACAAGCGATTTCCGCTGCAGCAGGCGGCCACTGTCGGCGAGGTGGCGGGCGAGCGCTCCCCCTACGGTTTGGCGCTCAATGTCACGTACCCCAAGCCGGAGATGGACGGGTTGTTCGCGGCGGTGAGCGCCGCGCACGAACAGTGGCGCCGGGCCGGGCATGAAGCGTGGGCCGGCGTGGCGCTCGAGACGCTGGCGCGGATCAACAAGGCCAGCTTCGTGATGGCCAATGCGGTGATGCACACGACGGGCCAGGCGTTCATGATGGCCTTCCAGGCCGGTGGTCCGCACGCGCAGGATCGCGGGCTCGAGGCCGTGGCGTATGCGACGCACGAGTTGCGTCGCGTCCCGGCGTCGGCTGTGTGGGAAAAGCCGCAGGGCAAGAATGAGCCCATCCGGATGCGGAAGACCTTCCGCGCAGTCCCGCGCGGCGTGGGCCTCGTCATCGGCTGCTGCACGTTTCCGACGTGGAACGGGTATCCGGGGCTCTTTGCCAGCCTGGCCACCGGCAATGCCGTGGTCGTGAAGCCGCATCCGGCCGCCATCCTGCCGCTGGCGATGACGGTGAAGATCGCCCGCGAGGTATTGGCGGAGGCGGGTTTCGATCCCAACGTCGTCACGCTGTTCGCGCATGCGGCCGGCGACGACACCGCGCAGCGGCTGGCGCTGCGACCTGAGGTGCGCATCATCGATTTCACCGGCAGCACGGCCAACGGCCGCTGGCTGGAGGAGCACGCACGGCAGGCGCAGGTGTACACCGAAAAGGCCGGCGTGAACCAGGTCATCATCGACAGCGTCGACGACATCAAGGTCGTGGCGCGCAACATTGCATTTTCGCTGGCGCTCTACAGCGGGCAGATGTGCACGGCGCCGCAAAACCTGTACGTACCGCGTGGCGGCATCGATACCGCCGACGGCCCGATGAGCTTCGATGCCGTGGCTGCGGCCATCGCGGAGGCCGTGCAGAAGCTGCTGGGCGACCCCGCGCGCGCGGTTGAAGTCCTCGGCGCGATCCAGAACGAGGGCGTGCTGCGCCGGCTGGAGGCAGCACGCGCGCTGGGCACGGTGGTGCTCGATTCGCAGGCGCTGGCGCATCCCGCATTCCCGGGTGCAGCGATTCGCACGCCGCTGCTGGTGAAGCTCGATGTCACCGACCGCGCGATCTACCTCAACGAATGGTTCGGTCCGGTAGGCTTCGTGATCGCGACGGACGGAACCGCGCAAAGCCTGGCCGTGGCCCGCGATGCGGTCCATGCGCACGGCGCGTTGACGCTGTCGGTGTACTCGACGCACGACGACGTGATTGCGCAGGCGGTGGACGTGGCCGAGGATGTCGGCGTCGCGTTGTCGATCAATCTGACCGGCGCCGTCTTCGTGAACCAGTCGGCGGCGTTTTCCGACTATCACGGCACCGGTGCCAATCCGGCGGCCAATGCATCGCTGACCGACTCCGCGTATGTCGCCAACCGCTTCCGCATCGTCCAGCATCGCGTTCACCTCTGACCCCGCCGCCATGACCGCACCCACCATCCTGTTTGAACGCGCGGACGGCATCGCCCGCATCACGCTCAACCGTCCGGACCGCCTCAACAGCTTCAACACCGCGATGCACGCCGAGTTGCGCGAGGCACTGGCGCTGGTGCAGGCCGACGCGTCGCTGCGGGTGCTGCTGCTGACGGGCGCGGGACGCGGGTTTTGCGCCGGCCAGGACCTGGCGGACCGCGCGGTGGCGCCTGGCGCGACGCCGGTGGACCTCGGTGCCTCGATCGAGTCGAACTACCGGCCGCTGGTGCTGGCGCTGCGGGCGTTGCCGCTGCCCGTCGTCTGCGCCGTCAATGGTGTAGCTGCGGGCGCCGGTGCCAACATCGCGCTGGCCTGCGACATTGTCATCGCCGCGCGTTCGGCGAGCTTCATCCAGGCGTTCTGCAAGATCGGGCTGATCCCGGATTCCGGCGGTACGTATTTCCTGCCGCGATTGATCGGCAGCGCGCGGGCCATGGGGCTCGCAATGCTGGGTGACAAGCTGCCGGCCGCCACCGCGGCGGAATGGGGTCTCATCTGGCAGTGCGTCGATGACGATGCGCTGAAGTCCACGGTCGAAGCGTTACTCGCGCAACTGGCGCTTGCCCCCACGCGCGGGCTGGCCGCCACCAAGCGTGCGTTGCAGGCGTCGGCGACGGCCACCCTGCCGGCGCAGCTTGATCTGGAACGCGACCTGCAGCGCGAGCTTGGGTTTTCCGCGGACTATCGCGAGGGTGTTGCCGCCTTCGCGGCGAAACGCCCGCCGGTGTTCACGGGCCGGTGAGCGAACGCATGACAACGACAGTGCAATTCGCGGCTGCGACGGGCGTACCCGCCGCCGCCGAAGTCGGTGTGATCGGAGCCGGCGCCATGGGTGCCGGCATCGCGCAACTGGCCGCGCAGGCGGGGCATCGCGTGCATCTCTTCGATACGCGGATGGGCGCGGCCGATGCGGCCGCTGCGAAGATTGCGGAGACCTTTGCCGCGCTCGCGGCCAAGGGCAAGCTCGAGGCTGGCGCGGCCACGGCGGCGGCGGCGCGCGTGATCCCGGTGCATGCACTGGGCGATCTCGTCAGTGCGAAGCTGGTCGTCGAGGCCATCGTCGAGGACCTCGAGATCAAGCGGCAGCTCTTCCGCGAGCTGGAGGTGGTGGTCACGGCCGACACGATCCTCGCGACCAATACGTCATCGTTTTCGATCACGGCGTTGGCAGTGGGCATGCAACATCCCGAGCGGGTGGTCGGCATGCACTTCTTCAATCCAGCACCACTGATGCCGCTGGTGGAAGTGATCCGCGGGATCACCACGTCGACCGCCGTCGCGAAGACCACCTACGCCACCGCCGCAGCGTGGGGCAAGTTGCCGGTGCACGCGCAATCCACCCCCGGTTTCATCGTCAATCGCTGCGCGCGTCCCTATTACGGCGAAGCGCTGCGGTTGCTGACGGAGCGTGCAGCCGATGCAGCCACCATCGACGCGCTGATGCGTGAGGCCGGCGGATTCCGGATGGGCCCATTCGAACTGATGGACCTGGTGGGCCTCGACGTCAATTTCGCCGTCACGCGCAGCGTCTGGGAGGCGTTCTTCCACGATCCGCGCTATGCGCCATCGCTGGTGCAACAGGAACTGGTCGTGGCGGGTCATCTCGGCCGCAAGACCGGGCGGGGTTTCTACAGCTATGCGCCCGGGGCAGTGCGGCCGCCGGCCGCGACGGAGGCGCCGCAACCGCGACCCGGTACCATACGCGCTGCCGGCGATGGCGCGATGAGCGGCGCGTTGCGTGACCGGTTCACAGCATCGGGTTTCAACGTCGTGCAGATGCCGGCGGATCCCGCCGTGGCCGAGGCGTATCTCGAGATCGACGGCGTGCTGCTCGTGCCGAGCGACGGCCGCACCGCCACGACCATGGCAGCGGCCAGCGCCCACCCGGATGTCGTCGTGTTCGACCTGGCGCTCGACTATCGCAATTGCACGCGCCTTGCCGTTGCTGTGGCCGATTCGTGCAGCGCTGCGGGGGCCGCCGCGGCGATCGGCGCGTTGCAGGCGGCCGGCATTGCGGTCACGCGCGTGGACGATGTGGCGGGACTCGTCGTCCTGCGCACCGTGGCGATGCTGGCCACCGAAGCCGCAGATGCCGTCACGCAGGGGATTGCCGCTGCCGCGGATATCGACCTGGCGATGTGCAAGGGGGTCAATTATCCGCGCGGGCCGCTGGCCTGGGCCGATGCGATCGGTCTGAAACGCGTGCGCGCCGTGCTGCATCACCTGGCCGCGCACTACGGCGAGGACCGCTATCGCGTCTCGCCGTTGATCGCACGCCGCTGTGCGACGGGAGGAACCCTTGTCGGCTGATGCTCCCGGCGATGACGGCATCGCCATTACGCTGACCCCGGCGGAGGCGCAGGCACTGGCGCAACGCGTGGCGGCCGGCATGTTCGAGCGCGATCGCGCATCGCAGGCGCTCGGCATGCGCATCGAGCGCGTGGCCCCCGGATTTGCCGAATTGTCGATGACCATTCGCGGCGACATGGTCAACGGCCACGCGATCTGCCACGGCGGCCTCGTGTTCACGCTGGCCGACAGCGCGTTCGCGTTCGCCTGCAACAGCACCAACTTCAACACGGTGGCGGCGGGCTGCTCGATCGAGTTCCTGGCGCCGGGTCGCGAAGGCGATGTGTTGACCGCCACGGCGCGCGAGCGGGTGCAGGGACCGCGTGCCGGCGTCTACGACATCGACGTGCGCAACCAGGACGGCACGACGATTGCACTGTTCCGCGGCAAGAGCATGCGGATCAAAGGCAACGTGGTCTGACGGGAAGCGCCAAGGAGGAAGCACCATGCCGGTGAAACAACCGCGCCCGGGCGAGCTCGAGGCGATCGAGACCGCCAGCCGCGATGAGCTTCGCGCGTTGCAGCTCTCGCGCCTGCGGACCACGCTGGCCCATGCCTACGCCAACGTGCCGCATTACCGTCGCGCGTTCGACGCGAAGGGCGTGCATCCTCGCGACCTGCAGTCGCTGGAGGACCTTGCGAAGTTCCCGTTCACTGTCAAGGCGGACCTGCGCGACAACTATCCGTTCGGCATGTTCGCCGTGCCGCGCGAGCAGGTGGTGCGTGTCCATGCGTCGTCCGGCACCACCGGCAAGCCGACCGTGGTGGGTTACACGCGCAACGACATCGACATGTGGGCCACGGTGATGGCGCGCTCCATTCGCGCTGCGGGTGGCCGCCCCGGCGACATCCTGCACGTGGCCTATGGCTATGGACTCTTCACCGGCGGCTTGGGCGCGCACTACGGCGCCGAAAAGCTGGGCTGCACGGTGATTCCCATGTCCGGCGGGCAGACGGAAAAGCAGGTGCAGCTGATTCAGGACTTCAAGCCGACGGTGATCATGGTCACGCCGTCGTACATGCTGGCGATTGCCGAGGAGATGGAGCGGCAAGGCATCGATCCGCGCGCGTCGTCGCTCGAGATCGGCATCTTCGGCGCCGAGCCGTGGACACCGACGATGCGCGAGGCAATCGAGGCGCGCGTCGGCATGGACGCGATCGACATCTACGGCCTCTCCGAGGTGATCGGCCCCGGCGTTGCGCAGGAATGCATCGAAACGAAGGATGGGCTCACCGTCTGGGAAGACCACTTCTATCCGGAGGTGATCGACCCCGTGACAGGCGCCGTGCTGCCTGACGGCGAGAGGGGTGAACTCGTGTTCACGTCGCTGACTAAGGAAGCGCTGCCCATCGTCCGCTACCGCACGCGTGACCTGACCCGGCTGCTGCCACCGACGGCGCGCTCGATGCGGCGCATCGAGAAGATCACCGGCCGGTCGGACGACATGATGATCATCCGCGGCGTCAACGTCTTTCCGACGCAGATCGAGGAGCTGATCTTAAAGGATGCCGCGCTCGCCCCGCACTACCAGATCGAGATTTCGCGGCCGAAGGCGCTCGACGAAATGACGATCCTGGTCGAACGCGCGCCTGCCGCCGGCAGCACCGACGGCGAGCGCTCCGGCGAGCGCCTCGCCCATCTCGTCAAGAACTTGATCGGCGTCACGGCGCAAGTGCGCGTGCTGCCCCCCGGCGGCGTCGAACGCTCGCTGGGCAAGGCCCGGCGGATCGTCGACAAACGCGGTTGAAGTTGCTGATGCGTTTGCGTCGTCGACCAACGCGGCTGAATGTCCTGATGCGATTGCGGTAGGCGAGGCTTCAGCCTCGCGGGTTTGCGGCGTGGCGTTTGGTCTTCAGCGTCGCCGCGGCGAACGGCGGGCCGCGCGGGGCGGGCTTAGGTCGCCTCACGCGCCCGAACCACACGCTTTGCGGCGACGGAGCCCGCCCCAGCCGGCTCGCCCCGCACCGCGCCGCGAAGAACATTAAAACTACGGACGCGAGGCCCGCGCCAAGATCAAGAAATCGCTTGTCCAACGCGATACCCCAACCGCGCCGAAACGCGATCCGCACATTCGCGCAGCGCCTCCGCCAACGGCCCATCCCATGCCGGATCGAAACTGCCGGCAGGCCCGAGCGCGGTGATGGCCAGCGCGAGCGCGCCGCGGTGATCGAACACCGGGGCGGACAGCGCGTTGATACCGGGAAGCGGATACCCGACCGCGCGTGCCATGCGCCGCGTGCGGATTTCTGCCAGCATCGGGTCGATATCGGTGCGCGGTACGCGTCCGGTGTCCTGGCCGGTGATCGCCGGATCGCGGCTTTCGCGCGCCACCAGTCCGGCCACCACGGCCGCGGGAAGAAACGCCGCGAACACGCACCCCGTTGCCGTATTGCGGATCGACATCACCGTGCCCACGCGCATGTTCACGTGAATGGGCCGGGAGGATTCGTGGATCGCCACGATCGTCGGCCCATGCGAACCCAGAACCGCTACCGCCACCGTGTGGCCGATGGTCGCGGCGAGTGCAGCCAGCGAAGGTGCGGCGAGGCGTAGCGGCGACAATCGCTCGAGGCTGGCTAAGCCCAGTTGCAACGCGAACGGCCCGAGGCCGTAATGGCCGGTGACCGGGTCCTGTTCCACCAGCCCCAGCTTGCCGAAGCTGACCATGTACGGATGGGCTTTCGCCGCGGGCATGCCGGCACGCTGCGCGAGTTCGCGCAGCGGCAACGGCGCGTCCGCGTCCACCAGCACGCGCAGCAAGGCGCCGCCTACCTCGATCGACTGGATGCCGCGCTGCGGTCCCGCCATGTCAGCCTTTCCCGAGCCGCGTCACGATGTGCTTCATGAAGTGTGGCATCCACAGGCGCACATTGTCGCGCATGCCAAGCGCCTGCAACGCGAGTTCGGAGGGCGGATACCAGCGTAGCTGTGCGAAGGACGCGGGCGGTCGACGGCGCATGGCGCTGGACCGGGTCCTGGCGCGGCATGGCGACCGGCGCAACCGGCAATCGCCCACCCAATGTGTCGGACGGCTACACGCCCGGCAACGCCGCCGCAACGCAAGGTAAGCTTCCGGCCATGACTCGCCGCCACGTCACCCGTTTCACCGTCGAATTCGGCGACTGCGACCCGGCGCAGATCGTGTTCTATCCCAATTTCTTTCGCTGGATGGACGCTGCCACGTTGCATTTCTTTCGCGCGGCGGGCGTGCCGTCGTGGCGCGAGTACGAAGCGCGCACCGGCATCCTCGGCACACCGCTGGTCGACGCCACCGCGCGTTTCCTGCGTCCGGCGACCTACGGCGACGTGATCGACGTCGAGGCCTCGATCGTGGAATGGCGCGGCAAGAGCTTTGTGCTGGCCCACGTCATCCGGCGCGGCGACACGGTGCTGGTGGAAGGCCGCGAGGTGCGCGTATTCGCCCGGCGGCACCCGGATGATCCCGCGCGAATCCAGGCGGTGGACGTGCCCGACGACGTCCGCGCGCAGTGCGAATAGTGCGGCGGAACTGCCCCGGGACGCCTGCGCGCTGATCAAAACGAACGGCGGCTGATCACGCCGCGATGCGTTGCCACGGCGTGGTGCCGTGGCAACGTGTTTGGCGAACGCGCTATGGCAATGGGAACACGGCGCCGTACGCCATGCCGCCGTAGTAGAGGTTGTCGCCGACCATGAGGCCGTTCTGCCACATTGTGAATTCGTTGTTCAGCACGGCCTGGTTGTAGTTGTAGCGCTCGGCGCTGATGCCGCCGCTGCCGCCGAGCGTGCGGCTGTAACCACCATCGCCGGCATCCCGCGCGTTCCAGCCATCGCCCGCGTTGCCTGAAAAGCGCGTCGCGTTGCTCATGCTGTAGGACGCTGCCTGGATGGCGCCGTCTTCGCGCGACTGGGCTTCCTGTTGCATCTGCGAGCCACTGGGCGCATTCGACCAGCCGCTGCTCGCATGCTTCTGCCACGTGCCGCCGCTGTTGCGATAGACATTGCCGTCGTTGTCGGCATACGTGTCGTTGCCGGTGGACGTCGATTGCCATTCGCTCGATGGCAGCTTGTACAGGCTGCCGGCCTGCGCCAGCAACACGGGCGGTGGCAGTGCCGCGGCATTGGGCGGACGTACCGGCCGGGCCGGCGCCTTGGCGACGGCCGCGGTCTGGTCGTTGCCGCGCGTCACGTTGGCGGCCGCAACATTCGGTGCAGTCGCGACGGCTGCGCTGCCCACCGCTGCCGGGATCGCAGGTGCGTTCGCGGTGGCCGCAGGTGGCTTGGCGGCTGCCGGGCGCAGATAGATGTTGGCACTGGCCGACGCGCAGCACGGATAGCCACCCCAGTAATTGGGGTGATACACGGTGCCGCCGCCGACATTCGCCGCGATCGACGCGCTGGCCGCAAGTCCCAGCGCGAAACTATAGGTGAAACCGGTGTTGGGGTTGTAGACCGGCGCAGCCGATACGCCATACGTGGGCCGTCGCGGATACCAGGTGCTGCCGATCCACGGCGTGTAGGCGTAACCGGTGCCGTAGACCACGGTCCCCGTCGGTTCGACCGCGGTACCAAGATAGCCCGGCGTGTAGCCGACGTGCACGACGTCCGCCGTGGCGGAATACACGCGCACATAGGTGACGAAATGCAGCGGCGACGATGGCGGAATCGTGTAGATCTCCGCCGGCACCGACGTGGCGATGGTCCACGGGCCGTCGGCCTGCGGCGCGGTGAACCAGATCCCGGCCTTCACGGCATACAGCGCGCCGCCAGAGGTGCCGATGATCGGGGCCAACGTGTTGATCGCGGCGTTGAGCGATGTGCCCGGGATGGGTGCAAACTGCGGCGCGCCATCGAACGCGGGCTTGAATGTGGGTCCGTTCACCAGCGGCACGGCGGCGGTTTGCGGAATCGCGTTGTCGACCAGCGCTTCCTTCGCCTGCTTCGTGCCGGCCACGGCCGGCAACACCGCACCGGCGAGCGACGAGGGAGGAATCCGCGCGAAGTCCGTGGGCAGCGCGTTGCTGGCCACGAAGGTCCATGGCCCCGCCAGTGCCGTACTGTTGAACCAGCGTCCTGCCAGCAGCGCGTAATAGTTGTTGCTCGTGGCGTCCTGCAGGACATCGGCGCCCGTGTTGGTGGCCCAGCGCAACGACGTGCCGGCGATCGGCACGAACTGCGGCGCGCCGTCGAACACGATCAGTTCGGCCGGGGTGGTGCTGACATGGATCTGCGGCACGCCGTTGGCGAGCGTCGCCGGGGGATTGGCCCGCGGATCCCCGACCATCATGTCGACAAGGCGACTGGTGGCGATGCTGCGCGCGACGGCATCGAGCCCCGGCGGCGTGATGAAAGGCCGCGTCCATGGCAGGTCGAGGGCCGGCGACTGCACCCAGCCATCGAACAGGTGCATGAAGTAGTAGTTTTCGACCGTGTCGCGCAACAGCAGCGCCCGGGTGTTGATCACGCGCTGGAAGCGCGGGTTCGACACCACGGGCCGCAGCGCCGGCGCGCCGTCGATGGGCACCAGGATCGCCGGGGTGTTGCTGACGATCACGCGCGGTACCGGGTTCTGCACGGCCAGCTGCTTGACGCCTGCGCCCTTGACCATCGGGGAGAGCTTCAGCCGGTCGAGCGCAATGCTGCGCACGCTGGCGCCGAATTGCTTCCGCAGCGCGGCGACGTAGGCCGCGCCGTTGTCCGGCAACGTGGGGAACATGCTCTTCGTGACCTGCAGATCCTCGAAGACCACGGTGCGGAGCGATTTGTTCACGCGCGTGCTGGCGGTGGCGAAGACGGTGCCGAACGATTCGGCGGCCGCGCCTTTGGGCTTGATTGCCAGCGCGCTACGGAATTCGATCCTATTGTCGACCCAGGACGTGACCTGCGGTTGGTACACCAGCACCAGTGCATTGGGCAACTGCACTTCGCGCGGCCACGCCTGGGCGGGCGTCGGTACCGCCGCCGATGCTGGCGCGGCAACGGGTGCCGGGGACTGGGCCATGGCCGGCGCCGCGGCAGCGAACACGAGACACAGGAGGGAGAAGGCAAGGCGCGGCAAGGCGTGGAACGAGCGGCAGATGGTCATGGGTGGGCGGGGATTCGGGTCGGCAAACCCCGCATGTTACGCGGTTGCGCCGTGTGGCTGGCGCGGGACCGCCCGGTGCCCCGGCGTGAAGACGGCGGCGGCGTCACCGTTACATCGGCTTCAAAGCCCCGGTGAACGCGCCAGGACCCGGTCGACCATCACGCCGGCCTGGCCCAGATAGTTGGCCGGATCGCACAACGCCGTCAGCGCGGCGCGGTCCAGATGGCGGTTGACCTGCGGGTGCGCGGCCAACAACTCCAGTAGCGGCTTGTCCTCGCGCAATGCCTGCTGGCAGAGCTCCTGGACCAGGTCGTGCGCGACTTCGCGGCCGATGTGCCGGCCCAATCCCATCATCACCGCTTCGGACATCACGAGGCCGTTGGTGATATCGATATTGGCGCGCATCTTCGCCGGATCGACTTCGAGGCCCTGCAGCACTTCTCGCGTCTGTTGCAACGCGCCTGCGGTCAGGCAAAAGGCCTCCGGCAGCGCAATCCATTCGATCTCCCACGCGCCGCTGGCACGCTCATGGTCGGCGATCATCGCGTCCATCAACGCCGCCGCGTGCTGGCGCACCATCGAGACTGCCGCGTGGATGAAACCCGCCGACACCGGATTCCGCTTCTGCGGCATCGTGCTGCTCGAGCCGCGGCCAGGTGCGAAAGGCTCGAACGCTTCCGCGACCTCGGTCTGCATCATCAACCTGACGTCCAGGGCAGTCTTGCCAAGCGTACCGCCGACGAGCCCCAGAAACGCGCCGGTTTCGGCGATGTTGTCGCGCACCGTGTGCCATGCGATCACGGGCTCGCCCAGCCCCAGTTCCGCCATCAGGCCGGCCTGCGTTGCCATGGCGCCGGTCTCGATGGAGGCCAGCGTGCCGCACGCGCCGCCGAACTCGCCGACCAGCACGCGCGCGCGCAGTTGCTCAAGGCGTTGCCGATGGCGCTGGATGGCCGCGAGGATCGTGGCCATCTTGTAGCCGAAGGTCACCGGAATGGCCTGCTGCAATTTGCTGCGGCCGATGATCGGCGTGTCGCGATAGCGCCGCGCCAGCGTGACCAGCGCGGCCTCGATCGCGCGGAGGTCGGCGTCGACCAGGTCGAGGCTGGCGCGGATCTGCAGCACCGTCGCCGTGTCCATGATGTCCTGCGTCGTGGCGCCCCAGTGACAGTATTCGCCGAGCCCGTCGCGGCACAACGCATTCAGCTGCGAGACGACGGGGAGGATCGGCGAGCCGACGCGTTCGGTCTGTACCCGCAGCTTCTCCATGTCGAAGTTGGCGACATCGCAGTGCTTGACGATCTCGTCCGCGGCCTCCTGCGGAATGATGCCAAGCCGCCCCTGGACCTGCGCCAGCGCCCGCTCGACATCGAGATACCGGGCCGTGCGGTACAGGTCGGACCAGATGTCCCGCATGGCCGGCGTGCTGAACATGTTGCGGAAGATCGTGGAGTCGATGATGGTGGCGGGCATGGCGTCGCTTTGGGGCGCAGTTGGGGAGGCTGGAGCAATGCGCACCTTACCGCAATGGTGGGATCCGCATCGACCGGCAAAATCTGCTAATATCTAATCAGTTAAACAATAACAAATATCAGGGTCGCAAGGCGCGTTCACCGGACAACAACGTTGCCGACATCGATTGTCAGCTTGAGGCCCGCCCGCGATACTGAATCCCGATCCCGGCCCACTCCGCGGTCGTGATGCGCCCTACCCGATTCCGGAAGGACCCTTTGATGAACACCAGGACATTCGCCTCGCACGCCGATACCGAGGAAAAGAAGATCAGCTTCGACCGGCTGTCCGCGCACGCCTATGCGTACACGGCGGAGGGCGACCCCAACACCGGCATCATCATCGGCGACGACGCGGTGATGGTGATCGACACGCAGGCAACACCGGTGATGGCGCAGGACGTGATCCGCCGCATCCGCGAAGTGACGGACAAGCCGATCAAGTACGTGGTGTTGTCGCACTATCACGCGGTACGGGTGCTGGGTGCCACCGGCTACAAGCCCGAGCACATCATCGCGAGCCGCGACACCTACGAACTGATCATCGAACGCGGCGAGCAGGACATGAAGAGCGAGATCGAGCGCTTTCCGCGTCTGTTTCGCGCGGTGGAGTCGGTGCCCGGACTCACCTGGCCGACGATCGTGTTCGAGAAGCGGATGACGCTGTGGCTCGGCAAGCTGCAGGTGGAGCTGATGCAGCCGGGACGCGGCCACACGAAGGGCGACACGGTCGCCTGGCTGCCGCAGGAGAAGATCCTGTTCTCGGGCGATCTCGTCGAATACGCAGCCACGCCCTACACCGGCGACGCGTACCTCACCGACTGGCCCGCCACGCTCGATGCGATCGCGGCGCTGGAGCCGCAACAGCTGGTCCCCGGCCGCGGCGCGTCGTTGCGCACGCCGGCGGAAGTGAAGGCAGGCCTGGACGGCACGCGGGCGTTCATCACCGCGATGTTCGACTCCGTGAAAGACGGGGCGGCAGCGGGCAAGGACCTGCGCACCGTGTATCAGGAAACCTACGCGGCATTGAAGCCGCGCTTTGGCGACTGGGTGATCTTCGATCACTGTTTGCCGTTCGACGTGACGCGCGCGTTCGACGAGGCCACGCAGTATCCGCATCCGCGCATCTGGACAGCACAGCGCGACAAGGACATGTGGCAGGCGCTCGAAGGCTGAAAGCAGGCTTGGTGTCATGACTGCGACGGCTGCCTTCACCCATCCCGTCTATCCGTACCGGCGGCCGCCGGAACTTGACGGCACGGCGCGCCACTGCGGCGTCATGGTGGTGGGTGCCGGGCCCGTGGGATTGACGGCCGCCATCGACCTTGCGCAGCGTGGCATCCCGGTGCTGGTGCTGGACGACGACGACACCGTCAGCGCCGGCTCGCGTGCGATCTGCTATGCCAAACGTACATTGGAAATCCTCGACCGGCTCGGTTGCGGCGAGGCGGTGGCGAGCAAAGGTGTGGGCTGGAGTGTCGGCAAGGTGTATCACGGCGACAGGCTGGCGTATCAGTTCGACCTGCTGCCCGAAGCCGGCCATCGGCGACCTGCCTTCGTCAACCTGCAGCAGTACTACCTCGAAGCGTGCCTCGTGCAGCGCGCACAGGTGCTCGCACCGGCGGAACTGCGGTGGCGGCATCGCGTGGTGGGCGTCACGCAGACGGCAGATCGCGCCGTCGTACGCGTAGCGACGCCGGATGGCGAGTACGACTTGAGTTGCGACTGGCTGGTGGTCTGCGACGGCGCCCGCAGTCCGGTGCGCCACATGCTGCAATTGGATACCGAGGGCCAGGTGTTCCACGACCGCTTCCTGATTGCCGATATCCGGATGTCGTCGGACTTTCCCGCAGAGCGGCGCTTCTGGTTCGATCCGCCGTTTCATCCGAACCAGTCCGTGCTGCTACACCGGCAGCCGGATGATGTCTGGCGCGTGGATTTCCAACTCGGCTGGGATGCCGACCCCGATGAAGAGAAGAAGCCGGAGCGGATCCTCCCGCGGTTGCACGCGATGTTGGGCCCGGACGCAAGCTTCGAGCTCGAATGGGCGAGTGTCTATACGTTCCAGTGCCGGCGGATGCAGAAATTCCGCGCAGGGCGGGTGCTGTTTGCGGGCGATGCGGCTCACCTTGTCAGCCCCTTCGGCGCGCGCGGCGCGAACAGCGGCGTGCAGGATGCCGACAACCTCGCGTGGAAGCTGGACCTGGTGCTGCGCGGCCTGGCGCCGGCACGGCTTCTCGACACCTACGACACGGAGCGGGTCGTGGCAGCGGACGACAATATCCGCAACTCCACGCGCTCCACCGATTTCATCACGCCGAAGAGCGCAGTGTCGCGGCTCTTTCGCGACGCAGTCCTTGGCCTCGCGCGCGAGTTCCCCTTCGCGCGGCGGCTTGTGAACAGCGGGCGGCTGTCGGTGCCCACCGTGCTGCTCGATTCGCCGCTCAACACGCCGGATCACGATTCATTTGCGGGCGCGATGGTGCCCGGCACACCAGCGGCGGATGCGCCGGTGACGGGGCCGCGCGGCGCATGGCTCCTCGATCATCTGGGCGGCGGTTTCGTGCTGCTGGTGATGGGCGGCGGCGTGGGCCATGATGACGCGTCGGCGCTGGCGGGGGACGCGATCCCGTGCCAGGTCGTGCAGGTGGGTGGTTCCGCCGCCGGAGCGCTGGCCGATATCGCCGGTCTTCTCACGGCGCGCTACGATGCCGCGCCGGGCACGTGCTACCTGTTCCGGCCCGACCAGCATGTCTGCGCGCGTTGGCGCGCGTTCGCCTTGCCGCAGGTGCGGGCCGCAATCGCTACGGCCTGCGCGATCGAACAGGTTTGACATGAACGAACAGCGAAAGGGCACAACCGTGCTGATCACCGATGCCAACATCGCGGCCCCTGATGACTTCTACGAGGCATTGCTCCACATGCACGGCGACCTGACGGAGGCGCAGAGCGCGTTGGTCAACGCGCGACTGATCCTGCTGCTGGCCAACCACATCGGCGACATGGCAGTGCTGCGCGATGCGATGCAGGCGGCGCGTGCCGGCGTGACGGGTATGCCCGTGGAGGCGCGTCATGCCTGACAGAGTGGAACTGGAATACCAATCGGGCTTCGGCAACGAATTCGCCACCGCGGCGTTGCCTGGCGCGCTTCCGACCGGACAGAATTCGCCGCAGCGCGCGCCGTATGGCCTCTACGCCGAGCAGTTGTCGGGCTCCGCCTTTACCGCGCCGCGCGCGTCGAACCGGCGCTCCTGGCTCTACCGGATCCGTCCCGCAGCGATGCACGAACCCTTCATGCCGCTGCTGGCGGCGCGTGTCGCCAGCACGTTCGGCGAAGTGCCTGCGCCACCGAACCAGATGCGGTGGGATCCGTTGCCGCTGCCGTCCGCGCCGACTGACTTCATCGACGGGCTGGTCACGATGGCCGGCAATGGCTCACCGCAGGCGATGGCAGGGTGCGGTATCCATGTGTACGCGGCCAACCAGTCGATGACCGAACGCTTCTTCTGCAATGCGGACGGCGAGCTCTTGATCCTGCCGCAACTAGGAACGCTGCGCTGCCTCACCGAGTTCGGCCGCATCGACGTCGCACCGCAGGAGATCGTCGTGATCCCGCGTGGCGTGCGCTTTCGGGTGGAGCTGCCGGACGGCCCCGCGCGCGGTTACGTGTGCGAGAACTACGGGGCGGCATTTCGTTTGCCCGACCTGGGACCGCTGGGGTCGAACGGGCTCGCGCATCCCCGCCACTTCCTGACGCCGCACGCATGGTACGAGGATCGCGAGGGCGCGTTCACGCTGGTCACGAAGTTCATGGGCCTGTTGTGGCAGGCGGCCATCGGGCATTCGCCGCTCGACGTGGTGGCATGGCACGGCAACTACGCGCCGTACAAGTACGATCTGCGCCGTTTCAATGCCATCGGGTCGATCAGTTTCGATCACCCGGACCCGTCCATCTTCCTGGTGCTGCAGTCGGTCAGCGATACGCCCGGCGTGGACATGATCGACTTCGTGATCTTCCCGCCGCGCATCCTGGCGATGGAGCACACATTCCGGCCGCCATGGTTCCACCGCAACATCGCCAGCGAGTTCATGGGCATCGTGCACGGCGTGTACGACGCCAAGGCGGAAGGCTTCGTGCCGGGCGGCGCCAGCCTGCACAACTGCATGACCGGGCACGGTCCGGACGCCGAGACCTTTGCTCGAGCCAGCACCGCCGACCTGGCGCAGCCCACGCGCATCACCGACACGATGGCGTTCATGTTCGAGACGCGTCTCCCGATCCTGCCCACGCGCTTCGCGCTCGAGTCGGCGCAATTGCAGCCTGAGTACTACCGCTGCTGGCAGGGCCTGCGCCGGCACTTCGACCCGCACCAGCCCTGATGTCCACCCGGCCCCTTTTCGACGGAATCCGCCATGCTCGCTGCCTTTGATTACATCCTGACCGAAACCCGCGACCGCGTGGGCATCATCCGGCTCAACCGCCCGCAGCGGATGAATGCGCTCAACGACGCGTTGGCGCGCGAACTCGGCGTGGCGCTGGAAGTCTTCGACGACGATCCGGCGATCGGCTGCATCGTGCTGACCGGCAACGACAAGGCCTTCGCGGCCGGTGCGGATATCGGTGCGATGGCGCAGTGGGATTACGCCAAGGTCTTCGGCGACGACTACATCACGCGCGACTGGGAAGCGGTGCGCAAGGTGCGCAAACCGGTGGTGGCGGCGGTCGCCGGCTACGCGCTGGGCGGCGGCTGCGAGCTGGCGATGGCCTGCGACACGATCATCGCCGCCGACAACGCGAAGTTCGGCCA
>JBBQEY010000018.1:0-23955 GCA_038321425.1 Burkholderiales bacterium | reverse complement strand
TATACGGCAGTGGTATCGCACCGGTCGGGCGAGACGGAGGACAGCATGATCGCCGATATTGCGGTCGGCACGAACTGCGGCCAGATCAAGACCGGCTCGCTGTCGCGCTCCGACCGCATCGCCAAGTACAACCAGTTGTTGCGCATCGAGGAAGACCTGGGCGACGCGGCCAGCTACCCCGGGCGCAGCGCGTTCTTCAACATCAACTAGGCACTGCGCCACGTGCGCTGGCTTGCGATCCTCTTCGTCGTGCTGATCCTGGCCCTGCAGTATCCGATGTGGTTCGGAAAGGGCGGGTGGCTGCAGGTCCACGAGACGGACCGCCAGCTTGGCGTGCAGCGCGAAGCCAACACCAGGTTGAAGCTGCGCAACGAGGCGCTCGACGCTGATGTGCGCGACCTGAAAACGGGTTCCGAGGCCATCGAGGAGCGCGCCCGTTCCGAGCTCGGCATGATCAAGCCCGACGAAGTGTTCTTCCAGGTGCAGCCGCTCGGCGTGCCGCCGAAGGCGCCCACGCCGGCGTCGCCCGCAGCAGCGCCGCGCGCGAAGCCTTGACCTGCGGCGCTGCTCGATGCTGCATGCGACCTCCCGCCACAATCCGCGGCTGCGCGAAGCTGCGCGGCTGATCGCCTCGTCGCGCGATCGCCGCAAGGCGGGTCGCTGCGTGCTGGAGGGGGACCACCTGCTCGAGGTGTACCTGGCGCGCATCGGCACGCCGGAGTTTGTTGTCGTGGTCGACGAGATGCGCGCAAGTACGCCGCTGGTGCCGCTGTTGGCGCGCATCCCCGGAGCTGACGTCGTTACCGTGCCCGCACCCCTCTTCGCCGAGGCGCTGGGGCTGCCGGTGGCACTGGGCATCGTGGCCGTCATTCCTACGCCAGCGCCGGCTGCAATCGCTCCGGCACGCCTGCACCTGCTGCTGGACGACCTGCAGGACCCCGGCAATGTCGGCACGCTGTTGCGCACGGCCGCGGCAGCCGGCGTGGACCAGGTGCTGCTGTCGAAGCACTGCGCCTTCGCGTGGTCGCCCAAGGTGTTGCGGGCGGGGCAGGGTGCGCATTTCCTGACGACGATCCTCGAGGACGTGGAACTGCCGCAGTGGGCTGCCACGTTTCGCGCACAGGGCGGGCAGGTAGCGGCTACGGTGCCGCGAGGCGGCGACAATCTCTTTGCGCTGAAATTTGCGTGGCCGCTGGCCATTGCCATCGGCAACGAAGGCACCGGCATGTCCGCCGCGCTGCTGGCGGAATGCAACGCGCGCGTGCGTATTCCGATGCCCGGCGCCACGGAGTCGCTCAACGCGAGCGCCGCCGCGGCCATCGTGCTATTCGAAGCGCTGCGGCAGTCGCTGCCGCAGCGTTAGTTCCGACCGCCTAGAACAGGATCGCCGAGAAGTAGCCGGCCTCGGTGCAGCCGGCGTTCACGTTCGCGATCCACTGGCCCTCGATGCCATTGTTGGTGGCCTTGATCTGGCTCACCACGGCCGTGGTGGTGAGTCCCGTGGAGCACGTGTACGACGCGCTGGGGATGCGAAGCAGAGTACCGTCCTGCACGAAGTTGCCGACCATCCTGCAGGTGCCGCCATCGGTAAGGCTGAAGTCGAACTGCAACTGGCCGCCAGCGGTCTGAACAACGGCAAACTGCGAATAGAGCCGCACCACCTGGTTCAAAAGCGGGTTCGTGCAGTTGTAGACGTCGGCCACGATGCCGCCGAAGTAATCGCCGCCGATCGCGATCGTTTGCAGTGTCTGCCGGATGACCTGCTTGCTCACGTTGACGTTGTTCACGTTGTACGTCAGCGTGCCGCCGGTTGATGAGCTGGGCGCGAATGTCACGATACCCACGGCCGTCGTCGTGCGTTGGCCCGGGTTCCACGGCGCGCCGTAGAAGGAGCCCGTCGTGGCATAGAGTGGGCCGGACCAGATGCCAATGGCGTCGATGGTCATCTGGCCGCTGTACCACGTGGGCTGCAGTCCTTCGTCATAGACAAAGAACGTCGCAAAGATGAAGTTGCCGTTCTGGACGAAATTGACGCCCCACCCGCTTTCAGCCGGGTTCCAGAAGAGGTCGTTCCAATCAACCGCCAAGGCGGGCGAAACGGAACAGGCGAGGGCAACAGCGGCGACGGCAACGCGGCACCGATGGGCAAGGCGGCGAAGTAGAGTCATGGTCTCGAGGAGGTCAGGGAGGGCGGCCGGATGATTCTACCCGCACGGCGAAGGCGGCTATCGTTGTGTGGTCCGCCAGCGCGGACTGCGCCCCGATGCGGCCGCAAGCGAGCGTTCCCGCCGCCACCGCAAAGGCCAGCGCTTCCGGCCACGGCAACCGGCGATCGAGTGCACTCGCCAACGCACCGACGAAGGCGTCCCCGGCACCCGTAGAGTCGACAATCGTGCAGGCGGGAGGTCGCGCATACCCGTGCAATCCTGCCGCGGCAAAGCAGGCGCCGCGCGCGCCTTCGGTCAGCACGACTTCGATGCCAAGGTGCCGGGACAAGGCACCCGCGATATCGTCCCCTGCGGCATTGACGCCGCATTGCGTCGCCAATGCGTCGGCTTCGAGTTCGTTGACGACCAGCACGTCGATGGCGTCCAGTAATTCCTTTGGCAGCGTTTGCATCGGCGCGGCATTGAGCACCACGCGGATGCCGCGGCCACGGGCTTCACGGGCCGCCTCGGTCACCTGCGTGACCGGTACTTCGAGTTGCAGCAACAGCAGCGATGCGCGTGACCACTGCGCCGGGGTGATCGCCGCGGCTCTGGCAGAGGCATTGGCGCCGGCAATCACCGTGATGGCATTCTCGCCGGCGTCGTCGATGTGAATCAATGCCACGCCGGTCGGGGCTTCGACGGCCGCAACGCCCGACATGTCGACGCCCGCCGCGTGCAACCCGGCCTGCGCCGGCCCGGCGAACGCATCGCGCCCGACAGCGCCGACCAGCGCGACGTCCGTACCCGCACGTCGTGCAGCCAGGGCCTGGTTCGCCCCCTTGCCGCCAGGCAACGCCGCAAAGGTGGTCCCACGCAAGCTCTCACCGGGCCGCGGCAGCCGCGGGACGCGCGCCACGAGATCGAGATTGATCGAGCCGAAGACGACGATCATCCGGTCGCCGCGCGATGGTGATTGGCGCGCCGCGAACTAGCGCGCGACAGCCGCGCTCTTCGCGTGCAGCTGCGCGTCCTTCAGCGCGGCGCGCAGGGCCTGCCGCTGTGCCTTGTCCAGCACCACCAGCGGGGGCCGCACGGCGCGCCAGCCCTCGTCGTCCAGCTGGTCGGCCAGCATGCTCTTGAAGCCCGCCATCAACGGCTGCGAAAACGCGACACGGATGAACGCCGCGATGCGCGCCTCGGCCTCCGGCGTGACCTCGGGCAGCAGCAGGTCCGCCACCAGGTCGGCGCGCACGTTGGAGACACCGCAGATCGTGCCCACGCCCCCCGCGCGCATCAGCCGCGGCAGGTGCGGCTCGTGGCCCACCATCACTGCCAGCTGCGGGCAGCGCTCAAGGATGGCCGTCGTATGCGCCCAGTTGCCTTCGCTGTCCTTGATGCCGACCACCGTGTCGGGGAACGTGGTGGCGAGGCGTTCGATCAAGTTGACCGACAGCGGCACGGCGGAAACCTGCGGCAGGTGATAGAGCAGGATCTTGAGGCGCGGATCGGCAGTGCGCTCGATCAATTGCGCGTACCAGTCGAAGAGGCCTTCGTCACTCGGCTCTTTCCAGAAGAAGGGCGGCAACACCAGCACCGCCGGACACCCCGCCTCAACCGCATGCCGGGTCAGCGCGACCGTTTCGGGTAGTGCCGTGCAACCGGTGGCCGCGACGATGCGCGTTGCGGGTACGCCCGCCTGCAGCAGCGCCTCCACGCCGTCGCGGCGTTCATCCACCGCGAACGACTGGCCTTCGCCCGTCGTGCCGAACGGGGCGACACCGGCCACGCCTTGCGTGAACAGGTGCTGGACGTGTGCCACCATGCGCGAATGGTCGACGCGACCATGGCGATCAAGCGGCGTGAGCGTGGCGCACCATAGACCTTGGACGGCTTTGAACGAGGGCATGATCATGATTGTCGAGAGTGGGAAGGGGAGCCAACGAATCGCGTTGCGCATGGCGCCGCGCGTCTTGTAGCATCCGCACGAGTTTAGCAGTCGCCACCAGGACCACGATTCCCGATGCCATCCCTCAACGCGACCGGCGGGGGCATGCCCCAACGTGCCGCCAATCCCCTTTGCTGGCGCTGTTGCCCGCCAGGTGTCCCCCCATGACAGGTCACATCGATGCGCACCTGCACGTATGGACACTGGCACGCGGCGACTACGGCTGGATCACACCTGCGTTACCTGCTTTGCACCGCGACTTCCATCTCGACGACATCGCGCCCCTGCACGAACAGGCTGGCGTCACCGCGGCAGTACTGGTCCAGGCGGCGCCCACCGTGGCCGAGACGAATTACCTGCTCGACGTTGCGGCGGCAAGCGAAGGCGTGGTCAAGGGCGTGGTGGGCTGGGCCGATCTGGCGGCACCCGATGCCATTCCGCTGCTGCGCCGGCTGGCGCGCAACCCATTGCTGAAAGCCGTGCGGCCGATGCTGCAGGACGAGCTCGATCCGGAATGGCTGCTGCGCGAGGATGTCGGGCGGGCGCTCGATGCACTGCCGCGGCTTGGCTTGCGCTTTGATGCGCTGGTCCGGCCAGCGCAATTGCCGGTGCTGTTGCAAATGCTGGAGCGCCACCCGGATCTTGCCGTCGTCATCGATCATGCGGCCAAGCCCGACATCGCGCACGGCATGTGGGAGCCGTGGGCCGGCCAGATGCGCGAGGCCGCAGCCTTTCCACGCGTACGGTGCAAGGTGTCGGGCCTCGTCACCGAGGCGGGTGCCGGATGGACCATCGACCGGTTGCGCCCCTACGTGGACCATGTCGCCGAGTGCTTCGGCGCGCAGCGGCTGATGTGGGGCAGCGATTGGCCGGTGTTGAATGTCGGGGGCACCTACCAGAGCTGGTTCGCCGCCACGGTGGCGATGACGGCAGATTGGCCGGCGGCCGACCGTGCAGCGTTGATGGGAGGCACGGCGCGGCGTTTCTACGGATTGTAAATGGCCCGTGCAGTATCCGCAGCCGCGACGTCCGCCGCCCGGGTTCGCCGCGGCGATATCGGCTACGAGGCTAAAGCCTCGTCTACAGGGGTACCCGTTCAATAGATGTGCCGCTCGACATTGGCCCATGCCCCAGCGCGCGGCGTGAACGTATGGCGCCGGTACCCGTTCAATAGATGTGCCGCTCGACCTTCGCCTGGTGCAGTATTGTCGTCGCGATTTCCTCGATCGACTTGGTCGTGGTGTTGAGCATTGGAATGCGCTCGCGGACCATCATCGCCTCGGCCTCGCGCACCTCGTAGCGACAATTGTCGAGCGACGCATAGGTGCTGTCGGGGCGGCGTTCGTCGCGGATCTGCCGCAGCCGCTCGGGCGCGATCGTCAGTCCGAAGAGCTTGCTGCGATGGGGCAGAACCGAGGCCGGCAGCTTGTGGTTGGCGAAGTCGTCCGGCGTCAGCGGGAAATTGGCGGCACGGATGCCGAACTGCAGCGCGAGGTACAGCGACGTCGGTGTCTTGCCACAACGCGACACGCCCACCAGGATCACCTGCGCCTTGCCGAGGTCACGCGTGCTGACCCCATCGTCGTGCGCCTGCGTGAAGTTGATGGCTTCCATCCGTGCAAAGTACTCGTGGCTGTCGGCGATGCCGTGCGACTTGCCTGCCGCATGCGAGCTCTTGGTGCCGAGCTCGGCCTCGAGCGGCTGGATGAACACACCAAAGAAATCGAGCGTCAGCGCCCGTGCGTCGCGGCGGATGATTTCGCTCATCGCCTCGTCGACCACCGAGCTGATCACGATCGGACGCTTTCCCTCGCGGTCCGCCGACTCGTTGACCTGGCGCACCGCATCCGCCACCTTCTCCGGTGAATCGACGAACGGAATCGTGACGCGATGAAAGCGGATGTCGTCGAATTGCGTGAGCAGGCTGTTGCCGAGCATCTCGGCCGTGATGCCGGTACGGTCGGAGAGAAAGAAGACGGTACGGCGATCAGGCACTACCAGCGCGTCCACACCGGCGTGACGCCAGCAGGCATCGCCGGCAGGTCGCCCAAGTCGAGCCAGCTTTCGCCGGGACCGTGATAGTCGCTGCCACAGGACGCGAGCAGGCCGAAGGTACGCGCATACGCGGCGTACTCGGCGTATTGGGCCGTCGTGTGCGAGGACGACAGCACTTCGACGCCATCGCCACCCGCATCGCGGAATTCGCCAAGCAGGCGCCGCATGCCGGTGGGCGACACCTTGTAGCGGCCCGGATGCGCGACGACTGACTGGCCGCCGGCAGCGTGAATCCAGCCGACGGCATCAGGCAACGATGCCCACTCGTGCTTCACGTAGCCAGGCTTGCCCGGCGTCAGGTAACGCTTGAACGCGTCCTTGGTTTCGCGCACGTGGCCGGCTTCGACGAGGAAGCGCGCGAAGTGCGTGCGCGAAATAAGGCGTTCGCTGGTGACATAGCGCCGTGCGCCCTCATAGGCGCCCATGATGCCTGCCGCCGCCAAGGATTCCGCCATCAGCTTCGCGCGCGAATCGCGGCCACTGCGGATGGTCGCAAGTCCCGCTTCGAGCACTGCGTTGGACGGATCGATCTGCAACGCGATCACGTGGATCGTGTGGCCTTCCCAGCTGACGGATAGTTCGGCGCCCGGCACAAGCGTCATCCCGGTGCCTGCGGCTGCCGCCATGGCTTCGGGCAGTCCACTGGTATCGTCGTGATCGGTCAATGCCAGGAAATCGACGCCGCGGGCAGCCGCGCGTTCGACCACCGCCGCGGGGGCCAGCAGGCCGTCGGAGTGCGTCGAATGCGAATGCAGGTCGTAGCGGGGCATCGGGGTTCCGGCCATGCGCAGCCAGCGCCACGCACGCGAAAAACTTGAGATAAGTCGTTGATTCTAGCAGAATAGCTGGTTTCCCCCTGCTTCGCTTGGGCACTCGCCGCGACGACCGGCCGCGCCGTGCGGCGGATGGGGTCAACTGAGCAGCCAACTTCGCAGTCAACTGAATAGTCACCTGCGGCCAACCTTCGCTGATAAGTCCCTCATGCTCGTAGCGTCCAACCTCACCATCCAGTTCGGCGCCAAGCCGCTCTTCGAGAACATCTCGATGAAGTTCGGCGGCGGCCATCGCTATGGCCTGATCGGCGCCAACGGGTGCGGCAAGTCCACGCTGATGAAGATCCTGGGCGGCGATCTCGAAGCCTCCGGCGGCAACGTTGCGCTCGATTCCACCGAGCGCCTCGGCAAGCTTTCGCAGGACCAGTTCGCTTTCGAGGACCAACGTGTTCTCGACGTCGTGATGCGCGGCCACGAAGAGTTGTGGGCGGCCCAGGAAGAGCGCGATGCCATCTACGCCAACCCTGATGCCACCGAGGAAGACTATTTGAAGGCGGCCAATCTCGAGGCGCATTACGCGGAGCTGGGCGGCTATACATCGGAGGCACGCGCCGGTGAATTGTTGATGGGCCTTGGCATTGCGGAGGCATTGCACCAGGGACCGATGAGCGAAGTGGCGCCTGGCTGGAAGCTCCGCGTGCTGCTGGCGCAGGCGCTGTTCTCCAATCCGGAGATCCTGCTGCTCGACGAACCGACCAATCACCTCGACATCAACACGATTCGCTGGCTGGAGAACGTGCTCAACGCCCGCGAGTCGACGATGATCATCATTTCGCATGATCGCCACTTCCTCAACAGCGTGTGTACGCACATGGCCGATCTCGACTACGGCACGTTAAAGGTGTTTCCCGGCGACTACGATGACTACATGATTGCGTCCACGCAGGCACGCGCGCGGCTCTTGGCCAGCAATGCCAAGGCCAAGGACCGCATCGTCGAGCTGCAGGAATTCGTGCGCCGCTTCTCCGCCAATAAGGCGCGCTCGAAGCAGGCCACGTCCCGCATCAAGCAGATCGACAAGCTGCGCCCCGACGACGTGAAGCCTTCATCGCGGCAGAACCCCTTCATCCGGTTCGAATACGACCCGAAGCAGAAGCTGCATCGACACGCCGTGGAGGTCGAGGGCCTGACCAAGACCTGGCCCGCACTGCCGCGCCCGTTGTTCGACGCTATGTCGTTCATGGTGGAAGCCGGGCAGCGTCTCGCGATCGTCGGCCCCAACGGCGCGGGCAAGACCACGCTGTTGCGCACGCTGATCGGAGAACTGGCGCCGGATGCGGGCAAGCTGAAGTGGGCCGAGCGTGCCCAGTTCAGCTATTACCCGCAGGACCAGACCGCGGACTTCGAGCGTGAGTCCACGTTGTTCGACTGGATGGCGCAATGGAAGCAGCCGACCGACGACGAACAGATCGTGCGCGCCACGCTGGGACGCCTGCTGTTTTCGGGGGATGAGACCAGCAAGTCGGTGCGCGTGCTCTCTGGCGGCGAACGCGGACGCATGCTCTTTGGCAAGCTCATGCTGCAGCAGCCCAACGTGCTGGTGATGGACGAGCCCACCAATCACATGGACATGGAGTCGATCGAGTCGCTGCAACTGGCGCTCGAAAAGTACGCGGGCACGCTGATCCTCGTGTCGCACGACCGGCAGTTCGTCTCCGCGCTGGCCACCCGCGTGCTCGAGTTGACGGGCGAGGGCGAGCCGGTGTTTTTCGATGGGCCTTACGAGGAATACCTTGCATCCCGTGGATTGGCGTAATCTAGACGGCTGGCCGGGGAAACGCCGGAAATTTCTCGACCCGCTCCGGGCTGGTGGTCGCATTTCGCTGCGCATAAAATCACCGTTCATCCGTTGCCGCTTGCGCGGAGACACGAATCGGTCAAAAATATGCCATTGGTATAGTATCGGATTTTGCTGCAAGGCCCCGAAACCGCTGCTGACGACAAGCACACCGAAAGCCCGCGACCCGTGAAAATCCTTGATCGAGTTCTCAATCCGCGCGAAATCCGGCGCCGGCTGGGCATGAACCAGGAGCAGTTCTGGACCCAAATCGGCGTCACGCAAAGCGGCGGCTCGCGGTATGAAAGTGGACGGGAAATGCCTCGTCCGGTCAAAGAGTTGTTGCGGCTTGTTCATGTAGAGCAACTCGACCTTTCCCAAGTCAAGCGCGTGGACTTCGAGATCATCAGCTATCTCAAGGACTCGCATCCGGACCTTTACCGGACGTTGCGTCGCGCCGTGCGCAGCCGGCATCGCCATGCCCCGGCCGACACCGGGGTCAACCTCAACGCCGATTCCGGCGGCGGGGATGCAGGTTACGTTGACCCGGATGAGGACACCACGCAAGCCCCGATGCTGACCACCCCGCGTACCTGAAGTCGCGCCAGCCCCCACACGGCCGCATCTGCGGCCGTGGTCATTTCTGGTCGGCGCGAATGCGTCCTTGCGCGCCGCAGCATCCCTCGACCGACGCACGGGCCAAGGTAAAATGGAGGTCTTGCCGCGCGCGATGGCGCGGCGCAATAAGACAGCCAAAAGGGGACTTCCGGATGACGACCGAACACGCGTGGGTGATTCCCTTTGAACAGCTGCGGATCGCCGACCTCGACGAGGTCGGCGGCAAGAACGCCTCGCTGGGGGAAATGATCAGCCAACTGTCCGGGGCCGGCATCCGCGTCCCCGGCGGGTTCGCGACCACGGCTTTTGCGTTTCGGGCGTTCCTGGGTGCGGGCGGGTTGCGCCAGCGGATCGCGGACCGCATGGTGGGCCTCGATGTCGATGACGTCGCGGCGTTGGCCGCGGCGGGCAAGGATATCCGCGGCTGGCTGGTGGAGGCCCCCCTCCCGCCGGAACTGGACGCTGCCATTCGCACGGCCTATATCGCCCTGACGAAGGAGTCGCCCGACGCCACCTTTGCCGTGCGCTCCTCCGCCACGGCGGAAGACCTGCCGGATGCTTCGTTCGCGGGACAACAGGAAACATTTCTTAATATCAGTGGTATAGATAACATTATTTATGCAATACGCGAGGTATTTGCCTCACTTTACAACGACCGGGCCATCGCCTACCGCGTGCACAAGGGGTTCGCCCACGCCGAGGTCGCGCTTTCCGCCGGCGTGCAGCGGATGGTCCGCAGCGACCTGGGTGCTGCCGGCGTGATGTTTACGCTCGACACCGAATCCGGCTTCGATCAGGTGGTGTTCATCACCGCGTCCTATGGGCTGGGCGAGACCGTGGTGCAAGGTGCCGTGAATCCGGACGAGTTCTATGTCGACAAGCGCTGCCTGGCCGGCAAGCGGCCCGCCATCCTGAGGAAGTCCGTCGGCGCCAAGGCGCTGAAAATGGTGTTCACGAACGCCCATGCGGCGGGACGCTCAACCGTCAACGAGGAGGTACCGGCCGCCGACCGGCTGCGCTTCTCGATCACCGACGCCGAGGCGGAGGCGCTGGGCCGCGACGCGATGGCCATCGAGGCGCACTACGGCCGCGCGATGGACATCGAGTGGGGTCGCGACGGCATCGACGGCAAGATTTACATCCTGCAGGCGCGGCCGGAAACGGTGAAGTCGCAGGAGGACCATGCGGAGCGCCTGCGCCGGTACAAGCTCACCGCCACGTCGGCCGTCCTGGCCACGGGCCGCGCCATCGGCCAAAAGATCGGGCAGGGGCCCGTGCGGCTGGTGCGCTCCGCCGCCGAGATGTCGCGCGTCAAGCCTGGCGACGTGCTGGTCACCGACATGACGGACCCGGACTGGGAGCCGGTGATGAAGCGCGCCGCCGCCATTGTGACCAACCGTGGCGGCCGCACGTGCCATGCGGCGATCATTGCACGCGAGCTGGGCATCCCTGCGGTCGTAGGTTGTGGCGACGCCACGCAGGTGCTGGTCGAGGACCAGGCCGTCACCGTGTCCTGCGCGGAGGGCGATACGGGCCACGTCTACACCGGGTTGCTGGGCATCGAGGTGGTGGATGTCGAGCTCGACCGGATGCCCGAACCCCCCACCAAGATCATGATGAACGTCGGCAACCCGGAGCTCGCCTTCGAATTCCAGCGGCTGCCCAATGAAGGCGTGGGCCTCGCGCGGCTCGAGTTCATCATCAGCCGCAACGTCGGCATTCATCCAAAGGCGCTGCTGGAACTCGACAAGCAGCATCCGGACTTAAAGCGCGAGATCGAGGCGCGCATCGCGGCGTACCCGTCCGCCACGGACTTCTACGTGCAGAAGGTAGCCGAAGGTGTCGCCACCATCGCTGCCGCCTTCCATCCGAAGAAGGTCATCGTGCGGATGTCGGATTTCAAGTCCAACGAGTACCGGACCTTGCTGGGCGGCGACCGCTACGAGCCGCATGAGGAGAACCCGATGCTGGGGTTCCGCGGTGCGTCACGCTACATCGCGCCCGCGTTCTACGAGTGCTTCCAGATGGAATGCGCAGCACTGAAGCGCGTGCGCGACGAGATGGGCTTCACCAACGTCGAGATCATGATCCCCTTCGTGCGCACGATCGCCGAAGCGGAGCAGGTGATCGCGCTGCTGGCGAAGAACGGTCTCGCTCGCGGCACGAATGGACTGCGCCTCATCATGATGTGCGAAGTCCCCTCCAATGCCATCCTCGCCGATCGCTTCCTCGAGCACTTCGACGGCTTCTCGATCGGCTCCAACGACCTGACGCAGCTGACGCTGGGCGTGGACCGCGACTCCGGCGGACCCATCGCCAGCACGTTCGACGAGCGCGACGACGCGGTGAAGGCGATGCTGTCGCTGGCCATCTCCGCGTGCCAGCGGCACGGCAAGTACGTCGGCATCTGCGGGCAGGGGCCGTCCGACCATCCCGACCTCGCGCAGTGGCTGGTCGACCAGGGCATCGAGAGTATGTCGCTCAACCCGGACACCGTTGTCGCCACCTGGCTGGCGCTGGCGAAGGCCGTGCCCGCGAAGTAGGACTTGTCCGGACCGGGTGGTCATCCGTCCGGCTGATCGCGGCTTGCGGCGCATCGCGGTTCAATCGGCGGCATGGTTGCGCTGCCGCCCGCTGTCGTCGTCACGTTGCGTGCGTCGCGTTGCGCAGGCATTGCGTTGGGCGTGCTGGCCACCGGCACGGCCGGTGTCGTGTTCGCACTGCCGATGCCGCTGTGGTGCCAGGCCGGGCTGCTCCTGGCGCTGGTGGCGTGGACCACATGGCAATTCCAGTGCATCGCATTGCGCTCCGGCGCTGGTGCCGTCACGGAAATTCGGGTCGTGGCCAACCGGCTCATCGCGGTTCGGTACGGCACGCGTCCACTGGTGGCGGGCCACGTGCGCTCAGCGTCCTACGTCGGCGCTCATCTCACGACGATCGTCTGGCGGCCGGATGGCGCGCGCAGGTCGCGCACCGTGTTGATCCTGCCCGATATGCTGCCGGAAGACGACTTCAGGCGCTTGCGCGTGCTGCTGCGATATGGCCGCGGCGACGATGCACCGCGCGTAGCTGCACGCTGGACTTGAACTTTACGCGCGCAACGAGGACATGCAGGCCACGCCGGCCAGCCACGCCTGCGCATCGAACAGCGCGCCGCTGTCGGCCTTGGCCTGGCCCTGCAATAGGTGGAGGTACAGCGGCACCAGCGTTTCCGGCAGCGGCAACGCGCCGTGATCCTCGCCGGGATGCGATCGTCCGCGCATCGGCGAGCGAATCGGCCCGGGTACCACGGCGTTGATGCGCAGGTTGGCGCGGTTTTCCCACTCATCCGCCAGTTCGCGCGCCAGTGTGGCGACGCCTGCCTTCGTCACCGCGTAGCCGCCCCAATACGCCCGCGGCTGCTCGCCGCGGTTGTCCAGCGTGAAAATCACGCTGGCATCCTGGGATGCATTCAACAGCGGCATCAGGGCGCGGGTAAGGCCCATCGGCGCGGCCACGTTGACGCGCAGCAGCGACAGCCAGCTGTCGAAGGATTGATGTTCGATCGGCCCAAGTGACCCGAGCAGCGCCGCCGTGTGCACGAGGCCATCGAGACGCCCCAGTTGCGCCTGCAGCGCGGTGGCCACGTTGCCGAAGTCATCCGCCGTTGCCTTGGCGAGGTCGAGGGGCAGGATCACGGGTTCCGGCATGCTCGCCGCCACCATCGCGTCGTAGAGCGCCTCCAGCTTTTTCACCGACCGGCCATGCAGGATCACCGTCGCGCCAAGCGCGCCGCAAGCACGGGCGAGCACGGTGCCCAAGCCCCCGCTGGCGCCCGTGACAACGATCACGCGGCCCGTCAGTTCGGACGGCGGAAGGGCATCGGGGGCGGGAAATAATGTGGACATGGTCGAGGTGGCGTTGAGGCCGCGCGATGATATCCCAACCTGCGGAGTGCTCCGGCGCGTCGGTTTGCCAACAGTGGGCTCCCCAGGCTATAATTTGAGGCTCACGTGGGGGTATAGCTCAGCTGGGAGAGCGCTTGCATGGCATGCAAGAGGTCAGCGGTTCGATCCCGCTTATCTCCACCACGTATACCGCATCAGAAGTGTATGAATCCGGCGGGTTAGCAGCATCATCCGGCCGCGGCATCACCCTACGACCCCATCGTCTAGAGGCCTAGGACATCACCCTTTCACGGTGAGTACGCGGGTTCGAATCCCGCTGGGGTCGCCAATAAACTCAACGAGTTAGCGCGATTCGGGCAGACCGCAACGGTCGAATGTTCAATCAACTGTTCAACTATTGCAGGCATGCGTAGGTCCTGCCAACTGCGCCCTGATGCGATAGAGTCGCGCGATGTTCCGGGGCAACGTCGATGTCAACGCCGACAACAAGATCGCCTGACCGCGAGGCACATACGCCGTGCCTCCTGTTGTGGACCGAGGCGCTTTCGTTCATCAACGCCGCCAACAAAATCCCGAAGCATCGCACCGCGCGTCTGCACTTGGCGGGGCATGGGGTCGAGCTGGCCCTTAAGGCGCACCTGCGTGCAAGCGGATACAGGCTAGATCAGTTGCGTTCGCTTGGGCATTCGCTCGACGCGGTCGCGCGCGCATGCATTGCAACAGGGATGCCCGCTCCTTCGGCAGAAGTCCTGCGGCTTCTCGCATTCCTAGGTGAAGCACACGAGAACCACGAGTGGCGCTACGCTCATCTCGACCACCCGCCGCGCATGGAACGGTCGGAGTGGATAGCTGTAGCGGAATGGGCGCCGCGGAATTCGATTCAGTCGGGTTGTTGAAGCTGCAGACCAAGACGCAGATCCAACACGTGCCCTATAAAGGCAGTGCGCGCGCATTGGCCGATCTTGTCGGCGGACGCATCGAATTGATGATTGATGGCAGCAATGTCGTGCAGCCGTTCATCAAGGATGGTCGCGCACGCGCGTTGGTCGTGACGGGGGAAACGCGCTCGCCCGCTCTGCCGGACGTGCCGACCGCGAAGGAGTCCGGGCTCCCCGAGTTCGTCATTTATGGTTGGCAAGGCGTGCTGGCACCGGCCGGCACGCCGCAGGCCATCATCGATCGGCTGAGCCAGCATATTGCGAAGGTAGTGGCGGCACCCGACCTCAAGAATCGATTGTCGGCGCAGGGGACCGAGCCGGCGTATCTTCCGCCGGCCGAGTTCGGCGCTTATATAGTCGGCGAGGAGAAGCGCTGGGCGGAGGTGATTCGGAGCGCCAAGATCACGCTCGATTGACGTGGGATTGAGGCTGCGGGTTGGATGGCGCGTAGCGGGAGATACCACACCCGGCAGTCATCCCTGCGTTGAGAGGGCGTCACCGACGGCCCGCCGGCCGCCGCCGGGTCCGGCGCGCTCTGTGCGCTAGCGCGCAGACGGACAACGCACCGGCGCCTTAAGCTGCGTCGAATCGGCGACTTTGCGACGGCGTGGCCGTCATGCGCCTTGCGGACGGGTCCCGGAAAATTCCGGTGCGCGTCGGGGAAAAAAGGAACGATGTCATCCCACTCCCGGACCCCGAGTGTCAATTCGCTGCTCGCTTCATTGCCGGAAGGCGATCGTCACGTGCTGCTGGCCGAGTGCGAGACGGTGGACCTTGCGTGCGCCGACGTTCTGTACGATTCCGGCGAACGGCTAAGCCACGTGTACTTTCCGGTCCGGAGCTTCATCTCGTTGATCATGCCCGTGGACGCATGCTCGTCGCTCGAAGTGGGGCTGGTCGGCGACGAGGGCATGCTCGGGGTTCCGCTGGTGCTCGGCGTGGACGTGTCTCCGTTGCGCGCAGTGGTCCAGGGCGCGGGTTCCGCATTGCGGATGGAAGCCGCGACTTTCGGCCGCGCGCTTGGCCGCAGCGACCCGCTGCGACGAGAGTTGGCCCGTTATGTGTTTGTCCACCTCCACCAGCTGGCGCAGACGGCGGCCTGCACGCGCTTCCATGTGGTGGAGGCGCGACTTGCCCGGTGGCTGCTGATGACGCAGGATCGCGCGCATTCGAGCACGTTCCACGTCACTCAGGAATTTCTGGCACAGATGCTTGGGGTGCGGCGCGTCGGGGTCACCAAGGCGGCCGGTTCGCTGCAACGGCGCAATCTCATTTGCTACCGCCGAGGCGATGTCACGGTTATCGACCGGCACGGTCTCAAGGCAGCATCCTGCGGGTGCTACAAGGCCGATCGCAGATCCTACGATCGGATCCTGGGGCCCGCACCCTGGGCAACCGGGGCATGCCTACCGCGCGCGAGTGCGATGAGTTCACCCGGATGGACAGCAACCGACGATGCCGCTATCAGCGCGAAAGAAACGGGGTGACGGGTGCCAGCGCTACCGCAGGCGCCTCCTCGAATGGCACGTGACCCAACCCCGGGAGCGACACCAGCACGGCTTCTGGAACTGTGCTCAAGTAATCCTGGGCGTTGGTGATCGGAATCATTGCGTCCTGCTCGCCCCAGAGCAGCAGCGTCGGCACAGTGACCTTCGCGAGCCAAGGTTCGGGCGGCTGCAGTACGGTCTGCCCCATGTGCGCCAGCAGGGCGGCGCGTACGCCTCGGGCTCGCATCAGGTGGTGGTAACGCGTCAGTACCGCGCGCGCATCGGCGTAGTCGCCGGTGGGATCGGCGCCCGTCAGCCCGGCGCCCGGCAGGTCGATGCGGATGACGCGATACCGTTCGGCAAGTGCCTGCGCCCACGGATCCCAAGTATGCAGGGTCGCGCCAGCCATGGAGCAGAAGCAGGGCGGGCGCGTCCCTCGGTCCGGTGTCGCGCATATGCAGCCGGGTGCCGTCGACCTCGATATACGAGCTCTGGTCATCGAAACGGGGTGTGCCTTTGCCGGGTGATTCGGCGTCCTTTTATGTGCGTTACCGAACGGACGGTGCACGGTCTTCAGGGCATTGTCAGATTCATGCTTAAAGATCTTATCACTACGCACCGGCTTGACCTGATCAAGCGCTGCAGCTACAAGGCTGCGGACAGGAACGAGTCGTCCAGGGCCGACGCCGACCTGTTTCAACATGGCGTTCCGTTGTTCCTGGACCAGCTCGTGGATAGGCTTAGGAACGAGCAGAGGGCCGGCAAAGACGGTCTGCGCGCTCAGGATTCGGCGCCGGCTTCGTCGGCGATCGGTCGTGCCGCCGCTTTGCATGGCGCCGACTTGCTCCTTCAAGGCTACGACATCGAGCAGGTGGTACGCGAATACGGGGACGTCTGCCAAGCCGTTACAGGCTTGGCGGTTGAACTCGATGCCGAGATCTCGGCGAGCGAGTTTCGGACCCTTAACCTTTGTCTCGACGATGCCATTGCGGACGCGGTACACGCGTTCTCGGATGCCGAACAGCGGGGCACTGGCAAGCACAGCGAATGCGCCAACGATCACTTTCAGGCTTTTCTCGACGAGCATCGGCGTTTGATCGACATTGTCATCCGCGCGCACTCGGCCATCGCGACGGGGAATTTGGCGATCTCGGGGGCTACAGGCAACCTGCTGATTCAGTCCCTGCGGCAGATGCGATCGCATGTGCAGAGTGCCGAGGCGGAACTTGCGCAGGTGGCGAACACCGAGGGCGCCGCTACCGGTCCCTGAAGACCGCAATGGTCGCACCCGCCCATTGCGTGTTTCAGAATGCAGCGGCGGGTGCCCGGTTGCGCAATGCTGTGAGTTCACCATCTTCGGACAGCTCCAACGCCGTCATGCGCATCTTCACGACATCGAGCACGCTCCTGCGCAATTTCGGATGTGGCGTGAGCGCATTCCACGGCACCGCGTATCGCTTCCGACGAAAGCCGAGGAAGCCCCCCATCGAGACCACGACGTAGCGCACGCACCCTGATTGCGAATCGATCATGATGTCCTCGATCGCGCCCAGGCATCGACCGGCATCGTCGTAAACGTCTTCGTTGACGATATCGCGCGCACGGAGAAGCGATTTGGCGTTCAACATTTGACAATAAGGCAGGGCGGACATCGCGGTCCTTTCACATGGAGTGACTCGTGATCCCGCAGGATCGGGGACGTGGACTATCCAATGCGAATGATGACGTCCTGCCGACGGCGTCAGCATCAGTGTTTGGCCGATGGCCATGTAGGACGTTTGCGCATCGTATCCGGTGGCGGCGCCTTAAGCCCGCGCGGTGTCGCAGACGGGCTATAGTTCTTCATGATCGAAAATGCTGGCACTTCGTGCCTACATCGTCGAGCAGGGCGAGGACATGCCCGAATCCGCCAGTGGCAATGGGGGGTTTCCGCATAATCCATGGTATTGATGCAGATCGCCGCACCGCAAGGCGAGATCCGGCGCTGGATTTCGCCGCGGGACGCGACCACATCGCGACGCTCACGTTTTCGCCAAGGTACCCATTCAACCGCTCGTTCGCTTCGTCAAGCAGCTATTTTCGGCAACGCCACCAGGTGCGCGAAGTGCGGAGCATCCGCTGCGCGCCGAGCTCTTCAGCGCTGAGCAGATGGAGCAGCACGGCAAGCGACTGGCGCAGGCGCATCGGCTGAGCGCACGACGGTCCGAGGATCGCCTGTTGCCGCGTCTGGCGGACAACGAGGTCCTGCTGCTCGACGCCTGCCAATTGCTGACCGCCGCGGTGCGCGCAGAACGGCGCGTCACGCCTGCCGGCGAGTGGCTGCTCGACAACTTTTACCTGATCGAAGAGCAGATCCGCACGGCCAAGCGGCATTTGCCGCCCGACTACAGTCGCCAGTTGCCCTGTCTCGATACGGGGTCGTCCGCGGGATTGCCGCGGGTCTACGACATCGCCCTCGAGACCATTGCGCACGGTGACGGCCGCGTCGACCCGGAAAGCCTGAGCCGCTTCGTTGCCGCCTACCAGACCGTCACGCCGATCATGCTGGGCGAGCTGTGGGCCATACCGATCATGTTGCGGCTGGCGCTGATCGAGAATCTGCGCCGGGTCGGCGCGGACGTGGCCGCTGGGCGCATCGATCGCGACCTCGCCGATGGCTGGGCCGACCAGATGGTGGCGGTGGCGCAGGCGGACCCGAAGAGCCTGGTGCTGGTGATCGCCGACATGGCGCGATCGAATCCGCCGATGACCACGGCCTTCGTCGCCGAGTTGTCGCGGCGGCTGCGCGGCCATGGCTCGGCACTGGCGCTGCCGCTGACGTGGATCGAGCAGCGGCTGACTGAAAACAATCTCACGATCGAGCAACTGGTTCAGGCCAGCACGCAGCAGCAAGCGGCCAACCAGGTGTCGGTCAGCAACAGCATCGGGAGCTTGCGCTTCCTGGGCGCAATGGATTGGCGCACGTTCGTCGAATCGATGAGCGTAGTCGAGCACACGTTGCGGCAGGACCCCGCCGGCACCTACGCCTGCTCGGATTTCGTGACGCGCGACCGTTATCGCCATGTGATCGAGAGGCTGGCGCGCGATGTGTCCAAGCCCGAGGTGGTCGTGGCGGAGACGGCCATCGCGTTGGCGCGCGCCGCCGACGGAGCTGCCGACGGCCGCATCGACGCTCGTAGGCACGTCGGCTACTACCTGATCGATGCCGGGCGGCCACGGCTGGAACGCGCGATCGGCGTGCGTCGCACGGGCGCCGCCGCGTGGCTGCGCTGGCTGGCGTGTGCGCCGACGGCGCTGTACCTCGGCGCCATCGGTACCATCACGTTGCTGCTGACGGCCGCGATGATGTCCGTGGCGATGGCGTCGCCGCTGTCACCGCTGGTTGCTGCGTTGACGCTGATCGTGGTGCTGATCGCGACCAGCCAGCTTGCCGTGGCGCTCACCAACTGGCTGGTGGATACGCTGGTTTCGCCGGTGCCCTTGCCGCGACTGGAACTCGAGGCGGGCATTCCGACGTCGTTGCGTACGCTGGTGGCGGTGCCCGCGATGTTGACGAGCAGCGCAGGCATCAATGCGCTGGTCGAGGCTCTGGAAGTGCGCTACCTGGCAAATCGAGACGACAACCTTCGGTTTGCGTTGCTGACGGATTTCGGCGATGCGACCGCTGCCACGATTCCGGCGGACGCGCCTTTGCTGCGACTCGCGCAGCAGCGCATTGGCGCGCTCAATACTAAGTACCGCGTCGCGGCCGGGTCGAGTGACGCCCCGTCCACCGGCAACCAACCGTTCTACCTGCTGCATCGTCCACGACTTTGGAACCCCGACGAAAAGGTTTGGATGGGGTATGAGCGCAAGCGCGGCAAGCTCGGTGCGCTTAATGCCTTGCTGCGTGGGGAAGCGGGCGCCAGCGCTCTTTTTTCGTGCATTGCGGGGGATCCCGTCGCACTGCTGGGCATCAAATACGTCATCACGCTTGATTCCGATACGGAACTGCCGCGAGATGCGGCGCGCCAACTTGTCGGGGCGATGGCGCATCCATTGAACAGTCCGTACTTCGACCACGTGGAACGACGCGTCACGGCGGGCTACGGCATCCTGCAGCCACGCATGGTGACGAGCCTGCCCAGCTCGAACCGATCGCCGTTTGCGCAAGCCTTCGGCGGTGAACCCGGCATCGACCCTTACACGCGCGCCGTGTCGGATGTGTACCAGGATGCATTCGACGAGGGATCGTTCATAGGCAAGGGCATCTACGATGTCGATGCGTTCGAACAGGCGTTGAAAGGCCGCTTCCCCGAGAACCGCATCCTCAGCCACGATCTGCTGGAAGGCGCGTACGCGCGCTCCGGGCTCATCACCGATGTCCAGTTGTACGACAGCTACCCGGCGCACTACAGCACGGATGTGAGCCGGCGGCGACGCTGGATTCGCGGCGACTGGCAAATCGCGGGATGGTTGCTGCGCACCGTCCCGGGCGCGGGTGGCTCCCGCGAGCGCAACCCGCTGTCGTGGCTGTCGCAGTGGAAGATCTTCGACAACCTGCGCCGCAGTGTCGTCTCGCCCGCGATGCTGGTGTTGCTCGTACTGGCGTGGACCGTGTTGGCGCCGGCATGGTGGTGGACGGTGATTGCCGTGGGCATTGTCGTGGTGCCCGCGCTGATGGCGACGCTGCTGGATGTGTTGCGCAAGCCCACCGAAGTGTCGCTGCGCCAGCATCTTGCGTTCACTGCGCGCTCGGCGGCACGACGTGGCCAGCAGTTGCTGTTCTCGCTGGCCGGCCTCCCGTACGAAGCGTACTTCAGCGTCGCCGCCATCCTCACCACGCACTGGCGAATGCTGATCTCGCGGCGCATGCGCCTCGAATGGACGCCATCGAGCGAACTCGCGCCGCGCGATCGTGCGTCGCTCCAAGCCTCGATGCGCGCGATGTGGTTCGCGCCGGCGTTCGCCCTGGTTGTGGCGATCACGCTGGTGCGGGTGCATCCCGCCGCGTTGCCGGTGGCGTCCCCGCTGTTGCTACTGTGGTTGGTGGCGCCTGCGTTTGCATGGTGGATGAGCCGGCCGGCGCACCCGCGGCCGGTGGTGCTCACCGTCGACCAACGCCGCTTCCTGCGCACGCTGGCGCGCCAGACTTGGGGCTACTTCGAGACTTTCGTCAGCGCGGCCGACAACTGGCTGCCACCCGACAATTTTCAGGTGGTGCCCACGGGCACGATCGCGCACCGCACGTCACCCACCAATATGGGCGTGGCGCTGCTGGCCGATCTTGCGGCGTATGACTTCGGTTACCTACCCGCCGGGAAGTTGCTCGAGCGCTGCCAGAACACGTTGCAATCGATGCAGGGATTGGAGCGCAGCTTCGGGCATTTCTACAACTGGTACGACACGCTATCCGGCAAGCCGCTGCCGCCACGATATATCTCCACCGTCGACAGCGGCAATCTCGCGGGGCACCTTCTCACCTTGCGCGCAGGTCTGCTCGCGCTGCCGGATGACTTGATCGTCGACTGGCGGGTGATCACCGGCGTGGCCGACACGTTGCATGTGCTTCGCGAAGCGCTTGGCGCCGCTGCGCCCGCAGCCTTCGTGCACCTGCAGCGCGAAATTGCAGCTGCCGCCAGCGCGCCACCGCCATCGCTGCCGGCGCTGGCTGCCGGGTGGCGGCATCTCGACGCTCTGTTGATCGCCGCCGTTGCCGCATTGCGCACGATAACGCCGGCTGATGCCAATGACAACGCCGCAGCCGAAGTCGCCCATTGGACCGGTTCTCTGGAAGCGCAATGGCAGTCGATCGGAGATGAGTGGGTCGAGCCGTTCAAGTGGCTGGATAGCGCCGCGTCCAACGTGGCGGGCGAAGGTATGACAGTCTACGACCACGTGCCGACGTGGCGTGCGTTGGCTGCACTCGAGGCGGGCCCCGCATCCGGCGTTGCCCGTGCGCGCCTTGCCACCATCGATACGCTGGCGGCGCAATGCGATGCGCTTGCGCGCATGGATTTCCGCCTGCTGTACGACAAGGCCCGCCACCTGTTCGTCGTCGGCTACAACGTCGACGATCGACAGCGCGACGCTGGGTACTACGATCTGCTGGCGTCCGAAGCGCGACTTGCGACGTTCATCGCCATCGCCGAAGGCCAGGTACCGCAGGAGAGCTGGTTTGCGTTGGGGCGACAGCTCATGCACTCCGCGGGCGGCCCTGTGCTGCTGTCGTGGAGCGGCTCGATGTTCGAGTACCTGATGCCGCTGATGGTGATGCCGGCCTACGAGAACACACTGCTCGAAACCACGGCCACGGCGGCGGTCGAGCGGCAGATCGCCTATGGCAAGCAACTCGGCCTGCCGTGGGGCATTTCCGAATCGGGCTATAACGCCGTGGATGCGGCGCTCAACTATCAGTATCGCGCGTTCGGAGTACCGGGCTTGGGCTTGAAGCGTGGTCTCGCTGCCGATGCTGTGGTCGCACCGTATGCGTCAGCGCTGGCGCTGATGGTCGCGCCCGAAGCCGCCTGCGCGAATTTGCAGCGCCTGGCAGGCGACGGACTGGCGGGAAGATTTGGACTGTACGAGGCCATCGATTACACGGTCGCACGATTGCCTCGCGGGCAGAGCAGCGCCGTGGTGCGGTCGTTCATGGCCCACCATCAGGGCATGAGCCTGGTGGCGCTCGATCATCTGTTGCTCGACCGGCCGATGCAGAAGCGCTTCGAGACCGACCCGGTCTTCCAGGCAACGTTGCTGCTGCTGCAGGAGCGGGTGCCGAATGCAGTGGCCTTCCTGCCTTATGTCACGCAGATTACCGAGATCCGCGAGAACCCCGATGCCACCGCATCGTCGGTGCGCATCATCGGCACGGCGACGACCACGGTACCCGAAGTGCAACTGCTGTCGAACGGCAGTTATCACGTGATGGTGACCAACGCCGGGGGTGGCAGCAGCCGCTGGCAGGATCTCGCCGTCACGCGCTGGCACGAGGATGCCACATGCGATCAGTGGGGCACCTACTGCTATGTGCGCGACGTCATCAGCGGCGAGTTCTGGTCCGCCGCGCACCAGCCAACGGGCAAGGTTGCGGACCACTACGAGGCCATTTTCTGCGAAGGTCGCGCCGAGTTTCGCCGCCGCGATCACGGCATCGAGCTGCACACCGAGATCACCGTTTCGCCCGAGGACGACATCGAGTTGCGGCGCATGCGGGTGATCAACCGCTCGCGTGCGAAACGCACGCTCGAGTTCACGAGCTATGCAGAGATCGTGCTGGCGCCGGCGGCACAGGATGCAAGTCATCCCGCGTTCAGCAATCTCTTCGTGCAAACCGAGATCCTGCCCGACGCCAACGCGATCATCGCCACACGGCGCTCGCGCTCGCCGGGCGAGCGCGTGCCCTGGATGTTCGGGCTGCTGGCAGTACAGGGTGCGACCGCCACCGAGGTCTCCTACGAAACCGATCGCATGCGCTTCATCGGTCGTGGCCGCACGCCAACCGCGCCCTTGGCGATCGTGGACGCCGTGCCGCTGTCCGGCAGCACCGGTGCGGTGCTCGATCCCATTCTCTCCATTCGGGTACGCGTGCTGCTCGATCCGGGGCAAAGCGTCACCATCGACCAGGTTCTGGGCGCGGCCGCATCGCGCGAGACCGTCCTGGCGCTGGTGGCGAAGTACAAGGATCCGCGACTGGCCGATCGCGTTGTCGAATTGGCTTGGACACACGCGCAGGTGATCCTGCAGCAGATCAACGCCAGCGAGACCGATGCGCGCCTCTACGCGCGCTTGGCCAATTCGATCGTATTTGCCAACGCGGCGCTGCGCGCGGACCCTTCCATAATCGCCCGAAACCGGCGCGGCCAGTCCGGCCTCTGGGGGTACGCGATCTCGGGCGACCTGCCGATCGTGCTGCTGCGGATGAGCGATGCCGCCAACATGGACCTGGTGCGGCAGATGGTGCAGGCGCATGCGTATTGGCGTCTGAAGGGTCTGGCCGTCGATCTCGTCATCTGGAACGAAGACCATGGCGGCTACCGGCAACTGCTGCAGGACCAGATCCTGGAGCTGATCGACGCGCGCAACCAGGGCCCGGTGATGAACCGCCCGGGCGGCATTTTCGTGCGGCGTGGCGATCAGATCTCGGAAGAAGATCGCACGCTGCTCGAATCGGTGGCACGCGTCATCGTTGCCGATGGCAGAGGCACGCTGGCCGAGCAGATCGACGGGCGCGCCCTTGTGGCCACGCGACCGCCACGCCTTGTGCCGACGGTGTCGCGCATGCGC
>JBBQEY010000017.1:0-25073 GCA_038321425.1 Burkholderiales bacterium | reverse complement strand
GTATACGGCTGCTGGGGCGCGGCAAAAAGCGCCAGCGCCTCGCCCTGCTCGACGATCGCGCCATCCTTCATCACCAGCACCCGATGCGCCATCGCGCGCATCACGGCCAGGTCGTGGCTGATGAACACGTAGCTCATCCCGTACTTGATCTGCAGGTCGCCCAGCAGCTTCAACACCTGCTGCTGTACGGACACATCGAGTGCGGACGTGGGCTCGTCCAGTACCAGCAGCTCGGGCTTCAGGATGACGGCGCGGGCAATGGCGATGCGCTGCCGCTGGCCGCCGGAGAACTCATGCGGATAGCGGGTGAGCACATCATGAATGCCCGACGCCGCGGACAACCCGACTTCCGCGAGCATGGCCGAAATTTTTTCGCGCCGCTGCGCCTTCGAGAGTTCGGGCATGTGCAGCGCCACGCCTTCGCCGACGATCTGCTCGACCGTCATCCGCGGCGACAGCGACGCAAACGGATCCTGGAACACGACCTGCATCCGGCGCCGCATCGCGCGCAGCGTGGCGCGGTCCGCGTTGTCGACACGTTGACCATCCAGCGTCACTTCGCCCGACGCGATCGGTTGCAGCGCCAGCAGCGCCATGCCCAGCGTGGTTTTGCCCGAGCCCGATTCGCCGACGATCCCGAGTGTTTCGCCGCGTTTCAACTGCAGCGTGGCATCGCGCACGGCGCGGAACACATCCTTGCCGAACCAGCCCTTGGACGAGACGAAGTCGACACTGACATCCTTGGCCGACGCCAGCACCGGCGCGTTCGCGGCCAGCGGCTGCACGGCGCGCACCGGCCGGCTGTTGATCAACTTGATCGTGTACGGATGCTGCGGATGGTCGAAGACCTGCGCGGTCTCGCCCTGCTCGACCAGCTTGCCGCGTTCCATCACGCCCACACGATGGCCAAAGCGGCGCACCAGATTCAAGTCGTGCGTGATGAACAGGATGGCCATGCCGTACTCGCGCTGCAGGTCGTCCAGCAGTGTCAGGATCTGCGCCTGGATGGTGACGTCGAGCGCAGTGGTTGGCTCGTCGGCGATCAGCAGCTTGGGGCGGCACGCCAGCGCCATCGCGATCATCGCGCGCTGCCGTTGTCCGCCCGACAGCTGGTGCGGGAACGAGTCGACGCGCTTGGCCGGATCGGGAATCCCGGTCCGCGCCAGCAGGTCGATCGCGCGGGCCTTCGCATCCGTCGCGTTCAGCATTTCGTGCAGTTCGAGCACTTCGGCGATCTGGTTACCCACGCGATACAACGGGTTCAGCGCCGTCATCGGCTCCTGGAAGATCATCGCGATGTCGCGACCACGCATGGCCTGCATCTGGCGCTCGGTCTTGGCCAGCACGTTCTCGCCCTGGAAGCGGATGGCGCCTTCGTAGGTGGCAGTCTCGATGAGCTTCAGGATCGACAGCGCGGTGACCGACTTGCCGGAGCCCGACTCGCCGACCAGCGCAAATTTCTCGCCGGCGCCAACGGTGAAAGACACGTGGTCGACGACGCGCGAGGGCCCGAAATTGACGCACAGGTTGTCCACCGCCAGCAGGGGCGTGCCCGGATTATTGTTATTGCTCATGACTTGCGCGTATCGAAGGCGTCGCGCAACGCGTCGCCGATGAACGTGAGCAGCAGCAGCGTCATCACCAGCACCAGGAAGGTCGGCACGGCGATCCACCACGCATCGAGGTTGTCCTTACCCTGCCGCAAGAGGTCGCCCAGTGACGGCAGGTTGGGCACGCCAAGGCCGAGGAAATCGAGCGAAGCCAGGAACAGGATCGCGCCGCTCATCCGGAACGGCAGGAAGGTGATGACGGGCGTCAGCGAATTGGGCAGCAGGTGGCGCCACATGATCTGCGCGTTGGACAGGCCCATCGCGCGCGCGGCCCGCACAAACTCGAGACTGCGGTTGCGCAGGAATTCAGCGCGTACATAGTCGGACAAACCAATCCAGCCGAACAACGCAAACACCAGCAGCAGCAGCAGCAACGTCGGCGAGAAGATCGACGCGATGATGATCAGCAGGTACAGCTCGGGAATCGCGTTCCAGATCTCGATTACCCGCTGGCCGGCCAGGTCGACCCGGCCGCCGAAGTAACCTTGCAGCGCGCCGATCAGGATGCCGAGCAGCATGCCCGCCGCGGTGAGTGCGAAGCCGAACCACACGCTGACACGGAAACCGTAGATCAGGCGCGCCACCATGTCACGGCCGCTGTCGTCGGTGCCGAGCATGTTCTCGCGGCTGGGCGGCGCAGGGGCGGGTATGGGATTGAAGTAATTGACGCTGTCGGCCGCGTACGGGTTCAACGTGAACAAGGCCCAGTTACCGGGCTTCTTGAAGGTCTCGCGGATATAGGGGTCGTGCCAATCGGTGGGCGTGAGGAAGTCACCACCCAGCTTCGTCTCGGGCGGATTGTTCAACAGCGGAAACATCCACTCGCCCTGGTACTTGGCGACCAGCGGACGATCGTTGCTGAACACTTCGGCGAAGGTGGTGATGGCGAGCAGGATCGCGAAGATCCACAGCGACCAATAGCCCAACCGGTTGCGCTTGAAGCGCGCCCACGCCCGCTGATTGGGCGAGCGCGACGGATCGCGCCGCAGGACGCTTTCCACCGGCACACCGGCGCCCCCGAAGTTCATGTCCGCCGGCGTCGCGCTCATTTGCCTGCTGCTCCGAACTGGACGCGCGGGTCGACCACCACATAGAGCAGATCGGCGATCAGCTTGACGACCAACCCGATCAGCGTGAAGAAGTAGAGCGTGCCCAGCACCACCGGGTAGTCGCGGCGGACGATCGACTCATAGCTAAGCAGGCCGAGCCCATCGAGCGAGAAAAGCGTCTCGATCAGCAGCGATCCGGCGAAAAATGCGGCGACGAACGCCGCCGGCAATCCGGTGACCAGCGGGATCAGCGCATTCCGGAACACGTGCTTGTACAGCACGCTGCGCTCGGACAGGCCCTTGGCGCGCGCGACCAGCACGTACTGCTTGCGGATTTCCTCGACGAAGGTGTTCTTGGTGAGGAAGGTGACGACGGCGAAGCTGCCGATGGCATAACAAATCAGCGGCAGCGTCAGGTGCCAGAAATAGTCGACGATCCGTGCCGGCCAGCTCAAGCTGGCCCAGTTCTCGGAGGTCAGTCCGCGCAACGGAAACCAGTCGAGAAAGGTGCCGCCGGCGAACAACACGATCAGCAGCACGCCCAGCGCGAAGCCCGGCAACGCGAAGCCCAGCAGCGCCACCACGGTCGTGACCGTGTCGAAGCGCGAGCCTTCGCGCACCGCCTTGGCGATGCCGAGCGGAATGGAAACCATGTAGGCGAGCAGGAAGGTCCAGAGACCGAGGCTGATCGACACCGGCATCTTCTCCTTGATCAGCTGCCAGACGTCCTTGTTGTGCATGAAGCTCTTGCCGAGATCGAAGCGCGCGAAATTGCCGAGCATCTCGAAATAGCGCGTGAGCGGCGGCTTGTCGAAGCCGTAGAGTTTCTTGATTTCCTCGATCTGCTTGGCATCGAGATCGCGGCGGCCAGCGGAGCCGGAGCGCGCCCCTTCGCCTTGTGAACCTGCGCGCATCTCGGCCACCAGTTGATCCACCGGGCCGCCCGGCACGAACTGGATGATCACGAAGACCACCGTCAGCACGCCGAGGATGGTCGGGATCATCAGCAGCAGCCGCTTGCCGATGTAGCTCAACATGGCATGGCCATCAGCACGCGCGCGTCCATCGGGCGATCCTGTTCACTTGGTTTCCGCACTCTTGCTCCACCAGCTGCCCACAGCCCACACCGGCCATTCCGCATTTTCGTCGATCGTGTAGTACTTGGGTTGTTTGGCGGGGATGCCGAACTTGTTCCAGTAGGAAATTGAGTAGCCCGGCGAATAGAGCTGCGGGACCTGGTAATGGCCGTGCGTAACCAAGCGGTCGAGCGCGTGGCTGGCATCGCGCAGCTGGTCGTAGGTCTTGGCCTCCGCCATGGCCGTCAGCACCGCATCGACTGCCGGATTCTTCAGCCCGCGGAAATTGCCCGACCCCACCACCTCGGCCGACTTCGAGCCCAGCGTCTCGATGTAGTCGATCGAGGACGGCAGCGCGAAATCCTGCGTGCGGATGGTGATGGCGTCGAAGTCGAAGGCTTCGAGGCGCTTGCGATACAGCGCGAAGTCGACCGTGCGCGCCGTCATCTCGATGCCCAGCTTCTTCAGGTTGCGCTGATACGTAACGGTGCGAAACTGCGAGCCGCCCTGCGTTTCGAGATATTCGAATATGAATTGCTCGCCCTTGGCGTTGCGCAGCACGCCTTCCTTGTCCACCTTCCAGCCGGCCTCTTCCAGCAGCGCCTTGGCCTTCTTCAGGTTGTCGCGCAAGGCGTTGGGGCTCGTATCAGTGCGCGGCGGCTTGTACGGCATGCCGAACACGGCGTCGGGCACCTTGCCGCGGAACGGTTCGAGCAGCGCCAGCTCGCCTGGCGTGGGCAACCCGACCGCCGCGAAATCGGAGTTGGAAAAGAGGCTGTAGGAGCGCACGCGCTCGTTGTAGAGATTGATCTTCTCGAAGTCGTAGCTCAAATCCAGCGCCTGGCGCACACGGATGTCCTGGAAGATCGGCCGGCGCAGGTTGAGCAGGTACGCCTGCATGCCCTTGCCCATGCCATAGGTGAACGTCTTCTTGTTGATGCGGCCGTCGCGCCACTTGGCGCCATCGTGCTGGCGCACCCATTGCTGCGGCACGAACTCCTGGATGATCTCGAACTCGCCGGCCTTGAAGGCTTCCATGCTGACCGCGCGGTCTGCATACAGGCGGTAGACGATGCGGTCGAAGTTGAACTGCCCACGGCGGACGCCGAGGTCACGCGCCCAGTAGTCCTTGTTGCGGACGAACTCGATGCCGCGGCCGGAATCCGTCGAGGCAATCGTGTAGGGGCCGGTCGTGATCGGATATTCGGTGATCACCTGGTCGAAGGGCCTTTGCTTGCCATCCGGCCCCGCGGTCCACTTGCGCGAGAACACCGGGATCCCGGCGACGTTGAAGATCGTGTCGTCGGATTTGTCCTTCAGGTCGAAGCGGATCGTCCGCTCGTCGATAATCGTCGCGCCCGCCACGCCTTCGAGGGCCACGCGAACCGCCGGCGCGGCGCCTTTGCTGACCATCATCTCGTACGCGTTCTTGATATCCGCGGCTGTGACTGCGTCGCCGTTGTAGAAACGCGCCTTGGGATGGATGCGAAACGTGATCGAGGACTTGTCGGGCGGGACCAGCATTTCTTCCGCCACGACGCCGTAGAGCGTGCCCGGCTCGTCGCCGGAGCGCTCGGCCAGCGCCTCGAACATCAGGATCGACACGCCCGCGGGCGAGCTGCCCTTCAGCGTGAACGGGTTGAACTTGTCGAAGCTGGTGCGCCGGTCCGGATTGCCCAGGTAGGCGGTGCCGCCCTTCGGGGCGTCCGGATTGACGTAGTCGTACGCCTTGAATCCCCGCGGGTACTTGGGCGGCTGGCCATAGGACACATAGGCATGCGACCACTCGCCCTGAGGCTGCGTTGCGACGGCCCCGGGCGCGGGGACGGACTCGGGCTCTGCGGCAGGCGCGGCGGCCAGCGCACTGAAGGCGGCAGCCGACCCCGCCAGCACGGCGAGGCGAAGCAGGGGCGACAGGGTTTTCATGGGCATTGACCAAAAAGCCCGAGGATGACGATCATGACTTAACAGTGACTTAAAGCGCAGGTAAGGGCGGCCGCTCGTGACGGCGCGGCGCGATGATCCCGTATCCGGGCCGGAAGCGCAATCAGACGGACCCTGCCGGGGTCGCCACCGCCCGGAGCAGCACGTCGGCAAAGAGGCCGGCCACGTCGAAGCCGGACTGCTCCGTGATCTCGACGAAACAGGTGGGGGACGTCACATTCACCTCGGTCAGGCAGGGGCCGATCACGTCCAACCCGACGATCAACAGGCCTTGCGCCCAGAGTTGGGGGCCGAGCGTCGTGGCGATTTCCCGCTCGCGCGCGGTGATCGGCCGCGCCTCGCCGCGGCCGCCCGCGGCCAGGTTGCCCCGCGTTTCGCCCGGCTTGGGGATGCGCGCCAGTGCAAACGGTACCACCTCGCCGCCGATCAGCAGCACGCGCTTGTCGCCGGCGGCGATCTCGGGCAGATATTTTTGCACCATCACCGTCTGCCGGCCGAGCATCGACACGGTCTCGATGATCACGTTGCGATTGGGGTCGGCCTGGCCGACGCGGAAGATCGACGTGCCGCCCATGCCGTCCAGCGGCTTCACGATCACATCCGCATGCTCGTCGATGAAGGCGTTGATCAGCGCCGCATCGCGCGTGACGAGCGTGATGGGGATGAAGTCGGCGAACTTGGTGATCGCCAACTTCTCGTTGTGGTCGCGGATGGCGCGCGGCTTGTTGAACACGCGCGCGCCTTCGCGCTCCGCGCCCTCCAGCAGGTACGTCGCATAGACGTACTCCATGTCGAACGGCGGGTCCTTGCGCATGATCACCGCGGTGAAATCGGCGAGGCGCCCGTTCTTCGCCGGGCCTGCGGTGTACCAGGCGTCGTTGTCGGCGTGAAGTTCGAGCGGCACGGCGGCGGCACACGTGACCCCCATCGTCCAGGCAAGGTCGCGCGGCTCGAAGGCGTGGATGCGGTGCCCGCGGCGCGCGAGCTCGCGCATCATCGCGATGCTCGAGTCCTTGTAGGCGTTGAGTTCGGGCAGCGGATCGAGGATGAAGGCGAAGTCCATGCGGCGTCGGCTTGAAGGCGGGATCGGCATCGTAACGCATCGCGGAATCAAGGGTCCGTACCCTCCGCCGCGTCGCGCCATGGCATCACGTGCAAGGCCTCGGCCAGCAGGCACACGTGCAGCGCCGTGCCCACCCGGATCTCGTCGCGCTCCGCAATGTGCGTGGACAACCGCAGCCACAGCGGGGAGGGCAGGCCGTCCACGCGCAGCGCCAGCGTGGTGTCCTCGCCCAGCGTCACGCATTCGCTGACCTGCCCATCCACGGGGTTTTCGCGACCGGGCTCCACCGCGCGGTCGCGGCGCTTCAGGCGCACCCCCGCCATCGGGATGCACCACGCCACGCGGTCGCCGGTGGCGAAATGCGACGGCACCGTCGCTTCAAGCAGCCGGCCTTGCCATCCGAGGCCCCGCACGCCACCGGCCAGCGCCACGACGCGCGCGTCGAACACGTTGCGCACATCGACGAGGCTCGCCACTAGCGGATCGGCCGGGCGCGTGCGCACCTCGCGCGGCGTGCCGGTCTGCAGCGTGCGCCCGCGATGCAGGATGCTCATCCGGTCGGCCAGCATCGCCGCCTCATCGAGATCGTGTGTCACCAGCACGATGGGCAGCGCCAGCGTGCGCCGCAGCTCTGAGAGTTCGCGATAGAGCTTCTGCCGGGTGACCTGGTCCACGGCCGAGAACGGTTCATCCAGCAGCAATACCTGCGGATCGCGGGCCAGCGCGCGCGCCACCGCCACGCGCTGCTGCTGGCCGCCGGAGAGTTCCGCGGGCCGGCGTGCTTCGAGGCCTTCGAGATGGACCCGGTGCAACAGTTCGCGGCCGCGCCGGTCGCGTTCGGCGGGAGGCCGATGCGACATCGCGGCGGTGACATTGCCCAACGCCGTCAGATGCGGAAACAGCGCGTAGCTCTGGAAGACGAGTCCGGTGGAGCGCGCTTGCGGCGTGCGGTCGATGCCGGCAGCGGCGTCGAACCAGGTGTCCGCGCCGCACACGATGCGGCCTTCGCGGGCCCGATGCAGGCCGGCGATGCAGCGCAGGATCGTCGACTTGCCGCTGCCGGACGGGCCGACCAGCGCCAGCGTTTCGCCGGGTGCGCAATCAATCTGCGCATCGAGGGGGATCGGCGCGTGCTGCGCGACGCGCAGATGCAGGCCCGCGTGCGCTTCGGGAACGGCAGTCACGCCGCCGCCCGGCCGCGCGGGCGCGAGGTCGAGTACGCAATCGCGATCGCGACCAGCGAGCACGCCAGCAACACCGCGGCCATGGTGGCGGCGCCCGAAGCATCGAAGGCCTGCATCCGGTCGTAGATCGCGATTGAAATGGTCTTCGTCTCGCCAGGAATGCTGCCGCCCACCATTAGCACGACGCCGAATTCGCCCAGCGTATGCGCGAAGGTCAGCACCATCGCGGACAGCACGCCGGACCACGCCAGCGGCAATTCGATCTTGGTGAAGATGCGCCATGGCGACATGCCGCAACATGCGGCGGCGGCGCGCACGTCATCGGGGATCGCCTCGAACGCGCGCTGCATTGGTTGAATGGCGAAGGGCAGGTTCACGACGAGCGAGGCCACCAGCAGGCCCGCGAAGCTGAACGCCAGGGTGCTACCGGTCAGCGCCTCGAACGCCTGCCCGAGTGGGGAGCCTGCGCCAAATGCCACCAGCAGATAGAAGCCCAGCACCGTGGGCGGCAAGACCAAGGGCAGCGCCAGCGCGGCCTCGACCCAGCGCCGGCCGGTGAAGCGGCGCCACGCCCGAGCGCGCGCCACGACGATGCCCACCGGCAGCAGCAGTACTACCGTGGCCGCGGCAAGCTGCAGCGACAAGACCAGCGCAGTGCCGTCCACGATCCTTAACTTTCGGGCAGCGTGAATCCGTAGCGGCGGAACATGGCGCGCGCCGCGGGTTGTTGCAGGTATTCGAAAAACGCCCGCGCGACCGGACCGGCGCGCTTGGTCAGCACCATCCGCTGGTGCAGCGGCGCGTGCAGCGTCGACGACAGCAGCACGGACTCGCCCTTGCCGGCCAACGCAGGCGAGCGCGCCAGCGAGTTGGCGACGATGCCCGCCTGCGCCGCGCCGCTGGCCGCGAACTGCGCAGCTTGCGACACGTTTTCGCCCAGCGCCAGCTTCGGCGCCACTTGCGGCCAGATCCCGGCCTTCTGCAAGGCGTCGCGCGCCGCGCGGCCGTACGGCGCGTGCTCCGGGTTGGCAATGGCCAACCGCTTCAGGCGGCCATCCTTGGCGGCGGCACCAAGGTCGGCGAGCGTGGCATCGGCCTTCAACGGCGAACCTGATGGCACAAAGAGCACGATGCGTCCCGTGGCATAGCGCACGCCCGCGTCTTCCGTGTGGCCTGCGGCGGCCAGCGCCTCGACGTAGGCCTCGTCGGCGGACAGGAATATCTCGAACGGCGCGCCCTCGGCAATCTGCCGGCGGAAGTTGCCGGAGGAACCGAACGCGATATTCAAGTCCTGCCCGGTGCTGCGGCGAAACGATTCGGCGATTTCCGTCAGCGCGAACTGCAGGTCCGACGCGGCCGCGATGTTGGGGGGCGCTGCTGCATGGGTGGCCGGGGCGAGGGCGAACATAGCCAGCGCCAGCATGGCGGCAAGCTTGCGTGCCTGTAAGCAAATCGTCATATCTGCGTGGATACTACGGTAGAAGCACTATAGCGAAAATACCGGGCTCCCGTCGACAACTTCGTGCCAAAGGCGACACGACGAGGCATGTAGGCGAGGCTTCAGCCGCGCAGGTATGCCGCATCGAACCCGCGAGGCTGAAGCCTCGCCTACAGGTGCAGGTATGCCGCATCGAACCCGCGAGGCTGAAACCTCGCCTACAGGTTCAACAGCTTCTTGAAGGCGCGGATGTCGGCGGCCGCGGCACGGGCGGCGGCCTTCTCGATATTGCGGTAGCGCCGCACCACTTCGGCGCCGAGCGGCGTCAGCGCGGTGCCGCCGCCGCGGACACCGCCGGCTTCCGCCGTGACCACGGCGCTCGCAAAGCAGCGATTCATCGTGTCGACCAGCAACCACGCGCGGCGATACGACATCCCCAGGTTCTTCGCGGCCGCGGTGATCGAGCCGGTGGAGGCAATCGCTTCGAGCAGGTCGATCTTGCCCGGGCCTACCGCAATATCGTCACCGCGCGTGATGCGCAGCCGAAAGCGGACATCGGTGATCGGGGGCATGATCGTTCCTGACTATGCGGCGGAACCTAAACTGCAGCCGGCGACGGATTCTGCGCTGGAATGCGCGGCGGAACCTAAACTGCGGCCGCCGACGGATTCTGCGCCTGACGAACCGGCGGGTACAGGTCGTCCAGCAACGCGCGTCCGGCATCGCCCAGTAGTTGCTGTGCCAATGCGCGCCGCTGGGCGGCATCGGTCGTCGGCGAACGCAGCTCCCACAATGCGGACACCTGCGGCTTCATCGCCGCGAGTACTGCCATCACGCGTTCGCGCCAGAACGGCGGATATTCACTGGCCTGCCACTCGCCGCGGCCACGGCCGTAGTGCGCGACCGCGAGATAGCGCAGCAGCAACGTAGCCAGCAGCGCATCGAGGAACGGGTCGTCCCAGCGCATCGCGTCGTCGGTCTTGCCGCGCGCGACATTGACGCCACGCGCCACACCCGCGCCGCCAAGCGCGCCCAGCAACGCGCCGGTCAGCATGCCCGCGCCGAAGCTCAAGCCTCCCACCGCGAGATCCGCGGCCAAGCCGGTCATCGCACCGGACACGATGCCGCCGATGGCGGCCGCCTTGCCTTCGTCGACGCGGCCGTCGGCCACGACGTCGGTGGCCAGCCGCGCCTCCACCTCGGCCGCCGCGCGGCCGTCGAGTCCGTACACGGCGATCAACCGGTCCATCGCGGCGCGCAAATCGTGGTCGAGTTGTCGCGCCAGTTCCTGCAGCGCGTGGCCCTCCGCCGGGTCTCCATTGCGCCGCATCGCGCCGATCGCCTGCGTGATCCGCTGCAGCATCGGCGCCGCGGGCAGCACAACGCGCGCACCTACCGCCGCCGCGAGTGGTTCGGCCAACGCCGCCATCGCGTCGCCGAACTGCGTCCAGCGACGTTGGCGCCACGCGGCGGCAAGGCGCGCAAAGACCGTTCGCCGCAAGGCCGGCAGCAACTGTTCGATCACGTCAAACAGCGCGAATTCCTGCACCCAGCAGCGCGCAAAGGCATCGAGCGGCAACACCGATTGCACCACGGCGTAACGTTGCAACGCACTGCGCCAGCGTTCGATTTCCGTGGCTTCCACGTCCGCCGGTCGCGGTTGCCCGGTCTGGTTCAGCAGCACGACCACCGGCTTGCCGATCCAGCCCAGCACCGCGAGTTCCGGCGCGAGATACCCCGCATCCTCCGGAGCCTCGGCGGCATTGACGAGATAGAGCACCACGTCGGCGCTGTCGCGCACATTGCGCACGGCCAGTTGCGTCAGGTAGAACGGCCGGTCGCGGAAGCGGTCCCACACCTCGGCCAGGAACCAGCCGATGGGATTGCCCTGCTGCGCCAGGCGCTTCGCCAGGCGCGCGCTATCGCCGAAACCCGGCGTATCCCAAAGCAGCAAGACGTCGCCGTCCAGCGTCTCGATCAGCGGCCACGATGTGGCGTCGGTCGTCACGTGCGGCGCATCGCGCACTTCGCCGACGTCACGGCCCAGCAGCGTGCGCGCCAGCGTGGTCTTGCCCGCATTGGTATGCGAGATCAGCGACAATGCAATGGTCGCCGTAGTCATGGCGCGGCGCGAGGTGTCGTCAGCGCGGCATCGAGCGCACGCTCGGCGGCCGCGAAATCCGGTGCCGCGAGATCGACGAACAGCACCCCGCAGCGATGGTCGTCGCAAAGACTCCGCCACAAGGCGCGCCGCGCATCGAGTCGTGCGGCATCGTCGCCGAGGCGCGCGCGCAGTCCGGATTCGTCGACCACCGCCAACGGGGACTCTCCCGCGCGGGTGCTCGCAGCTATTGCGGCGAGAAAGGCGCCGTGCGTTTCCGCTTCCGGCGTCGCGGCCAGGTTGAAGAGGAGCACCTGCCATTCCGTTGCCGTCGAAAGGGCCGCGGGTTCATCCGCGCCGTACGCCACTGCCGGCGCCATGGTCACCTGCGCATTGCCGCCTACCGCGCGACCGAGGATCGCTGCCAGCGTGGACGCAGCCGCTGTGTCCGGCGTGAAGCTGTAAGGCACCACGCGCACCGGCACCGGGCCGTCGTGCAAGCCGCGCAGCAGGCGCAGGAAATAGGCTTCGCCCAGCGCGATCGGAAGCCGTGCGGCGAGATGCCGTTCGACGAGGCCCGCAAGCAGCGCCAGTACCAGCCGCGGCGCGATCACCACCAACGTCAATGTCGCCGCCATCCACTGCAGCCACGGCGCCGCATTGGCGTTGCCGGGTGCGCGGATCGCGGCGATCGCCGCCACGTCGGGAATGGCATTGCCGGTCAGCCACACGCCTGGTGCGTAGAAGATCGCGAGCAGCTGGCGCACGAAAGGAGCGTCGAGAAAGGTGCTCTCCCATGTTGCGCGGTATTCCACGGCGATGCCGCGCCAGTAGAGACCTGCGATCACGCCGATGGCCAGCGCGGCGGCGGCCAGATGCAGGACACGCGCGGCGCGCTTGGCGTAAAGCGGTCCGGATTGATCGATCCAGGCGTGAGCCCACGCCGCCATCGCCTGCGGCATCGGGTCGGCATTGGCATCCCTCGGTGCGGGCGCCGGACGGCGGTTGGCGGCAAGCCGCACCACGGCGCGCCGAAGGGGACCCATCGGGCTGGCATCGCCGTAGCGGAGCACGTATCCCGCGCCCAGTACCGCGTACACGCCGAGGTTCCACAGCACCAGCAGCAGCACCGGTGGTGCCAGGACATTGATCCGCTGCGTGCCGTCGATGCGGTCGACCACCACGCCGGCAACGAACGCCAGCGCGACGATGGCCACGCCTACCCAGGGCCGCCAGCGCCACGCGCGGATTATCGAAGGCAACGCGCGGGAGCGCGTCGACAACCGTTCCAGCGCCAGCGCGGCGCGCCGCGCGATGAAGGCTTCCGGCGCGGCGTGCTCGCCGACCACCTGCGCGGCGGCACGGCTGGCCCACGCGCGGTCGTCGTCGGTCCAGGTCGTGCGCGTGCGGTCCGCCTCCTCCAGCGCCCGGACCGCCGCCACCTCCATCGCGCTGCGCTCGTTCATGGCCCGCATGCTACCGCGACGGGCCGGGGAACGAATTGGGGCCAGGCTCGATTAAACAAAGAGGCCAGGCTCGATTAAACAATTCGAGCCTGGCCCCTTTGTCAGGACTTGCGTGGCGGCAACGGGCCCCGCGCCAGCTTGGGTCGCGGCCCGAAGTCGGGCACGCGCGGCTTGGCGGTGGCGCTTTCCGCCAGCGCGACGGCCAGCGCCTTTTCAAGCTGCCGGTCGTTGCCCGACGCGCCATCCTGCGGTGCGTTATCGATCTCGATTTGCGGATCGGTGCCATAGTTCTCCACGCCGAATCCGGCATCGTTGAACCAGAACGAGAACTCGGGCTGCGTGGTCGATGTCCCGTCCACCAGCCCATGCCGCGGCCAGATGCCGACAACGCCACCCCACGTGCGCGTGCCCACCAGCGGGCCGATCTTCATCTGCTTGAAGTTGTGCGAGAAGATGTCGCCGTCGGAACCGGCGTGCTCGTTGGTCAGCGCCACGACCGGCCCGAGTGGTGCCTCATCCGGATACGGCGAGGGCGCCATCCACCGCGCCGTGCCATACGCAATACGCTTGCGCGCGAATTTTTCGAGCAGCAGTTGCGACACGTGGCCACCGCGGTTGTAGCGCAAGTCCACGATCATCGCGTCACGGTCGGACTCCCCCGCGAAGTAGCGATGGAACTCGGCAAAGCCCGCCGCCTGCATGTCGGGCAGGTGCAGGTACCCCACCTTGCCACTCGATTGCGCATGCACCCACGCGCGATTGCGCTCCACCCATTCGCGATACAGCGCGGGCACGTCGTCCGGCAGCGTTTGCACAAGCACCGTGCGCGTCGTGGCGTTGGACCCTTCGCCGCTCGCGAGTGTCAGTTCGACCTTGCTGCCGCCCTGGTGCACCAGCAATGCCGACGGCGGCACGCTACGCGAAACCGGCTGGCCATTCACCGCCACGATACGCTCGCCCACCTTCGCCGCCACGCCGATGGCATTGAGCGGCGAATCAGCACCCGCTTCCCAGGCATCGCCGGTGACGATGCGCGTGATCGTGTAGCCCTGTCCGTCGGCGGCCAGCGCCAGCTCGGCGCCGAGGTGCCCCAGTGCCAGCGCGGGCGGCTTGCGGTGATCCCCGCCCATTTCGTACGCGTGCGACGTGCCCAGCTCGCCATGCATTTCCCAGATGAGATCGGAGAGTTCCCCGCGCGTCGACACGCGTTCGAGCAGTGGCGCATAGCGATCATAGATCGCGTTCCAGTCGAGGCCCGACATGTCCGCAGTCCAGAAGTGATCGCGTTGCAGCCGCCACACTTCGCGCAGCATCTGCTTCCACTCGCTGCGTGGTGACACGGAGGCACGGACGCGCCCGAGATCGATCCAGCCGGACTTGCGCGATGGCGCGTCGCCGCCGTCTTTTTCCGGCTTCCTGTCGGCGGCCAGCGCGCGCAGCTTCTTGCCGTCCTGCACCACCATCGCCGTGCCGTCGGCGTTGACGACGAAACGATCGACCTTCTCCACCATCGTCTCGGGTTTCAGCGTGGCGAAATCGAAAAGCTCGAGGCGCCCCGCCGCTTCCTTGTGGCCACCGCGGCCGTGGGCGCCGACCACCGTCTGGTGCGTCCACACGACCTTGTTGCCGGCCACGCCGGCGATCTGTCCGTAGCGGCTTTCGTGGACCGGAAACGGCGCCACGCGGGCCGCAATGCCGGCAATGTCCACCCGCGTCACGGTCGGCGCGTCCTTGTCGTTCTTGTCCTTCTTGTCGTCCTTGTCGTCGGATTTGCCCGGCGGCTCGAAGCCACGCGGCGCCGCGTCGAACGGCGGCGTGCCATCGGCCTGCAACGCAATCAGGTACGGCCGCGCGGCGCGTGGAAACGACAGTTCGAACTGCACGCTGTCGTACACCGGATCGAAAGTGCGCACCGACAGGAAGTACAGGTACTTGCCCGCCGGATCGAACGCAGGACTGTAGTCGCGGAAGTCGGGTTGCGTGACGAGCGTGGACGTCGTGGTCGCCACCTCGTGCAGCTTGATCGCGCAATGGCGCGCGCTGGTCCAGGACTGGTACGCGAGCCACGCGCCATCGGGCGACCAGGCAAGGTCTTCGGTGCGCATGTAGTCGCTGCGGTCCGCCACGTGCATGACACCGGTGTCGATGTCGCCGACGATCACTTCGTTGCGATGATTTGAAATCGCAACCCGCGATCCACGCGGCGCGGCAGCCATCGCCACCACGCGACCGATGTCCCACGGCAGCGTCGTGGTCTTGCCGTCGCGAAAGACTTCGAGGCGCTCTTCGCCCGATGCATCGCTGTCGGTGATGAAGGTCGTGCCATCGGCCAGCCACTGGCCGTGACGGCGGCGGCCATCGTCCGCCCCCCATTGCTTGACCGCACCTTCCCACAGGCCGAACGTGTACGGCTTGCCGCGCACGTCCACGGCCACGCTGTGGCCCGCAGGATGGACGTTGAAGCCCTGCATGAATTCAGCCGCGGGTGCGAAGCGTCGCGCTGCCTGTGCGCGGTGACCCGGGACGCGAATATCGAGCGGCTGCGTCTTGCCGGTCCTGGTGTCGAGGCACCAGATCTGCGCGCCACATTGGTAGACGATGCGCGTGCCATCGGCCTGCGCGTGCCGCGCGTAATAGTCGTCGTGATCCGTGTGGCGCGTGAGGTCGCTGCCATCAGGCTTGCACGAGTAGATGTTGCCGACACCTTCGGCGTCCGTCAGGAAGTACACGCGCTCGCCGATCCACATCGGGCTCGAGATGTTGCCCTTCAGTTCCGTCATCCGGCGGTAGGTGCCGGTGCCCTGCGCGTCGATCCACAGGTGACCCGCCGTGCCGCCGCGATAGCGCTTCCAGCGCGCCGGATCCGCCGTGTTGCGGCCGATCACGCGCGCGTTGCCGGGGCCGAAGGCCAGGTGATTCACCTGGCCCAGCGCGAACGGCTGCGGCAAGCCGCCAGCCGGGTCGATCGAATACGCGCGATAGTTGCGAAAGAACGGCTGGCCCTGCGTGGTGACGAACACGATGTGACCGTCGCGCGTCCAGCCGCGCACCATCACGTCGGGCCCCAGGTACGTCAGGCGTCGCGCCGGGCCGCCTTCGGCCGGCATCACGTACACCTCCGGGTGCTGCTCGTCGCGGCCGACGTAGGCGATCCACTTGCCGTCGGGCGAAAGACACGGCGTGGACGGTTCGCCCAAGCCCGCGGTGAGGCGCCGGGCCGTGCCGCCGGTGGCGGGCACGCTCCACAGGTCGTCGTCGCAGACAAAAACTACGGTGTCGCCCGCCAACGTGGGTTGGCGCAGGTAGCCTTGATCGCTCATCGGGAGGGGTCTCGTCAGGATGTTGAATGAGTGTCCGCTGCCAAGAGGCACGCAGCGAAGGCGACGTCGTGGCGCGCCGCTTGAACCTGCTATGTTAGCCGACCCGGCAAGTGCAGGCGCCGGATGTGACGAGGCGCGAATGGCGCCGACGAACGGGGATGCGCATGGCGAGCAAAGCCCGTGGAGGGCTTGGCACTCAAACCAACGAGCGGCGTCCTGACCCGAAACTACCACCACTCACAGCAACGAGCGGCGTCTCTGACCCGAAACTACCACCAGCCCCTTGACCATGGCCTTGATCAACTCGCGCGGGATCGTCAGAATCTTTGAGGGGCGGAAGTTCCGGGCGACCTAACTCAGGCGCAGTTCGGTAATCCGCTCCCCGTCCAATACGAACACAAACTTGGTCGGCCCGGTATAAGCAGCGCTCTTCCAATCCCCGGTAACCGTCACGACATTGCCAACCTTGGAGGCAGCTTTGGAGCTGACTCTACCCTATGTTCGGGATGCATCAGCGCGGCCTTATACAACGCCGCAGACTCCCACTTTGCGTAGTCAACAAAGACATCGCTGCCCGCGCGGCCACGGACGAGCTCGCGCGAAGTAAACCCGGGCTGTTGCACCAAAACAGGCTCTTCGCCGTACCAAGCCATCAACAGTTGATCGATGTCCTCGGGCCGGATATGAAAAACCGCGATGAAAACAATTGGGCCTGACTGCCCGCCATCCCTAATGCACCTCTTCGGCAACATTGCGCTTGTCATAACCGGTCGACGTGATTTCGGAATCGCCTAAGCCACGTGAATCAACTGCGATGACCATGTATTTTTCTGCCAATGCCGGCATCATTTCGTGCCATGTGTACCAAGTTTCAGGGTAGCCGTGAATCAGCACAAGTGGCTCGCCTTTGCCGCCGGTCGCGTAGTGTAGATTTACCCCATTTACCTTGGCCGTGTGATGGGAAAACGAAGTATCGAAGCTTGCTTGATTGATCATATTTCTTTGGAAAATCTTAAAGGTGACCGAGGGATGTTCTACGTGATGATCAAAATGCTATCTTTCATGCGAGGTAAGCTGCGCCATAAGGGTTATCTATCAAATAAGCCCAGTTGCCATCTTTTTGCTTTTTAAGAACATCGCCGGGAATACCTTTTAGATCAAGCTTGGTGCCATCGGGTGTCGTGGCTATTAGCGTCCATTCATCGACCCAACCTGAAATATCGCCAGTGATGAAGTCAGCGCTTCTTTGCGCCTGCAGTCCATCCTGCATGAGTAAGGATGCCGCCTCCTCCACTAAATCGGAAAGTTGTCAGGCAACTGAGCACCAGCGCTGCACCGCCTCCGCTGTGTCGAATGGCCCAGTGTTGAAACAAATTCGCGCCTGCGGGGCATGCTCATGGACCACGTTGAGCACTTTCTCAAACAGGAGAAAGTTTTTACCGATGGTGCGCACACCCGCACCGATCACGACGCAGTCGTAGCGGTTCTTCTGCAAGGTCGCCCGGATCACGTCCTCTGCGGTTTCGCCAAAATCGGTAAGGCACAGTGTGGCGTCGTAACCCAAGGCGTTCAGTGCAGCGATGTCCTTGTCCAGCCCGCCTTGAACCTTCTCGGCCGTCATGCCAGGAAAGGCGGCGTAGGCCGGATCTGCGAAGTTGATGAGCTGCGGCTGCAAGCCAACTGACAGAACAGATTTTTTTGAAGTCATGGTGTTTCTCTGGGTGGTTGTGGAAGGTTTCGAAAGGTGTGACGCACAGGTTGGTCCACTACGCCCGGGCTTGCACGCTGTCTCTCGGCGGCTACTCGCCGCCTGTCACCCTCCGGGTGCAGCGATGTGAAGAATCATCTTGCCACGCGCCTTGCCGCCCTCGCCAAGGCGGTGTGCGTGTGCCGCATCGGCGAGCGCGAACTCCTGGCCGACGACTACGCGCAAGCGCCCGTCGTCGACACGCTCGGCGAGTTGTGCCAGCACCGCACCGCGAGGCGGCGTGAAGACGAAGACCGCGCGCACGCCCGCTGCGGCCGCGCGTTCAGGCGGCGGCGGCATGGCGGTGGCGACGAGGATTCCGCCCTGGCGCAGCGTAGCCCAGGACGCCTCCTGCGTCGGCCCGCCCAGCGTGTCGAGCACGATGTCGATGTCGCGTGCGACTTGTTCGAAGCGCTGCTTGCGGTAGTCGATCACCTCATCGGCGCCGAGGCTCTTCACCAAGGCCACGCCGTCGCCGCTTGCGGTGGCGGTGACATGGGCGCCATATTCCTTGGCAAGTTGCACGGCGATCGTGCCGAGCGCACCGGCGCCACCGTGGATCAGCACGCGCTGACCGCGTTCGACGTGGGCGGTTTCGATCAAGGCGGTCCAGGCGGCCTGGCCCGCCATCGGCAGAGCCGCGGCGCTTGCGAACGAGGCCGTGCGCGGCTTCTTTGCTACCTGGCTCGCGTCCACCGCCACGTACTCGGCATAGGTGCCGCCGCGCGCAAACTCGGCGTAAAAGAAGACCTCGTCGCCGAGTTCGAATCCGCTTACCGCGCCGCCCACTGCGGTGACGACGCCCGCTGCATCGGCGCCGAGCGTGATCGGAAAGCTCTTGGGCATCTGCGCGGCCATGGCGCCCGAGCGCTGCTTCCAGTCGATCGGGTTGATGCCGGCCGCGACCACCCGCACCAGCAGGTCGCCGGCACCGCAGGTGGGTACCGGTGCATCGTCGAGCTGCATCAACTCGGGCCCGCCGTAGGCGTGGATGCGGATGGCTTTCATCGTGTCTGACCTGCTGTGTAGTGCGGGCTCTAGCGCGGCCCGAAGCCCATGCGCGACAGCAAGCCGTCGCGCCGGATGAAGTGGTGGTAGAGCGCCGCCGCAATGTGCAAGCCGATCGCCAGCATCAACACCTTGGCGACGAGGCCATGCACCGCGCGCGGCGGCAGCGCATCGAAGTTCACCGGCAGGCTGCCCACACCGCCGAACACGATGGCTGGCAAGCCGGCCAGCACCGACATCGCCACACCGCTGCCTACCATCAGCAGGACCAGCAGATACAAGGCCCAATGCATCGCGGGTGCGATTCGGTCGAGAAGTGCGTTGCCGGTGGTCGCCGGCGTAGGGTGATCGGTCTTCAGGCGCACCAACAGCCGCACCAGCATCAGTATCAGGATCAGGCCACCGGCAATCATGTGGCCCTGCAGCGCGCCGATCTTGTCGGGCGAGCTGTTGGGCACCGTCTTGACCACCAACGTGCCCATTGCCAGGGCCACGATCAGCATCAGGGCCAGCAGCCAGTGCAGTGCGACCAACGCCTTGTGATATCGCTTCGTTTGCATCGCAGCCCCCAGGCTCAATTGACCACCGTGTTGATGCCGCGCATGGTGCACCGCAAGCGCATCTGAAGGAAGTGGCAAAAACGGAGAAGATATTTCCATTTATGGAATAGACTATCCTGCTATGAGTAACCTCTCGGCACTGCACGACATGACGCTTTTTGTCGAGGTGGCACGTACTGGCAGCTTCAGCCGTGCGAGCGCCAATATTCGTGTGCCGGGCGCAACGCTGTCGCGGCGCATTGCCGCGATGGAGCGCGAGTTCGGCGTGCGTCTGTTCGACCGCACGACGCGCAAAGTCGAACTTACCGAAGCAGGGCGTCGCTACTTTGAACGCTGCGAGTCACTGGTGGACGAGGCGCGCTTAGCTCAGGAGGCGCTGCGTGACGCCGCCAAGGGCCTGACGGGCCGTGTGCGTGTGTCGATGCCGGTCGACATGGGCGTCAATCATGTCGGGCCACTGCTGCCTGAATTCGCGCGCCGCTACCCGGGCATCGGCTTCGAGCTCGATTTGTCGCCAAGCAAACGCGATCTGGTCGGCGAGAGTGTCGATGTAGCCATCCGGATCGGCGCCGTGAAAGGCGATCAATTGATCGTGCGCCGTATCGGCACGGTCGAGATGCTGATGTTCGCAGCACCTGTTTATCTGGAGCGGCATGGCGAGCCACAGCAGCCCGCCGACCTGGTCGAGCACGAGTGCATCACCCTTCCCACGCCGCAGCGAGAGGCGCGCTGGTGTCTGCAGCGCGACGCCGCTGCGATGGAGGTCACGGTGCGCGGGCGCTTCACCGTCAACAATCTCGGATTGATGCGAATGCTGGCCGAGCGCGGGCTGGGCATCGCGGTGCTATCGCATCCGCTTGCGCGCGAGGCCGTGAACGCGGGGCGGCTCGTGCAGGTCCTGCAAGGGTGGGCCTTGCCGCCTTTGCCTGTGCATGCCGTGATGTCGTCGCGGCGGCAGCCGGCCAGCGTACGGGCTTTTGTCGACTTCTTGGCGGCGCGCCTGTCTCTGGTTTGACTTGAGCAGCTGTCAATGTGGTGATGTGTGACGTCCCGAAATTCGGGGTCGATGAACAAGAGATTTGTTTCTCGGGGTGGCTTCAAGCAAGGGCGGTTTGGTGCCGCCGATCGCATCGGTGGAGTCCATCGACAGGCCTTCTATGGTGACCCAGTTTGACAGTTGAGGGGCGCCAAGAGTCGGGCAGTGATCATAAACAACAACGGGGAGCGGACGGCGGTCTGATGGAGGTAAATCGCGATGCGCAAGACTAAATCAGCAATTCTTGAGGCCGTGCACGAAACGGCCAAGGGGTTTCATGCTGCGGGCGTGACGAAGCAGGTTACGCTGCGCGAATTCGACCGGCTGTGTCTGGCACCGGTAGAAACGTTGTCGCCTAGCAAGATCAGAACAATTCGGGTTCAGTCACATGTCAGCCAGGCGGTGTTTGCAGCGCTGTTGAATACCAGTGTCTTTACCGTCCAGAAGTGGGAAACTGGTCAGAAGCGCCCCACCGGAACCGCGCTGAAGTTGCTCCACCTCGTGCGGAAACGTGGTCTCGAAGTCGTCGCGTAGCGTGAATTGTCTTCGACTGAACCAGTGCTGCCGATAGTCCTGACGATAGGAGATTTCTTTCAACCTATCGCGTTTCCTGTCATTGTCCTGCCGATCGATGAGGGAGTACGGTATGTTCTATCGCGGAATGATGTTGTTAGCTTTCGCAGTTTTGACAGCATCGTTAGTCCCGGCTTATGCAGAACCACTGGACCGTGTGCGGGTTATTGCGGCATTGCCCAAGCTGGAGGCATTGGCTCAGAGAACGATCGAAACCGGCGGAGTTCCCGGCCTCTCGATCGCCGTCGTCTATAAGGGCGAGGTGGTTTATCTCAAGGGTTTCGGGTTGCGGGAAGCCGGCAAGCCCGATCTGGTGGACAAAGACACGGTTTTCCAGATTGCATCGCTGTCGAAACCTATATCCTCGACAATCGTCGCTGCCGTTGTGAGCGAAGGTTTGGTCGATTGGGATACCAGAATTGCCGACCTCGATCCCTCCTTCGCGCTGAAGGATGCGTATCCGACTCAGCAGTTGACGGTGCGCGATTTGTTCAACCATCGTAGCGGACTGCCTGGTACCGCAGGTGACGATCTGGAAGACATCGGCTTCGGGCGCGACGTGGTGATCTCGCGGCTGCGGCTGGTTCCCGCGTCATCGAGCTTTCGGGCCGGTTATGCATATTCCAACGCCGGCATAGCGGCTGGTGCGATCGCGGCTGTCAAGCCGACGGGCCTCTCATGGGAAGACGCTGCGGAAGCAAAACTCTATGGCCCGCTCGGTATGACTTCGACGTCTTCGCGCTATTCAGATTTCGTGGCTCGCCAAAACAAATCAGCTCTGCACATAGGGAGTATTGGCAACTGGCAGGCCAAGCTGAAGCGCGATCCGAGCGTCCAGTCCCCGGCAGGTGGCGTCAGCAGTTCGGCACGTGACCTGGCGAGATGGGTGCAGCTCGAACTCGCGAATGGAGCCATTGACGGCAAACAGATGATCTCGAAAACAGCCCTGGCGCAGACGCATGTCCCTCTGATGGCGCGGAGTCACAACCCGATCACTGGTGGCGCTTCGTTCTACGGCCTTGGCTGGAACGTGGAGTTCGGCCGGTATGGTGTCACATGGGGGCATGCAGGCGCATTCAGTCTTGGCAGCCGCACGCTTGCCATGCTCTATCCGGAGTCGGACCTTGGTATCGTGGTCCTTACAAATGCCTTTCCCACAGGCGTACCGGAAGGCCTGGCCGACAGCTTTGCCGACTTGGTTTTCACAGGGTCGGTCAAAGCGGATTGGACCGGGAAATGGGATGTACTTTACGCCAGCCTGTTTGGCCCGGCGATCGATGCTGCGAAGTCCACATTTGGAACGAAGCCTCAACCGGCAACTCCGGCGTTGCCGCTCGCTTCCTACTCGGGAACGTACGGCAACGACTATGTCGGCGTTGGAACCGTGATGGCCGAAGGCAAAACGCTCACGCTCAGAGTTGGTCCGGAAGGCAAGAAGGTTTATCCGATGTTGCATTTCGACCGCGACACATTTTTGATCTATCCCGACCCGGAAATGGCTGACAAACCATCTCCGGTGTTCTTTGTCATCGGACCGAACGGACATGCATCATCGCTCACCATTGATAACGTCAATAGCAACGGCTTAGGAGTATTGACGAGGCGTCGCTAGGGGCATCGTCCGGCGGGCCCCCTACTGTGGCCGGCCGTGGGCTGGGCGCGGCCTTCGGGTACCGCCTATTGTGTCGACCGTATCGGGGTTGACGCCCGCCCAGTTCAGGCGCAAGCTTTTCGCTCTATTCTCGTCCGGAGGTTGTCATGAATCGAGCCCTCGTCGCCCTTGCCGCCGGCACCGTCCTCGCCAGCGGATCCGCCCTCGCCTGCAACGACATGAAGGCCACCGGTGACTACGATGGTGGCGTCATCGTCTCGCAAGCTACCGCCGGCCCCGCCGCCCCCGTGGCAAACACGGTCAAGGTCGCAGAACCGCCGCTCGTGGTGACGCCGAAGCAGGCGCCGGCGAAGAAGAGCACCACTGCGGCGAAGCCCCTGCCGCAAGGTGCGATGGTGAAGACCGGCAGCTAGCTCTCGCCCTTCCGCGTCAAGCGCAAGGCCCGCTCAATGCGGGCCTTTTTGCTTGTGGCCTATCGACGATACATCGCGCATGCCGAACCGCCGGGGATCGAAGCGATCTCCGGCAATCCATTTGCCGTCGCGCGACGAACCGCCGGATGCTTCGCCTATCCTTGAGTCCGCGCCTGTCCGATCACCCAGTCCCGGAACGACCTGGCGCTTCGCACCGATTGGCTTAACAATGGCATCTCGCCCTTCGCGCGCCCCGTGGCCGCGGTCACCGCGCTGGTGCAGTCACTGCCCGCCCGCGCAGCAGCGGCGTTCACCCGATGGAATGCCGGAAGCCACACGCAACTGGGCGACCATTGGTACGCGCGCCCCGACTGGGAAATCCGCAAGCAGGAAGAGCGCTATGCGCGCGCCACGGACTTGGCGCAACTGGAAGGCATGGAGCGCGCCTTCGACCGCCGCGAAGGCGACAGCCTGCGCCACTGGGAGTGGCGCTAGCGGTCTGTTGGAGTGATTGACAACATACTGAACTGTTGTTAGTCTCTCCAACATGAAGGCGGTAAACCTGATTCGACGCCGCGTCGTCGTTGCACAGGATGCCTTCATCGAACTGGTCGTCTGGCGTGTCGACGTACCAGTTCTGCCGTCCACGCACATGTTCAAGTATCGCCTGGCCTACGTGGTGGCCGGCGAATGTGTCGTACGCTATGACAACGAACGGGGCAAAGGCGATCACCGGCATTATGGTGCCCGGCAACGGGTCTATGACTTTGCCTCACCAACCAAACTCCTGGCTGACTTCGACGCTGACATTGCGAGGTGGAATCGTGAAAACCATCGTTCTTGATGTTCGATCCATCGCCGACTCACTTGCGGATGTAGAGCGCGTGATGAAGGGTGGCACCGCAGACCGCGAGGCGCGTATCAGTTTCGCAACACCCGAACTGTTGTGGAAGGTCCTGTCAGCCAAGCGATGGGACCTGCTCAAGTCCATGTGTGGAGCTGGGCCGATGTCGATTCGAGAAGCGGCTCGCCGGGCCGGCCGCGATGTCAAGGCCGTTCACGGCGACGTGATCGCCCTGATCGAAGCGGGGGTCATTCTCCGCAACGATTCGGGTACCGTCGAGTTCCCGTTCGACGCCGTGAAAGTCGAATTCATGCTCGAGGTGGCCTGACGCTACCCCCGCAGCTGCCCGTGGATGCCCGCCAATGGCGCGCGGCGCAGGAAATTACCGTCCCGGCCCAGGATGAAGTGCAGCAGCTCATCGAGCAATGGCGCCTCGATGGCGTTGCTGTGGAATTCAAGCGTCACGCGATCGAAGCGATCGACGTTGGTCATCGCGCAGGTGATGAGCCCGGTGCGGTAGTCAGTCTTGAACATCACAGCGGCCGGCACGGCCGGTGGGACCGTCAACACGCACTTCGTCACCACGCCGTTGTGGTCCACCACGCGGCGCGCGGAATATTGCAGTCCTGCGTCGTCGAGTGTTTTCTCCGCCATTGCGACACCGCCCGGCGACACTTCGATCGTCTGCGGATTGGCGGTGGCGATCTCGTACCAGATGTTGATCTCGTCGATGACGGGAAAGCCGACGATGCGCTGCGTGTGCTGGCCGACGTACCCGCGATTGAAGTGCGGATTCTCCAGCACCATGCCGTGCCCGAGATCGTAGCGATGCTGAATCGGGGGCTTTAGCTCGTCGAGATAGGCCATTGCCTTTTCCAGCCACGCGTAGGCCTTGCGCAGGCGCGCGTCGATCTGCTGGTAACCCTCGACGTCCTCATGCGAGTGCGGCGACGTGCGCGCCGCCTCGTATTGCACGCGCAGTTCGTCGAAGAGCGAGCTTCCGGCGGGTTGCAACATGGCGGACCTTCC